>JBJEHU010000017.1:0-2680 GCA_051876355.1 Atopobiaceae bacterium | reverse complement strand
AAGACGGCCAACGAGGTCTATCGGGAGATGTTGCACTCAGCTTGACAATCCGCCGCATGAAAAAAGGCGCAGCCCGGAAGCTGCGCCTTCATGGTCCTGAAGCGGTGCGGATTAGAGGAAATCCTCGTCCTCGGCGTCGATCGTCTTCCTGACGACGTGGGCACCGAGCGACTGGAGCTTGTCGACGAAGCGCTCGTAGCCGCGGTCGATATGGTGGATGGCCGACACGGTCGTCGTGCCTTCCGCCACAAGGCCTGCCATAACGAGAGCAGCGCCGCCGCGGAGATCGGGCGACTTCACCTGGGCGCCCTGAAGGCTCTTGACCCCATGGACGATTGCGTGGTGTCCCTCGATCTTGATGTCTGCTCCCATGCGGTTGAGCTCGGAGGCAAACATGAAGCGGTTCTCAAAGATGTTCTCCGTGATGATGCAGGTGCCCTCCGCAAGCGCAAGCACGCACATCGTCTGGGCCTGCATGTCCGTCGGGAAGCCCGGATACGGAAGCGTCTGGATATCGACAGGACGCAGGGTGCCCTTTCTGGACACGGTGCAGCAGCGGCTTCCCCGCTCCACCGTCATGCCCATCTCCTCGTACTTCCTGAGCACGAGTCCCAGATGCTGCGGCTCGAAGCCGCGGACCGTGATCGGGTCCTTCGTGAGGCCAGCGATAGCAAGGAACGTGCCTGCCTCGATACGGTCGCCGACGACCGCATGCTCGACAGGATGAAGCTCCTTCACGCCTTCGACCTCGATGATCGGAGAGCCGGCGCCCTTGATGTTGGCACCCATCTCGTTCAGCATGTTCGCGAGGTCGACGATCTCAGGCTCGCGGGCTGCATTGTCGATGGTTGTCGTGCCCTTCGCGAACACGCTCGCCATCATCAGGTTCTCTGTCGCTCCGACCGAAGCGAACTCGAGCGTCACCATGGCGCCCTTGATGCCGTCGGGGGCAGAGGCATGGATGTTGCCGTGGTCGATCTCGAACTTCACACCCAGGGCCTCGAGGCCGAGGATGTGCATGTCGATCTTCCTGGCGCCGATGTTGCAGCCGCCGGGCATAGCGACGATGGCCTTGCCGAAGCGGGCAAGAAGGGGCCCGAGCACGGCCGTGGAGGCGCGCATCTGGGCCACAAGCTCATACGGCGTCTCCCACTTGTCCACGTTCGAGGTATCGATCACGAGGGTATGGGTGTCGCGCACCTCGATCGTGGCGCCGAGGCGCTTGAGCACCTTGCCCATCACATGGACATCCGAGATGTTCGGGACATTCGTGAGCGTCGTCGTGCCGGGCGCCATGATCGTTGCCGCCATGAGCTTCAGCGCAGAGTTCTTCGCTCCCTCGACGGTCACCTCGCCAGTGACGGGATAGCCACCCTCTATCTGGATTACTTCCATGTACTTCCTATCTAGGCGGTCTTCTTGGCTGCCGTAGGCGCTTCCTTCAGGAGAAGGTCGCACCAGTCGATCTTGTTCTGGTAGTACGCGCGGCGGTGGTCGTCTTCCGGCAGGGCGTTCTTCGCGTCCAGTGCCTTCTGCTTCGTCTGCTCGACGACCGCAGGATCGATATCGTCGATGTCACGCGCATGGTCGGCAAGCACGATGACCGTGTTGTTGTCAATCTCGGCATAGCCGCCGGAAATGACGATACGGCGCAGGTCGCCGCCATCCTCCTTGCGGCGGGTGATGCGCATGACGCCGTCGCCCAGAGCGAGGATCTCAGAGGCATGGCCCGGCCAGACGCCGACTTCGCCGGTATATGAGACAAGCACGACATGGGCGATAGGCCCCTCGAGGAGGAGCCTATCCGGTCGCACTATCTGACAGGTGAGTTCTGCCATCTGTACTTCCCTACTCAGCCTCGGCGGAGCCTTCCGCCTCGGCCTTCATCTTAGCTGCACGTGCACGGACATCGTCGATGTTGCCGGCATTGCGGAATGCCTGCTCGGGGATATCGTCGCATTCGCCGTCGATGATGGCAGCAAACGAGCGGACGGTATCTTCGACCCTGACGTAGACGCCCGGCTGGCCCGTGAACTTCTCGGCCACGTGGAACGGCTGGGAGAGGAACTGCTGGACCTTGCGGGCACGGTTGACGGTCTGGCGCTGCTCTTCGGAGAGCTCGTCCATACCGAGAATGGCGATGATGTCCTGGAGGTCGGAGTACTCCTGCAGGATCTCCTGCACGGCCGTGGCGACACGGTAGTGCTCTTCGCCGACGACAGCAGGGTCGAGGGCGGAGCTGGAGGAGGCAAGAGGATCGACTGCCGGGTAGATGCCGAGCTGCGTGATGGCACGCGAAAGGACCGTCGTGGCGTCCAGGTGCGTGAACGTCGTTGCCGGCGCCGGGTCGGTCAGGTCGTCTGCCGGGACGTAGACTGCCTGGACTGACGTGATCGAGCCTTCGCGCGTCGAGGTGATGCGCTCCTGCAGGTCGCCCATCTCCGTAGCGAGCGTCGGCTGGTAGCCGACTGCGGAAGGCATACGGCCAAGAAGTGCGGAGACCTCAGAGCCTGCCTGCGAGAAGCGGAAGATGTTGTCGATGAAGAGCAGGACGTCCTGGCCCTGATCGCGGAAGTACTCTGCGGTCGTAAGGCCGGCAAGGGCGACACGGAGGCGTGCTCCAGGCGGCTCGTTCATCTGTCCGTAGACCAGGCAGGTCTTGTTGATGACGCCAGATTCG
>JBJEHU010000016.1:0-14371 GCA_051876355.1 Atopobiaceae bacterium | reverse complement strand
CGCCACATTCATGAGATGGCGGATCGTGTTGCACTCAGAATGCTAATCCGCCAAGGCAATATTGCCGAACTCGGAGAGCTTCAGTGTCTTGTTGTTCTCCTCTGCCCAGTTCAGGTTCCAGGGGCTCGTGAAGAGGAGGAGTCTTCCGCCCCTCATGTCCTCGACACGGCAGGTGTCGCGCGTGAGGTTCAAGGTCTTCACATCGAGCTCGTCGGGCGAGTTCTGGATCCAGCGGATGATCGCGTAGGGAAGGGGCGTCCTTCTCACGGCGACATGGTATTCGCTCTGGAGGCGCTGCTCGAGGACATCGAACTGGAGGACGCCGACGGCGCCGACGATCACGGACTCGAGGCCTGCACCAATCTCGCGGAAGATCTGGATGGCGCCTTCCTGAGCAAGCTCTTCCATGCCCTTCACGAACTGCTTGCGCTTCAGCGTATCGACCTGCGTGATGCGGGCGAAGTGCTCAGGGGCAAACGTCGGGATCGGCGGATACTTGACAGGCGTCTTGCCGGCACAGACGGTATCGCCGATGGAGAAGATGCCCGGGTCGAAGAGACCTACGATATCGCCGGCATAGGCTTCGTCCACGGTTGCACGGTCGTCTGCCATCATGGCCGTGCCGGTTGCCAGCTTGATGTGGCGGTCGCCCTGGACATGGTAGGCATCCATGCCGCGCTCGAACTTGCCGGAGCAGATGCGCACGAAGGCGATGCGGTCGCGGTGCCTCGGGTCCATGTTTGCCTGGATCTTGAAGATGAAGCCGCTGAACGGGTTCGTGGCAGGGTCGATCTTCTCGCCGGAGATCGTGTCCTTGTAGGCAAGAGGGGCAGGGGCAAGGCGCAGGAAGTCCTTGAGGAACGGCTCGACGCCGAAGTTCGTGAGGGCGCTGCCGAAGAAGACAGGCGTGAGCTTGCCGTGCTGCACGGCATCGAGGTCGAACTCGTTGTCTGCACCGTCCAGGAGCTCGATATCGTCCATCAGGTTCTTATGGTTCTCTTCGCCGATGAGCTCGTCGAGCGCAGGGTCGCCGAGCTCTGCCTCGATCTCGCCGACCTTCTTCGTCGCGTTTGCACGGCCATCGCCCTCGAAGGCAATGACATGGCGGGAATTGCGGTCGAAGACGCCCTTGAAGTTCCTGCCCGACCCTATCGGCCATGTCATTGGATACGTCCCGATGCCGAGCACGTCCTCGATCTCCTCCATGAGGTCGAAGGGGTCGCGGGTGTCGTGGTCGAGCTTGTTCACGAACGTGAAGATCGGGATATGGCGGAGGGTGCAGACCTTGAAGAGCTTGATCGTCTGCGCCTCGACGCCCTTGGCGCCGTCGATGACCATGACAGCGGCATCGGCAGCCATGAGGGTACGGTACGTATCCTCGGAGAAGTCCTGGTGGCCCGGGGTATCGAGGATGTTGATGCAGTGGCCCTCGTAGGTGAACTGGAGGACGGAGGACGTGACGGAGATGCCGCGCTCCTTCTCGATGTCCATCCAGTCGGATACGGCATGCTTCGAGCTCGACTTGCCCTTGAC
The DNA here is from genome assembly GCA_051876355.1 of Atopobiaceae bacterium. GTDB lineage: Bacteria > Actinomycetota > Coriobacteriia > Coriobacteriales > Atopobiaceae > Olsenella_L. Next base: position 12,838 of record JBJEHU010000016.1, on the reverse strand, counting down.
GGAACCGGCGGTCTGGATGGAGCCGGTATAGAGGAGGAGCTTCTCGGTCAGGGTCGTCTTGCCCGCATCAGGGTGGGAGATGATCGCGAAGGTGCGGCGCTTCGCGATCTCGTCAGACACATTGCTCATGCTCAGCCTTTTGCTTGCCGATGCAAAGCATCGGGAAATGATACTTGAACCTATCCATTCTAGCGTGCATAAGGCCTGTGTCGGCAACTGCACAAGAAGAGCAGGTGATAGCGCTAGATGAGGCCGACGAGAAAGAGGCCGACAAGCGCTGCGGCGCATATGGCAAGCGCTGCCCAGTCCTTCTTCTCCATATGGAGCGGGTGCCACTGCGTGCGGCCATGCCCTCCCTCATAGCAGCGGGCATCGAGCGCACGCCCCACGTTGTGGGCATGGCGGACAGAGCTTGCGAGGAGGGCGATGATGACAGGGCCGATACCGTGGATGCGGCGGGAGAAGGAGCCCGAATCCCAGCCGCCGCCTCGTGCCCTCTGGGCATCGATGATGGCAGAGGCTTCGTCGGCGATCGTCGGGATGAAGCGCAGCATGAGGGAGAAGACCATCGCAAGCTCATGCCCTGGAAGGCCAAGCCGGCTCAGAGGGGCAAGCACGCCGTCGAAGGCGTCCGTGAGCTCGGTCGGTGTCGTCGTGAGGAGCAGAAGGGCTCCTGCGAGGATCGCAATCGAGAAGCGCAGGGGATAGAGCACGGCATCCCAGAGGCCGACCGAGGTGATCTCGATAGGGCCGAGCGAGAGGATAGACACGCCTGCGCGCACGAAGAACAGGTTAAAGATGCCCAGGAAGATGAGGATCAGGACGAGCGGCTTTATGGACTCCACGACCTTCTTTGCAGGAATCCTGCTTGCCGCTATGAGCGCGAATGCGAGCGCATAGACATAGAGGAGCTGGAGCGGGGTCCTGATGAAGAAGATCACGAGCATGACGGCAAGGGCGCAGCCTGCCTTGACGCGGGGGTCGAGCCTGTGGAGGAAGGAGGGATGCGGATAGTACTGGCCTATCCCTATTCTCATGGCCATGCTATCTCCTCCCTTCGGAAAGCATGGAAAGCAGTGCCTCTGCAAGCGCATCTATCGTGAGCGGGTCTCCTGCTGAGGAAGCAGGGCAGCCATCGCCGCCGAGGCGCTCCTCGAGCGCCAGCGCGAATGTGAGCGCTGCGGGAAGGCCCAGCCCCCGCTCGTGCAGAAGCTCGGCGTTCCTGCCGCAGAAGATCTCGGCAGGTGTGCCGGACAGAAGGAGCTTCGACTCGTCGAGCACGAAGACATGGTCGGCACGTGCGGCATCGTCCATCGAGTGCGTGATCTCGACCGTGGCGACACCCTCTTGGTGCACGGCATCGAGGATGCTTCTGAGCTCGCGACGCCCCAGGGGATCGAGCCCTGCGGTCGGCTCATCGAGCACGAGGATATGAGGCTCCATCGCGATGACGCCGGCCAAGGCGCACTTCCGCTTCTGGCCGCCCGAAAGCTCGAACGGAGAGACATTCTCCCTGCCTTCGAGGCCGACAAGTGCAAGGGCGTGTGCGACGCGGCGGGAGACCTCATCGGCGGAAAGCCCCAGGTTCTTCGGGCCATAGGCAACATCTTCGGCCACGGTCTGGGCAAAGAGCTGACGCTCGGGGTGCTGCATCACGTAGCCGATCTTCCCATGGAGAAGGCGGCGGTCACGCTTCTTCTGGGTGCTCACGCCGAGGACAGAGACAGCGCCTGCATCAGGCACATCGAGGGCGCAGATGAGGCGCGCCAGGGTCGATTTGCCAGAACCCGTCTGGCCGACGATCGCTGCTGACTCGCCCGGCTCGACAGAAAGGCTCACATCCTGCAGGGCAGGTGCCGCATGTGCGGAGGAGTCCGCGTAGCTATAGGTCACATGGGAGACGGAAAGCACCGGAGCGTCTGCGCTCTGGGCGGAAGCGGGCTTTGCCTGTGTGATGCGGCAGATGCTTGCCTCGGTGGCCGGAATGCGCACTGCAAGCTCATCGAGGAGCGTCTCTGTGGACGCGGTCCAGGCGATGTCTGCCCCACCTTCGAGGAGCCTGCGGCTGAGACGCCCGGCAAAGGGCTCTTCGAGGCCAAGTGCTGCTATCTCGTCGGTATGGGAGAAGACCTCCTGCGGCGTGCCGTCGAGCACGATCTTGCCCTTCGAGAGGACGATCGTGCGGTCTGCTGCAAGCGCCTCTTCCATGAAATGGGTGATGTGGATGATGGTCCTGCCGGCATCTGAGAGCTTCTGTATCGCCTTCATGATGGAGCGGCGGCCGCGCACATCGAGCAGGGCTCCTGGCTCGTCGAAGACATAGAGCTCGGGCTCCATGGCAAGCGTTGCAGCGATTGCGACACGCTGCTGCTGGCCGCCGGACATGCGGGTGGGGTCACGCTTCGCATACGCCTCGAGCGCAACCTTGTGGAGTGCCCACTTCACGCGGCGGTCGATCTCTTCAGGGGGAAGCCCCAGGTTCTCGGGACCGAACGCGATATCGTCCTCGACGACCGTCGTCACGATCTGGTCCCCGGGATTCTGGAAGACGAGGCCGCACTTCCGTCTGGCCTGGCGGTATGCCTCGAAATCGGCCTTGCCGTCACGATAGACCTGCTCGCCTGCAATCTCGACCGTGCCGGCATCTGGCGCCATAAGGCCGGAGATGACCGCGGCCAAGGTCGATTTGCCCGACCCGTTCGCGCCGAGGATGCAGAGATGCTGGCCCTTGGGGACGTCGAGCGAAAGATCGTCGAGTGCCTGTATGCCATGCTCGAAGCTGAGCGTCACATGATCGAGACGGATTTCGGAAGTGCGGCTTTCCTGCATCGCGCCTACTCGCTATCGGAGAGCGCCTTCGTGACGGGCTTGTAGATGAGGCCGCACACGACGCAGTTGATGAGGACCTTTGCGATATTGAACGGAAGAAGGGCAGGGACGATGAGCGCTGCTACCTGGTCTACTGTCATGCCTGCATAGATCGGCGTCACAATCAGATTGCCGACGATGCAGCAGATGACAGAGACGATGGCGCCGACGACCATGCCCGCAATCGCGCCCTTCATCGTCATGTGCTTCTGGTAGATGAGGCTTGCCGGCAGCACGAGCGAGATCGTCGCCAGGATGGCCATGACCATGCCCCAGAAGCCCGAGGCCGTCGCGATGTGCGGCAGGTAGGAGATGATGGAGACCGTGGCGCCGACAGCAGGGCCGAACGCGAAGCCTGCGACGAGCGCGACGATGCCGGAAGGATCGTACTGGAGCCAGGGCACACCAGGCAGGAGAGGGATCTCGATGAAGAGTGTGCAGACAGCAGCAAGCGCGCAGAAGAGTGCCGTGACGGCTATCCTCTTCGTGCTCCAGCCGCCCTGGGCTGTCGTCGAATGCGTGTCATGGTGAGAAGTGGCTGTGGCCATAATGGGCCCTCCGTTTCTTCCATCCGGACTGTAACCGTTGGTCCTGGATTCTCACCAGATCAGCCGCTCTTTTCTCTGCGGCGCGCGGACTTGGGAGCACGCATGCTCCGTCACCACCAGTGGGGAATTGCACCCCGCCCCGAAACTGTCAGCCGAACAGTAGCACACCGAGGAAGAAAAGGGAAACATTTTCTTTCCTGAAAACAGTTCCTGTCATGCAAACGTTACAGAAGAAAGCCCTCCGGCATGAGCCAGAGGGCCAAAAGGTCTTTATGCATGCTCCTCGATGATGCGCTCTTCGCGTGTCTCGCGCGAAGGACGGATGCCATCGAAGCCCCAGACAGCCACAGTCACCCAGATGGCAGCCCCTGCCGCTGCCTCGAGGCCATACATCCAAGGCCCCTGGTAGGGCACGAGGAAGGCAAGGAGCATTCCTGCGCCTGCAGGCGGAAGCCAGCACCTGAGGCCGTTCCAGATGAGGACGAGGCCCACGAAGGAAAGCGCCAAGGCCACTTCGATCGGAAGGGCACCTGCCTCGACGACGCCGCGTGCCAGAGAGCCGATCATCGCAGCGCCGGCAAGCGCGCACCAGCCCTTCCAGGGGCGCAGACGCAGCGTGAAGTCGGGACGCGTGAACTCCGTGTAGGCGACAAGCAGAGGCGGCACGGCGAAGAATGGCTGGTTCAGGAAGTAGGCAGGAGCAGAGATCGCCGCAAAGACCGCAAGGCGCTTCATCCAGCTTGCAAAGGCCTTGTCCTTGGGAAGGCGGAACGGGTGATAGTCGATGGGCTCCCTGAGGCCTGTGCGCTCGAGCACGATCTGTCCGAGGCAGACAAGGGAGACAAGGACGATCACGGCGACAGGGTAGATCCACTCGCGTGTGCCCAGAAGCACGGGCAGGATCGCAGCGGAAAGCATCGGCGTCATGTCTGCTGCCACGACGTTCATCATGAGGGCACAGAACGCATAGCCAAGGACGGCACGCACCCACAGGGGACCGGGCACGAAGAGGTTCAGGAGCAGGCCGAAGATGGCACCTGAGCCCATGAGAAGGAGCATGCGGGGACGGTCGATGTTCCAGGCCTGATGCGGCTGGATCCAGGCACCGCAGACGATAGCGGTGATCTCCGGGAAGAGGATCTCCGAGCAGGAGGTGATATCCGAGACGGCCGCCATTGCGACGACGAAGATGCCGCTCAGAAGAATCGGAAGCCATCTCTGCCTCAGTGTCATGCTTGCCATGCTCAAGAACCTTTCCTGCTGTCATTCTGCGCAAAGAGACATTCTAGGCCGTATGGGGCGCATCTTGGCAGATGAAAGCGCAGGAAAAGACAAGCACTGCGGAGACTGTTGCATGAAAGGCAGGGTGTGGGGGACAAAAACCGGAGCGCATCCCGCCCATGCGGGACACGCCCCTGCAAGCCCGAAGGTCTTTCATCCACGCACAGCATGCGCCAGCTTGGTGCATATGCCGAATGCGTGCTTCGCCGCAAGACTGTCTGCTGCTGGGAGGCGCTCCGTTATACTCGGGAATGATAAACAGGTGACGTATCAGGCTTCCGCCGGAGCGGAAGGGAGACCATATGGGGCAGAACAGCGATGCGCAGAAGCTGGCCGAAGAGCTGGAGTCTGTAGTAGGAAAAGGCAATGTACGTGTGGATGAGCCGATGAGCGCGCACACGACCTTCAAGATCGGCGGCCCTGCCGATCTCTTCGTGCTGCCGGGATCTGCCGACGAGATGACAAAGACGCTCGAGGTCTTGAAGGCAGCAGGCATGCCGCACTTCATCCTGGGACGTGGATCGGACCTTCTTGTGGACGATGCAGGCTACCGCGGTGCCATCGTCTCGCTCGAGCGCATCTCTGAGATCCGTGTCGAGGGCACGAAGCTCATCTGCGGAGCAGGTGCGACGCTCAAGGATGTGTGCGCAGCTGCGCAGGCAGCAGGGCTCACGGGCCTCGAGTTTGCCTGCGGCATCCCGGGCTCTGTCGGAGGCGCTGCCTTCATGAATGCCGGCGCCTATGACGGGGTGACGGCAGACGTGCTCGAGTCGCTCGTGGCGCTCGATGCAGATGGCAATATGCGCACGTACCAGAACAGCGAGCTCGATTTCGGCTACCGCAAGAGCCGCGTGCGCACGGAGGGCCTCGTCGTGCTTGAGGTGACCTATGCGCTCGAGCCGGGAGACAAGGCAGCCATCCAGGCGAAGATGGACGATCTCACGCGCAGGCGCGAGGAGAAGCAGCCGCTCGAGTATGGCAGCGCGGGCTCCACGTTCAAGCGCCCCGAGGGCTTCTTTGCCGGCAAGCTCATTACCGATGCTGGCCTCAAAGGCTACCGTGTCGGCGATGCCGCGGTCTCGACGAAGCATGCCGGCTTCGTCGTGAACCTGGGACACGCCACGTCGAAGGACGTGCATGCTGTCATCGAGCACGTGCAGGACGAGGTCCTGAGGCAGTTCGGCGTCTTTCTCGAGCCCGAGGTGCGCTTCCTCTAAGGAGTTGCAAGATACAGAGACAGGAAAAGGGCGGGCAGAAGATAGCTTCTGTCCGCCCTTTGCAGAGAAGGCTTGTTCTAGAGGGCCTCGAACTTTGCATCGGGGCTCGGGGTGATGGCCTCGGTATCGCGCTCGCCGGTCCTGATGCGGATGGCATGGTCGATGTCATACCAGAAGACCTTGCCGTCGCCCGGCTCGCCGGTATAGGCGGCCTTCACAATCGCATCGACGGTCTTCTGTGCCCAGTCCTCGTTCGAGACGACGATCTCGAACTTCGCCTTCGGCAGCATATTCATCGAGATCTTGTTGCCGCGGACCATGTGGGTATATCCCAGCTGCGTGCCGCAGCCCATGACCTGGGAGACCGTGATGCCGCGCACATCTATCGCACGCAGGGCTTCCTTCACGTCTTCGAGGCGCTCTTCGCGCACGATTGCTTCTACCTTGATCATATGTGAGCCTCCTGGCTAATCATCGAGACCGGTGAAGGACGGATAGGCACGCTCGCCGTGCTGCGTGAGGTCGAGGCCGATGTGCTCCTCGTGCTCCGTGACGCGCAGCGTTCCGCAGATCGCCTTCGTGAGGGCAATGCAGATGAGGGAGCCCACGACGGCAAGCGCTATCGTCACCAGTATGGCAATGATCTGGGCACAGATGAGGCCGGTATCGCCGTAGAAGAGGCCGTTCCACTGAAGGGCAGGGTTCACAGCCTGGTTCGCGAAGAGGCCGGTCGCGATGCCTCCCCAGATGCCTCCTATGCCATGGCAGCCGAACGCATCGAGCGCATCGTCGTAGCCGAAGTGCGCCTTCATGCGGGAGCAGGTGAAGTAGCAGATGACGGCACCGATGAAGCCGATCGGGAGCGCTGCAGCCAGAGGCACGAAGCCGCAGCCCGGCGTGATTGCGACAAGGCCGATAACGAGGCCCGTGCAGGCACCGACAAGCGTCGGCTTGCGGTCGAAGATCACATCCATGAGCATCCAGCCCAGCTCTGCTGCAGCGGCAGAGAGCGCCGTCGTCGCGAAGGCATGGACAGCAAGGCCATCAGCAGCAAGCGCAGAGCCGGCATTGAAGCCGAACCAGCCGAAGAGCAGGATCGTCGCGCCGATCGCGACAAGCGGGATGTTGTGGACGCGGTAGTTCACGTCCGCATAGCCGCTCCTTTTGCCGAGCGCAAGGCAGAGCACGAGCGCAGAGACACCGGAGCTGATGTGGACGACATTGCCGCCGGCGAAGTCGACAGAGCCGATAGAGGCAAGAAGGCCTCCCTGGCCCCAGACCATATGGACAATCGGGTAGTAGACGACAAACGACCACAGCAGGATGAAGACGAAGAGCGCCTTGAAGCGCATGCGTCCTGCGACAGAGCCCGTGATGAGGGCAGGGGTGATGACAGAGAACATCATCTGGAAGAGCGCGTAGGCCAGAAACGGGATCGTCGCTGCATAGGGGCCTGCGGCACCGGTCGAGACATTCTGCATCATGAGGTAGTCGAAGCCGCCGATGATGCCGCCATGGTCAGATCCGAACGAGAGCGAGAAGCCGACGCAGACCCACAGCGTGATCTCGAGGCCGATCGTGAAGAGCGATGCCAGGATGTTGTTTACGACATTCTTCCTGCGCCCCAACCCGCCATAGAAGAAGGCGAGTCCTGGTGTCATGAACAGCACCAGTGCAGCGCAGAGCAGCACGAAGGCTGTATCTGCATTGTTCATATCAAAGCTCCTTCCCTGAAGCACACAGACGAGGGTACGGAGCGTCTGTTGCAGGGCTATGACAGGGCAGTTTCAGGGGAGCAGTATTGGTATTACGATATGCGGACCACGTGACTGGATAGGCTATTACGAACCGGTGGTATGAAATATCGAACAGATGCACCGTCTCGGGAGGAGCGGCTGCCGTCCCATCCTGGAGGCCGTGCCTGCATCCGGCACCGCGGTATACTCGCTTGGTAAGACGCAGGGACCATGCTCCGCCAGCCTGGGAGCCAATCTTCGGGCTTGGGCGATGGGCCTTCTGCCGGTGAGGAGGAGAGACAGGTGGCATTCGAGGACTGGGAATGGCGCGCGATGTTCAATCTCGTCGCGCAGATGAACTCCACCGACAGCGAGAACGAACAGCTCTGTCGTCTCGGGATCCTGCGCGGCATCAGGCAGCTCGTCCCCTACGATGCGGGATCGTTCTTCCTGGCAGACGAGGCACGGCCGGAGAACCCTCTGGCCGATCCCATCGCTATCGGCGCCCCTGAAGGATCGATGGCATCATACGAGAACTACTATTACCAGCTCGACTACTGCCGGCAGTTCTATCCCATACGGCGCTCCGTCGTCTTCACGGACCGCGATTTCCGGGAGTCGGCGACGACCGGCCCAAACGATGCCTGGGGAAAGTTCGATTTCTGGGTCGGCAGCAGCCTCGACTGCTATATCGCAAGCGACGGCGTCCTCATGGGCTGCATCGCCCTTGCCCGCAAGAGAGGCGAGGAGCCGTTCGGCGAGCATGACCTCGAGATCTTCAATACGCTCATGCCGCATCTCGAGAACCAGATGAGCTTCCTCTACCGGCGCGGCTCGGGCGCGACGCCGAAGGCGCTCAAGAGCGCATCCGATGCCTATGGCCTCACGACCCGCGAGAGGAGCGTCCTTTTCCTCGTGGCGCACGGGCGCACGAATGCAGAAATCGCCTCGGAGCTTCAGATATCGGAGTCCACCGCAAAGAAGCATCTGTCGAACATCCTGCACAAGACAGGCTGCAGGAGCCGCGAGGAGCTCCGCCAGCGCATCTCCAGCCGCGACTGGCGCTGAGCGCCGGATGGACGAATGCGCCAGGTTGTAGTGAGGGAGTAGATGGGGAGTAGTCTTGGTGTAGGACCCCTCTCCCCTCTATAGGCAATCTGCCAGCAAAAACTTAGATATAAGAGAATCCTTTGTTGTAGAGCAGGATACCTCAGGAGTAGGTATGTGCCCATAAAGGTAGACCTCCTGCCCATGGGATGGCCGGCCGTGCGCGCCTAGAGTGCTTTGACGGAAGAGCTCGCAGGGGGCGAGCAGACATTGCCTAGCAAGGCGCAAGCGAAAGGAAGCAAACATGGGAGGGAAGAAGATCACGCTCGGCTCGATGGTCATGTTCGGCATCTCGAGCCTCGTGGTCCTGTACACCGTTGCCAAGTCGGCAGCCTTTGGGGTCTCTGGCCTGGGATGCTGGATCATCATGACATTCCTGTTCGTCATTCCGTCCATCCTCAACGTGGCCGAGCTCGGCTCGACCTACACAGAGGCCGGCGGCATCTCGATGTGGGTCACGAAGGCCTTCGGCGATCTGCCCGGATCGCTCACCGGCTGGTGGTACTGGGTGAACTACGTCTTCGGCCTGCCGTCCGTCTACGTCACCGTGGTCGGCATCGCAGCTGCCTACTTCTGGCCGGCAATGCCGACGACCGTCTCCATGGCCATCGTCATTGCCCTCATCGCAGCCACCTGCGCCTGCGGCATCTACTCCAAGAGCCTGCCCGCCCGCATTTCTGCCTACGGCGGCACCGTCATCATTGCGCTCATCGCGCTGCTCGTCGTCCTTGCCATTGCCTTCACGGGAGCGAACGGCGGCGTGCCGGCTTCCGATCTGAGCCTTGCTGCCTGGGTGCCGACGCCGGCCAAGCTGGCAAGCTTCTGCCCTGTCATCGTCTTCAACACCCTCGGCATGGAGCTCCTCACGGCCTATGCCTCCGAGTGCGAGAATCCTGAGCGCGACGTGCCCCGCTTCACCATCATCTCTGGCATCGCCGTCGTGATCTGCTACATGGTCGCAACTGTCGCTATCCTCGCTGTCATCCCCGAGGGCCAGGTCGACACCGTCAACGGCTTTGCCGATGCCATCCGCATCGCAGCGGTGGGCATCCTCGGCGAGCAGGCAGGAAGCGTCGTCGTCACCATCGCTGTCATCGCTATCCTCTATGCCCTCATCGCTTCCGGAGTGGGCTGGGCTGCCGGCTGCTCCGCCATCATCTCCGACGCAGGCCTCGGCGACAAGTCGAAGATCCTCGGCCACAAGCACCCGAAGTTCGGCACGTCAGACTATGCGTTCTATATCGTCGGCGGCGTCGGCATCCTCTTCACGATCGCCATGTACATGGGCGGCGACTCCGTCAACGCGATCTTCGACATGATGTTCTCGTTCTCCTCGATCATCTTCCTCGCATCCTATGCCTTCATGTATCCGTCCCTTGCCCGCCTGCGCAGGATCGATCCTGACCGCAAGCGTCCGTTCGCCGTGCCCAAGGCTCTCGTGTGGTACGCGTCCTATCTCCCGGCCATCATGATCGTCATCGCAATGGTCGTGTTCTCGCTTCCGTCGAACGGCGGAGACCTTGGCACCTCGCTCCTTATCAACTGGGGCGGCTTCGCCCTCGTCTCGCTCGTAGGCTTCGGCATCTATCCGAATGGCAAGCGCCGCGAGAAGGCAGAGGCTGCTTCTGTCGCCATGAGCGAAGAGTAGGGAGGAGATTTTCATGGCAAGCAATGAGAATGGGATGCATCCGGCGGCAGATGCCATCCTTCTGTCGAAGTCGGTCTTCACGGCAGAAAACGAGCTCGAGCGTCCGGCTGCCGTGGTCGTGCGCGGCGGCAGAATCGAGGCTGTGGCTCCCTATGATGGCTATGCGGCCTATGTGGGACCCGATACCCGCGTCATCGACTGCGGCGAGCGCACGGTCCTTCCAGGATTCAATGACAACCATGTCCACTTCTTCCTCGGTGCCGTCCAGAACGATCCGGATGTGACGCTCGACCTCTCCGACTGCACAAGCGCAGAGATGGCCGTGAAGAAGGTCAAGGAGTTCGCTGAGCTCCACCCCCAGAACCCCTGGATCTATGCCTGCGGCTGGAACGAGGCCTCCTGGCCGAACCACGAGTTCGACCGCACGATGCTGGACGCCGTGCTGCCCGACCGCCCCTGCAACCTCGTCTCCTGGGACCTGCACACCTCGTGGGTGAACTCCAAGGCGCTCGAGCTCATCGGCATCGACCGCTCGACGCCTGACAAGCCGAATGGCATCATCGACCACTACCGCAACGGCGAGCCCAATGGCATCCTGCATGAGCCGGGCTGGTGCGAGCCGGTCAATGCGGCCTCCACGGTGCCGGGCGACATGGCGGCAACGGCCGGAAAGGCCCTTGCCAAGTGCGTGAGGCGCGGCATCACGGCTCTCGGCACGGTCTATCCCTTCGCTGGCTGGACCGATGACTTCGTGCTCGACTCCTTCATGGCCCTCGACCGTGCCGGCAGGCTGCCGGTGCGCATGAGCGTGTGGCTGCCGCTCGCTGCCGACCTTTCCCAGGCCGAGCGGCTGCGCGACGAGCCCAAGACGGAGCACGTGCGCGTGGCGGGGCTCAAGCAGCTTGTCGACGGCGTGTCCGAGATGCATACCGCTTGGCAGACGACGCCCTATGCAGATGACCCCTCAACCTCAGGAGCGCCCAACTACACGAAGGAGGAACTCCTCTCCCTCCTCATGAATGCCGACGGGCATGGGTTCTCCACGCGTCTGCACTGCATTGGCAATGCCAGCGTCAAGATGGCGCTCGACTGCTTCGAGGAGGTCCAGTCTGCCCATGGCAGGAAGGATCTGCGCAATGCGATCGAGCACATCGAGACCTGCTGCCCCGAGGATATCGCGCACTTTGCCAAGCTCAACGTCATTGCCTCCATGCAGCCGATCCATGCGACGGTGAGCGGCGAATATGCTTCCGTCATGGGCCAGCAGTGGGTCCCCTATATGTGGCCGATCAAGAGCATCGCCGATGCAGGCGGCATGGTGGCCTTCTCGTCCGACTACCCGGTCGTCGAGCCCGACCCCATGCTCGAGGTGTGGAGCGCCGTCACAAGGACGCTCTACGGTAGCGACAAGGGCATCAATCCTTCCCAGAAGGTGTCGCTCGGCTTTGCGCTCAGGGCCCATACCTACTGCTCGGCCTTCCTCTCGGGCACCGACCAGGAGCAGGGTACGCTCGAGCCTGGCAAGCTCGCTGACATTGCTGTCATGGATGCCGACCTCTTCGCTGTGCCGGCAGACGAGCTGAAGGACCACGAGGCAGATCTCGTGCTTCTCGGCGGCAAGACCGTCTACAGCTCCGGCGCCCTTGCAGACAAGATGAATGCGGCTCTGGAAGGGCAGGGCGCATAGCATGAAGGTCGAGACAGCTGCCGCTGCAGTCAACGGCATCCTGAATCCTCTGCTCCTCTGCGCCTTTCTCCCGGTCCTCGAAGGGGCTCCGCACCTTGACATGTCCACGTTCCAGGGCTTCTGGGGCCTGCTCGTCGTCGCGGACGTGGTTGCCGAGATTCCCTCGGCGCTGCCGGCATTCGGCCAGCTCATAGGCTTCTGCCTGAGCCACTTCGGCTTCCGCCATGGCTCGGCAGCAGAGAAGATCGCAGGTGTCGTGGTGGGCGCGACGCTCTGCTTCCTCGTGATCGGCGCTGCCGAGTGCATCCTTACAGGCGGCCTCGGGGAGCACAATGGCAAGACCTACTTCGTCCGTTGGGCATCGCTCATTACGACAGGATGGGGTTTCGTCGTCGTGGGAGGGCTCTTCCTCGACCCCATCGCCCATGCTATCGCCCGCGCCCTCTGCGGCAGCGAGGCTGAAGGATCCTCAGCTGGCGAGAGCGTCGCCCTCCAATAGCAGGCAAGCGACAAGATTGCACGATTCGAGCCACCGGGCTGCTTCTCGAGCCCGGTGGCCTTTCTGTGCCGGCGTTTCGCCTGGGGCGTGCGGCAGATGCCTGATGTTCAGGCTGCGGGATGCCACGAGCTCCATTCAGGCATCTGCCAGCCCCATCTCAGGGGAGGGTCAGCCAGCTCGAGACCGTTCAAGCCGTGAATTGAATTTCGAGAAGCAATCCTGTTGCACCAAGTCGTGCAGCGGTCGC
>JBJEHU010000015.1:0-2743 GCA_051876355.1 Atopobiaceae bacterium | reverse complement strand
GACGGCCAACGAGGTCTATCGGGAGATGTTGCACTCAGCTTGACAATCCGCCCTTCGAATAAGAAGACAATCTGAGAGCCCTTGCCTCAATTTGGCGTCTCATTCCATGGCGCTGGAAGGCTTGCAGAGAACAATATGAAGAACAGCCCCACTCCGAAGCAAGATCCGGAATGGGGCTGTCGTGTCTCTCGGCCAGAAAGGCTGCATATCAGGAATTGGGAATGCTTTCATGACCATAGACACCAATCATGCGGATAGTGCGCTTGGAAGTTCGCTTGAAGTAGATGACGAGGGTATCGTCGTCGTGGATATGGAACTCGAAGTGGCATCCATCGTCGAAGGGCGCATGGATGAGGACATGCTCATCCCATCCGGCAACCATCACGCTTCCATTTTCGGCAAGCTCGTCCAAGACATCACGTACCGCATCGATCAGTTCCAGATACTCGGCCCTCTCGTATTTCTCTCTGAGTGCTGCAATGGTCTCCCAGAAGCGCTTTGAGACCCGTACCTCCCAGCTCACAGCCCAAGCTCCTTGGCTGTGACACCCAGCGTCTTGAGTGCCTCATCCGACATCTTCCCTGGCTCATAGGAAACCGAAGTATCGGGAATGAGGCCAAGGTCCTCTGCTTCGACTCGCGCCATATCCTCGCGGATGCGTTCTGACAGAGCCTGTGCACTCCTTCTCACTTCGAAGGGGAATCCGCCATACTCATTGAACTTCTTCACGAAGACCTTGAGCGCTGTCGAAGCATTCATCCCAAGCGCTTCTGCTGTAGCGGAGAAGAGACGCTTATCCTCGAGGCTTACCTTCGTATTCAGCGTTGCCGTATCGTCCATATTACGTCCTTTCTTATCTATCTTACATTGTTACTGGAACATATATTACTGATACTATGCTCTCGTTATCATTCAGCATTCATCAGAGATTTCCAGTGCACCAGATGGCAGAAGCCGTCTGGTGCCTTTCCCATAGCGTATGAGTGGTGCCGCTCAGGGACGTCTTCTGCTTTCTTGACCGCATCTCATCTAGACTTGATAGAAACAGTTCCTCTTTGAAAGGACCTCTATGCGCTATACAGAATTCGGGCCGGAGAAGACGAAGGTCTCTTCTGTCATGCTTGGCCTCATGCGTGTGGATGGGATGGATGCGAAGACGCTCTCCCACCTCCTCCACACCGCGCTCGATCTCGGCATCAACTCGATCGACACGGCCGACATCTATGCCGGAAGCGACTCCGAGCGCCTGCTCGGCGAAGTCTTTGCGAAGGAGCCGGGCCTCCGCGACCAGTTCTTCCTGCAGACGAAGGTCGGCATCCACCGCGACAACGGTATCACCTACTTCGACTTCTCGAAGCAGTATCTCAAGGATGCCGCGCATGCCTCCCTGGAGCGCCTGGGAGTCGATCAGGTGGACGCTCTTCTCCTCCATCGTCCCGATGTCCTGATGGATGCAGCCGAAGTCTCAGAAGCGCTCTCAGAGCTTCATAGCGAAGGTCTCGTGAAGGACTTCGGTGTCTCGAACGAGAATCCGGCTACGATGAGGAGGCTCCAGGCTGCCTGCTCCTTCCCGCTTGTCGCAAACCAGGTGCAGCTCTCCGTCGCCTTTGCTCCTGCCTTCGAGGCGGTGCTCAACGCGAACATGGAATGCGGCAATGCGTTCATGCGCGACGGCGGCATCTTCGAGTATGCCCTGGCTCATGACCAGGTCATCCAGACCTGGTCGAGCCTCCAGTACGGCTACTTCGAAGGCACGTTCCTCAACAATCCGAAGTTCCCGAAGCTGAACGAGGTCCTCTCCCGCATTGCAGACGAGCACAGCGTGACCCCGTCGGCAGTCGCTATAGCCTGGAACCTCCGCTATCCAGCGAAGATGCAGGCAATCGTCGGCACGACGAACGAGCAGCACCTCACCGAGCTTGCAAAGGGTGCAAATATCAAGCTCACCCGCAGGGAGTGGTACGAGCTCTACCTCGCTGCTGGAAGGCAGCTCCCCTGAGATATACGAAAAGAGGGCCGCTCGCGCGGCCCTCATTCATGTTTAGCTTTACTATTGCAGGCTAGGCTGCGTCTTCTTCTCTCCAACCCTTGCAGACATCGACCCAGCCCTCAGACTTCGAGCATTCTTCAAGCTCGGGCAGGGTAATCTTCACAGCCGAGTTTGCGCTTCCTGCTGCAGGGAAGACCGTATCGAAACGTTTGAGCGAGCAGTCGAGATAGGTCTCGACACCGTCCTTCACGGCAAACGGGCAGACGCCGCCCATAGGGTGTCCGACAAGGTCGACAAGCTCGTCCGCTGGCACGAACTTCGGCTTCGTGCCGAACTCCTTCTTGAAGGCAGAGCTCCAGAGCTTCGCGTCTCCTGCGCAGACGACGAGCACGGCCTTCTCTCCCACCATGCATGCCATGGTCTTTGCAATCAAGGCCGGCTTGCATCCAAGATCTTCTGCCGCCTCCTCGACCGTGGCTGAGGAAGACGAGAATTCGATGATGTGATCTGCTATGCCATACGGCTCGAGATAGTTTCTGACTGTTTCGACAGACATATGCTGCTCCTCCTTGCTGTTTTATGGTCTAGAGGATAGCGGCGAAGAGTTGCATGCCTGTTACCGGCGTAAAAGTGAAGAAGCCTCTATACAATGAAAGGTCCCGCTGGAGCAGGACCTTGAGAATCACTATACACATAAAAGGAGGGGGGCGCCTCGCGGCGTCCCCCTCCTGCGGCACGAATGCCCTCTGCTGG
>JBJEHU010000014.1:0-54167 GCA_051876355.1 Atopobiaceae bacterium | reverse complement strand
CTGCCAAGGAGGGCATGCGCTACAACCTGAAGCGCATCCAGAACGGCGAGTTCGCGAAGGAGTTCCTGCTCGACATGTCCGAGGAGTCCCACCAGGTCCACTTCAAGGCCATGCGCCGTCAGCAGGCCGAGACCCTGATGGAGAAGACGGGCAAGCAGATCCGCGCACTCTACGCCTGGAACGACGAAGACAAGCTCCTCAACAACTAGTTCCGGCACCTGATCTGGCTGGACGCCCGGATGCACCCGTATCCGGGCGTCCTGCACACGGAGTGCCCCTCGGCTGAGGGACCCACCGTCTGCAGGACAGGCCGCTGCGCAGAGCAGCTCGAGGCATATGCTTTCAGGAAAAGCACTGCCGCCATAGAGGGAGGATGCATGGAGCTCACAGGTGCCCAGATACTCATCGAGTGTCTCAAGGAGCAGGGATGCGATACCGTCTTCGGATATCCCGGAGGAACGATTCTCGACGTCTACGACGTCTTGTACCAGACGCCCGAGATTCACCACTATCTCGTGAGCCACGAGCAGGGTGCCGTGCATGCCGCTGACGGCTATGCCCGCGCGACCGGCAAGGTCGGCGTGTGCTTCGCGACATCGGGTCCCGGCTGCACGAACCTCACGACCGGCATCGCGACGGCCTACATGGACTCGTCTCCGATCGTCGCGATCACCTGCAACGTGTCCTCGAAGCTCCTCGGCAAGGACTCGTTCCAGGAAGTCGACATCACGGGCATCACGAAGCCGATCACGGAGTGGAACCGTGTCGTGAAGGATGTCCATGAGCTTGCAGATGTCGTGCGCCAGGCATTCCTGATCGCCCGCACCGGTCGTCCCGGCCCGGTCCTCATCGATATCACGAAGGATGTCACGCAGGCAAAGTGCGACTACGAGTACGTGCCTGTCGAGGAGCACCGCATCTTCGAGTTCCCGAACCAGCTCTCGAAGCGCCTCATGGGCGGCATCGAGACGCGCGAGCCCGAGACGGCAGCCGTCGAGCGCCTGGCGCAGATGGTCCAGGAGGCAGAGCGACCGCTTCTCATCTGCGGCGGCGGCGTCGTGCGTGGCCGTGCCCACAAGGAGTTCAACGAGTTCGCGAACAGGATCGATGCTCCTGTCGCTATCACCGTGATGGGCGGCGGCGGATTCGTCGGAAACGACCCGCTCTCGACCGGCATGATTGGCATGCATGGCTCCCAGGCCTCGAACATGGCCGTCGACAACTGCGACCTCCTCATCGCTGTAGGCTGCCGCTTCTCCGACCGTGTGGCGCTCCAGCCGTCCTCGTTCGCAAGCCAGGCCAAGATCGTCCAGGTCGATATCGACTCGACGGAGATCGGCAAGAACGTGCGCTGCGACCACTATGTCTTGGGAGACGCGAAGCGCGTGCTCGAGCTCCTGAACGGCATGGTTCCCCAGCTGAGCCACAAGGTCTGGAAGGAGTTCGTGTTCTCGTTCCCGACGGAGACCCAGTACGAAGAGGGCGGAGACCACCTGACGCCGAAGCAGATCGACGACACGATCGCGCGCATCTGCCCCGAAGACACAATGGTCGCCACGGACGTGGGCCAGCACCAGATGTGGGCCATCCAGCACATGCACTACTCCTATCCTGGCCAGCTCCTCACCTCGGGCGGCTTCGGTGCCATGGGATTCGGCCTCGGCGCTGCCATCGGCGCGCAGGTCGGCAATCCTGACAAGACGGTCGTGCACATCACAGGCGATGGCTCGTTCCGCATGAACTGCATCGAGCTTGCGACGGTCGAGCACTACCACCTGCCGATCATCTCGGTCGTCTTCGACAACACCGTCCTCGGCATGGTCCATCAGTGGCAGACGCTCATCTATGACCAGCACTACTCCGAGACGACGCTCGACCGCGGCCCCGACTGGGTGAAGCTTGCTGAGGCCTACCACCTGCCGGGCTGGCGCGTGAGCACGGTCGCAGAGCTCGAAGAGGCGCTCAAGACCGCCCTTGCGGGTGGCACCGGCGCTGTCATCGACTGCGTCCTCGACCCGGACGAGATGGTCCGCCCGATGGTTCCGGCAGGCCAGCACATCACGAACTTCCTCGCAATCTAAGGAGTGCCCATGCTATCGCTCGACAAGATCTACCACGCGGCCTATGTCCTCAAGGGCGTTGCAAGGAAGACGGACCTGATCGCTGCCCCGCAGCTTGTGCCGGGGCTCGACGAGCTCTATCTCAAGACGGAGAACCTGCAGGTCACAGGCTCCTTCAAGCTGAGAGGCGCCTACTACAAGATCTCGCAGCTCCCGAAGGAGGCGCTCGACAAGGGCATCATCGCCTGCTCTGCCGGAAACCATGCCCAGGGCGTGGCTCTTGCTGCCACCCACATGGGCGTCAAGAGCACGGTCTGCATGCCTGACGGGGCGCCAATCATGAAGGTCGAGAACACGCGCCGCCTCGGTGCCGAGGTGAAGCTCGTTCCCGGCACGTACGACGATGCCCACGACGAGGCCGTGCGTCTCCAGGAGGAGACCGGTGCCACGTTCATCCATCCCTACGACGACGAGGATGTCATCGCTGGCCAGGGCACGATCGGCCTCGAGATCATGGACACGCTCGACGACGTGGATGCCGTGATCGTGCCGGTCGGTGGCGGCGGACTCATCTCCGGCGTCGCCTGCGCCGTCAAGAGCCTGAAGCCATCGTGCAAGGTCTACGGCGTCCAGGCCAAGGGCGCTTCCGCTATGGTCGACGCCTTCCACGCCGGTGCCTGGCAGGCCTCCGACACGGCTGTCACGTTCGCTGACGGCATCGCCGTCAAGAACCCGGGCGAGCTCACGTTCGAGATGGCACAGAAGTACGTCGACGATATGGTCACGGTCACGGACGACGAGATCGCAGCCGCGATCCTGAACCTCATGGAGCGCCAGAAGCTCGTGAGCGAAGGGGCAGGCGCCGCTCCTGTGGCAGCTGCCATGTTCGGAAAGCTCCCGCTTCAGGGCAAGCGTACGGTCTGCGTCGTCTCCGGCGGCAACATCGACGTGAACATCCTGTCCCGCGTCATCAACCGCGGCCTTGCGATGAGCGGCAGGAAGGCGACGCTCTCGCTCAAGCTCACGGACAAGCCGGGCCAGCTCGTGCAGGTCTCGACCATCATCGCCGAGCTCGGCGCGAACGTCGTCTCGGTCGACTACGACCTGTCCGATCCGGACCTGCCGATCTCTGCCTGCACGCTGCGTGTCGGCATGGAGACGCGCGACCAGGCCCAGATCGATGCTATCAAGAAGCGCCTTGTCGACGAAGGCTTCCAGATCGTCGGCTAGAAGACCCAGCAACCACCGGGCACGTGCGTGCCCACGAGAGGATATGACATGAAAAGCGATGCTCTGAAGTTCGGGCCTGAAGCTGCGGCCCACCGCTCCCTCTACAATGCCCTCGGCTGGACCGAGGAAGAGATCAAGAAGCCCCTTGTCGGCATCGTCTCCTCCTACAACGAGATCGTGCCGGGACACATGAACATCGACAAAATCGTCGAAGCTGTCAAGATGGGCGTCGCCGAGGCAGGTGGCATGCCGGTGGTGTTTCCGGCCATCGCGGTCTGCGACGGCATCGCAATGGGCCACACCGGCATGAAGTACTCGCTCGTGACCCGCGACCTCATCGCCGACTCGACAGAGTGCATGGCGCTCGCGCATGGCTTCGATGCCCTCGTAATGGTCCCGAACTGCGACAAGAATGTCCCGGGCCTCCTCATGGCAGCAGCCAGGCTCGACTTGCCGACGACGTTCGTCTCCGGCGGCCCCATGCTCGCTGGCCACATCGATGGCCACAAGACGAGCCTCTCCTCCATGTTCGAGGCCATGGGTGCCTATACGGCAGGAAAGATCGGCGAGGACAAGCTGCATGAGTTCGAGTGCAAGGCATGTCCCACCTGCGGCTCCTGCTCGGGCATGTACACGGCAAACTCCATGAACTGCCTGACCGAGGTCATCGGCATGGGCCTTCGTGGCAACGGCACGATTCCTGCCGTCTACTCCCGCCGCCTCCAGCTCGCAAAGCATGCCGGCATGGCCGTCATGGAGCTCCTGAAGCGTGGCATCACCGCCAGGCAGATCATGACAAAGGAAGCGCTCATGAATGCGCTTACCGTCGATATGGCGCTCGGCTGCTCGACGAACACGATGCTCCATCTCCCGGCCATCGCCCATGAGTGCGGCGTCGACCTCAACCTCGATATCGCAAACGAGATCTCGGCACGCACGCCGAACCTCTGCCACCTCGCTCCTGCAGGACCGACCTACATCGAGGACCTCGACGAGGCAGGCGGCATCTACGCGGTCATGTCCGAGCTCGCAGAGGCGGGCCTCATCGATACGTCCTGCCTCACGATCACGGGGCATACGGTCGCCGAGAACCTCGAGGGTGCCCGAGTACTTGACCACGACGTGATCCGTCCGCTCGACAACCCGTTCTCGAAGACCGGCGGCATCGCTGTCCTTCATGGCAACCTTGCTCCCGAGGGCTCTGTCGTCAAGCGCTCTGCTGTCGCGCCGGAGATGCTCGTGCATGAGGGACCGGCACGCGTCTTCGAGAGCGAGGAAGAGGCGCAGGCTGCCATCGACGGCGGCAAGATCAATCCGGGCGACGTCGTCGTGATCCGCTACGAGGGCCCGAAGGGCGGCCCCGGCATGCGCGAGATGCTGACGCCGACCTCTGCCATCCAGGGCATGGGCTTGGGCTCCTCTGTCGCCCTCATCACGGACGGCCGCTTCTCCGGCGCCACCCGTGGCGCCTGCATCGGCCATGTCTCGCCCGAGGCAGCCTCCGGCGGACCTATCGGCATCATCCAGGAAGGCGACATCATCTCGATCGATATCCCGAACTGCACGCTCGACCTCAAGATCTCCGATGAGGAGTTCGCAAAGCGCATGGCAGCGTTCACGCCGAAGACGAAGCCGCTCTCCGGCTACCTCAGGCGCTATGCCCAGCTCGTCTCGAGCGGTGCGACGGGTGCCGTGCTCAACTAGGAAGCAGTGGTTCAATGAATGCAGAAAGGCTCATGGGCCTCTCGTTCTCGCTCGATACGCTGACGGTCTTCCGGGGGCTCAGATCCGACGTCGTGATCTCTGCCCTCGAGGAGGCCCTCAGCAAGGCTGCGGCGCTCGCATCCGATGCCGAGGAAGGGGACAGCACATCGGCTGATGCGCTCGGACTTGCCCGTGCCTACGCGGCGTTCGTGGCAGCGCTCTTCGACTCCGAGGCAGAAGGCCTGGGCTCCTATATCTTGGATGCTGCGGTTGACGACGAGAACGTGTATCTCAGGACGATCGGTGCCGGCAGGAAGCCCGGCGCCTCGCTTGCGGCAGCAGCAGAGGCGGAGCTCTCGGTCCTTCAGGAGCTTGCAGACCTTCAGCCCGAAGACTTCCTCGAGCTGCTCCCGGGAGCTGCAGACAGGCTGCCCTCGTTCGATACGCAGAAGGTCGATATCGCTGGCACGTACCACGAGCGCATCGCGAATATCGGCAAGTATGGCTACGGCATGTATGCCCGCTACCATGTGTTCCGCGTCAACGCCGCAGGAGCAATCGTGCCGGTCAAGCACCCGGATCCGCAGCGTCTCGAAGACCTCGTCGACTACGACCGCGAGAAGCAGGTCATCCTCGACAACACCCGTGCGCTCGTGAAGCGCCTGCCCGCAGCGAACATCCTCCTTACGGGAGATGCCGGCACGGGCAAGAGCTCGACCGTCAAGGCTGTCGCGAATGCGCTTGCCGATGAAGGCGTGCGCATCCTCGAGGTCAGGAAGGAGCAGCTCCGCGACATCCCGGGCATCCTCGATACGCTCACGCACAACCCCTGCACGTTCATCATCTTCATCGACGACCTGTCGTTTGCGGTAGACGACGACAACTTCGCGGCGCTCAAGGCGATCCTCGAGGGTTCCGTATCGGCGAAGTCGGCCAATGTCGCAATCTATGCGACATCGAACCGCCGCCACCTCGTGCGCGAGACGTTCAGCGAGCGCGAGGGCGACGAGGTGCACCTGAACGACACACTCCAGGAGATCGTGTCGCTCTCGGATCGCTTCGGCATCCACCTGTCGTTCACGAAGCCGAACAAGCAGACCTACCTCGATATCGTGCACAAGATCGCGAAGGAGCGCGGCATCAAGCTCGAGGAGAGCGAGCTCGACCTCGAGGCAGAGCGCTTCGCGACAAGGCGCGGCGGCAGGTCCGCGAGAGGTGCGCGCCAGTTCGTCGATTCGCTCGTCTCGAAAGAGGCCAGCGCCTAGGTGCTCCAGCTACCCAGAAAGGAAGGCATACCATGCCACAGGGAATGACGATGGCAGAGAAGATCCTGGCCGCGCATGCCGGCCTCGACCGTGTCGTGCCAGGACAGCTTATCGAGTGCGACCTCGACGGCGTGCTCGCAAACGATATCACGGCCCCGATCGCGATCAAGACCGTGCGCGAGATCGGCGCCGGCATCTTCGACAGGGACAAGATCTTCCTCGTGCCCGACCACTACAGCCCGAACAAGGACATCAAAAGCGCCGAGCAGACGAAGATCACGCGCGACTTCGCGCATGAGATGGGCATCACCCACTACTTCGAGCAGGGCTGCATGGGCATCGAGCATGCGCTCCTGCCCGAGAAGGGCATCGTGGGCCCGGGCGACCTCATCATCGGTGCCGACTCCCATACCTGCACCTACGGCGGCATCGGCGCCTTCTCGACAGGCGTCGGTTCCACAGATGCCGGCGTGGGCATGGCTACCGGCCGCGCCTGGTTCAAGGTGCCGGAGACCATCCGCTTCGAGATCGAGGGCGAGCTTCCTGAGGGGGCTTCTGCGAAGGACATCATCCTCTACATCATCGGCCAGATCGGCGTCGACGGCGCGCTCTACTGCGCGATGGAGTTTGCTGGCTCCACGATCCGGAACCTCTCGGTCGAGGGCAGGCTCACGATCGCGAACATGGCGATCGAGGCAGGCGGCAAGGCAGGACTCTTCGAGGTCGACGATACGGCCCGTACCTGGCTCGAAGGCAGGACAGAGCGTCCGTGGAAGGAATACCATCCCGACCCCGATGCCTCCTACAAGCAGGTCATCAGGATCGATGCGAAAGACATCGTCCCCACGGTCTCGTGGCCGCACCTTCCCTCGAACACGCATCCTGTGGCAGAGTCTCGCCATATCGCGATCGACCAGGCTGTCATCGGCTCCTGCACGAACGGCCGCATCGAGGACATGCGTGCAGCTGCTGCTGTGCTCAAGGGCCGCACGGTCAATCCGAACGTGCGCTGCATCGTAATCCCTGCCACACAGGCCGTCTGGCTCCAGTGCGTGCATGAGGGCCTCATGGACATCTTCATCAATGCGCACTGCGTCGTCTCGACCCCGACCTGCGGTCCCTGCCTCGGCGGCTACATGGGCATCCTGGCAGCAGGGGAGCGGTGCGTCTCCTCGACGAACAGGAACTTCGTCGGACGCATGGGAGACCCGACCTCCGAGGTCTACCTTGCAAGCCCGGCTGTCGCCGCAGCATCTGCCGTTGCCGGTCACATCGCGCTGCCGTCCGATCTCGACTAGCCTAAGGAGGCTCATCCATGGAATTCGAAGGCACGGTCTTCCGCTATGGGCGCGACATCGATACTGATGTCATCATCCCTGCCCGCTACCTCAATACGTCCGATCCGGCAGAGCTCGCGAAGCACTGCCTCGAGGACCTCGACACGACGTTCGTGAAGCGCGTGAAGCCAGGCGACATCATCGTCGCAGACGAGAACTTCGGCTGCGGCTCCTCGCGCGAGCATGCCCCGGTCGCTATCAAGGCTGCCGGCGTCTCTGTCGTTATCGCCAAGTCCTTTGCCCGCATCTTCTACCGCAATGCAATCAACATCGGCCTTCCCATCATGGAATGCCCCGAGGCCTGCGATGCGATCTCTGACGGCGATGTCGTGAAGGTCAATGCCGACACCGGCCTCATCACGGACGAGACGACGGGCAAGACCTTCCAGGCGCAGCCGTTCCCGCCCTTCATCCAGGAGATCATCAACGAGGGCGGCCTCGTCGCAAGGACGAAGAAGCTGCTTGCCGAGAAGAAGGAGGCTTGAGACATGGGGAAGACCTTCCGTATCTGCACCCTGCCGGGTGACGGCATCGGCCCCGAGATCATGGCAGAGGCAAAGCGCCTGCTCGAAGCGATCGGGAAGGCAGAAGGCGTCGAGTTCGTCTGCGAGGACCATCTGATCGGCGGTGCCGCCATCGATGCGACGCGCGCGGCAGGCGGTCCCGTGAGCGCGCTTCCGCCGGAGACGCTCGAGGCTGCCAAGGCAGCAGACGCGGTCCTTCTCGCTGCTGTCGGCGGCCCGAAGTGGAACGACACGACGCCGGGCGCTGTCCGGCCTGAGCAGGGCCTTCTTGCCATCCGCAAGAACCTGGGGCTCTTCCTCAATCTGCGCCCGGTCCATATCTACAAGGCGCTGGCCGCAGCCTCGACGCTCCGCCCGGAGTTCCTCGAAGGCGTCGATATCCTGATCGTCCGCGAGCTCACAGGCGGCCTCTACTTCGGCGAGCACAGGCGCGAGAAGGATGTTGCAGGTGCAGGCGTGGATGGTGCAGCAGGCGAGCGTGCCATCGACACGATGGAGTACTCCGAGTACGAGATCGAGCGCGTCGTGCGCTGGGCCTATGAGGCAGCAGGTCGCCGCCGCGGCAAGGTAACGTCGGTCGACAAGGCAAACGTGCTCGAGACGTCGCGTCTCTGGCGCGAAGTGAACCACAGGATGATGGACGAGTTCAAAGACGTCGAAGGTGGCGATATGCTCGTCGACAACTGCGCGATGCAGCTTGTCGCGAACCCCGCCCAGTTCGATGTCCTCGTGACGGAAAACACGTTCGGCGATATCCTCTCCGACGAGGCCTCGATGCTCACAGGCTCCCTGGGCATGCTTGCCTCGGCCTCCCTCGGTACCGGCACGGCGCTCTATGAGCCGAGCCATGGGTCTGCTCCTGATATCGCGGGCAAGGGCATCGCGAACCCAATCGCCCAGATGCTCTCGGTCGAGCTGATGCTTCGCTACAGCTTCCAGATGGACCACGCGGCAGATGCCGTGAAGGCAGCGGTCGAGGACGTGCTCGACGAAGGCTGGAGGACAGCAGACCTCGCCGATGAGACGACGCCCGACGACCGAAAGCTTGGCACGCGCGACATGGGCACGAAAGTCATCGAGGCCTTCGAACGCGAGATTGCCTAGCGCACCAGCGTGGAAGCATGACCATCAAGGCACCTGTCCAGTCATCTGGGCAGGTGCCTTTTCAATGCAGGACCTCTGCATTTTGCTGCAGAACCGCCATCTGCCCTTCAATCTGCTTCATTCACCGCAAATTGTAAGTCTCTTATGCTTCCGGCTGCTATGCTCAAACTTCAGGCATGGCAGGCTGGCGAAGGGAAGCGCCAACGTGCAGGCTCATGGCACAGGGAGCGGTGCGGAAAGCCGTCTTCCGGGGAAGGAGCTGCCGAGCGTGCCTCTGCCGTGCGGAAAGCACGAGGAGAGGAAATTGAATGGCTAGATTGCATGTGGTCGAGCGCAGCGAGGCCCAGGCAGTCATGGATGGCCTGCATGAGGCAGTAGAGAAAAGGCTCTCGGTGAGCTCTCTTGCCCCCTGTCCGGTTGAATTCACGGCTGCCTTCGTCGGCATGTGCGCAACCCAGAGCTGCGGCAAATGCACGCCCTGCCGTGTAGGCCTGGGCGTCCTGAAGGAGCTCATGGACCAGGTCCTCGAAGGCGAGGCTGACGAGCATACGCTTGTCCTCATCGAACGTACGGCGCGCACGATCTATCTGACCAGCGACTGCGCGATCGGATACGAGGCCGGAAGCATGGCGCTGACAGCAATCCGGGGCTTCCGTGACGATTTCGAGCATCACATCAAGTACCATGCCTGCGGCTTCAAGCAGTCGGAGCTTGTCCCCTGCGTCTCGGGCTGTCCGGCAGGCGTCGACATCCCGGGCTATATCGCGCTCGTCGAGGCAGGCAGGTACACGGACGCCGTGAAGCTCATCAGGAAGGACAATCCGCTTCCTGTCGTTTGCGGCCTTGTCTGCGAGCATCCGTGCGAGATGCACTGCCGCCGCGGCATGGTGGACGACCCTATGAACATCCGCGGCCTCAAGCGCTTCGCGACAGAGCACATGGAGCATGACTACAAGCCGAAGAAGGCTCCATCCACGGGCAAGCGCATTGCCATCATCGGTGGCGGACCTGCTGGCCTTTCCTGTGCCTACTATCTTGCCTGCATGGGGCATGAGCCGACGATCTTCGAGGCAAGGCATCACCTGGGCGGCATGCTCCGTTACGGCATTCCGAACTACCGCCTGCCGAGGAAGCGCCTCGACGAGGAGATCCAGTGGCTCCTCGACTGCGGCATCAAGGTCGAGCTCGATACGCCGGTGACGGAGAACCTGCCTGAGATCAGGAAAGAGTATGACGCGGTCTATCTTGCGATCGGTGCCCATGCCGACCGGAAGCTCGGCCTTCCGGGCGAGGATGCAGAAGGCGTCGAGTCTGCCGTCAAGATGCTGCGTGCCATCGGTGACGAGGAGATTCCCGATTTCACGGGAGAGCGCATCTGTGTCATCGGCGGCGGCAATGTCGCAATGGATGTCGCCCGTTCGGCCGTGCGCTGCCATGCGAAGAAGGTCACGATCGTCTACAGGCGCCGTGTCGCGGACATGACGGCACAGGATGAAGAGATTGCAGGAGCGAGGGCCGAAGGCTGCGAGCTCCTGGAGCTCCATGCCCCGCTTGCAATCGAGGCCACGGATGGCCATGTCACGGGACTCCGTGTCCAGAAGCAGATCATCGGCGGTCCCAAGAAGGGGCGTCCGGCACCGCGTGCCGCAGAGGCTCTCGAGGAGGTCATCCCCTGCGAACGCGTGCTTGTGGCAATCGGCCAGGCCATAGAGTCCAGGCCCTTCGAAGAGCTGGGCATGAAATGCAATCGTGGCCGCATCGTGACGGATACGGACGGTGCCGTGCCAGGCTTTGACGGCGTGTTCTCGGGCGGCGACTGCCAGAGCGGACCTGCCACGGTCATCCGTGCCATCAATGCCGGCAAGGTCGCAGCAGCCAACATCGACCACTACCTCGGCTATGACCACCAGATCGTGGCAGATGTCGAGATTCCGACGGTCCAGTTCAAGGGCAAGAACATGTGCGCCCGCTGCGAGATGACCTCGCGCGAGGCATCGGAGCGCGTCGGCGACTTCGATATCGTCGAGCACGGCCTCACGCCTGAAGAGGCGCATCAGGAGGCATCGAGGTGCCTCAGGTGCGATCACTTCGGCTATGGCGCATTCCGCGGAGGGAGGATCATGCAATGGTAGACGTGACCGTCGATGGGGTGCGTGTCCAGGTGGACGACCACGCCACCATACTCGAGGCAGCGGAGGCTGCCGGCATACATATCCCTACGCTCTGCTATCTCAAGGACCTGAACGAGATCGGTGCCTGCCGTGTCTGCGTCGTCGAGATCGAAGGAACAGACCAGCTTGTCGCTTCATGCAACAACTATGTCCTCGACGGCATGAAAATCTTCACGAACAGCCCGAAGGTCAGGCGTGCCAGAAAGACGAACGTCGAGTTCCTGCTCTCGCAGCATGACTCCGAGTGCACGAGCTGCGTGAGAAGCGGCAACTGCTCGCTCCAGACGCTTGCAAATGACCTCGATATCTTCGAGCTGCCCTATGAGAAGCACCTGCCGCATATGCCGTGGGACAAGACCTTCCCTCTGATTCGCAACAATGACAAGTGCATCAACTGCCTCAGGTGCATCCAGATCTGCAGCAAGGTACAGGCATCGGACGTGTGGGACCTCACGAACAGAGGCGCCCACACCGCCGTGAATGTTCAGGCAGGCCGTCCGATTGCGGAGGCTCCCTGCACGCTCTGCGGCCAGTGCATCACGCACTGCCCGACAGGGGCCCTGCGCGAGCGTGACGATGCAGGACGCGTCTACGATGCGCTTGCCGATCCGAAGAAGGTCACGATTGTCCAGATTGCGCCCTCGGTGCGCACAGCCTGGGGCGACCATTGGAAGCTCTCGCCTGAGGAGTCGACGATTGGACACCTCGTCTCGGCGCTCAGGAAGATGGGCTTCGACTACATCGTGAATACCGACTTCTCGGCCGACCTCACGATCATGGAGGAAGGCACGGAGCTCCTGCACAGACTCTCTGATGGCACGAAGCACGAGCATCCGATGTTCACATCGTGCTGCCCGGGCTGGGTGCGCTTCGTGAAGGCACACTATCCGGAGCTTGTGGACGATGTCTCGACAGCGAAGTCGCCGCAGCAGATGTTCGGCGCGATCGTGAAGAGCTACTACGCCGAGTATCTCGGCATCGACCCGCATGATATCTTCTCTGTCTCTGTCATGCCCTGCGTCGCGAAGAAGGCGGAGTGCGCGCTTCCGACCATGACAGATGCGTGCGGAGATCCGGATGTCGACTGCGTGCTTACGGTGCGCGAGGTCGAGCGGATGCTGCGCGCCGATCATATCGACGTGCGTGCACTCGAAGACGAGCCCTTCGACGAGCCCTTGGGCGAAGGCACGGGCGCCGGCATCATCTTCGGCGCGACCGGTGGCGTCATGGAGGCAGCTCTGCGCACGGCCTACCATCTCGCAACCGGCAAGACGCCGGCGCAGGATGCGTTCAAGAACGTCCGCGGCCTCACGGGCTGGAAGGAAGCGGAGTTCGATCTCGCAGGCAGGAAGCTCCGTGTCGCTGTCGCAAGCGGCCTCGGCAATGCGAAGCGTCTCTGCGATGCAATCGTCGCCGGCAAGGCGAGCTACGACTTCGTCGAGGTCATGGCCTGCCCAGGCGGCTGCGTCGGTGGCGGCGGACAGCCGATCCACGACGGCCAGGAGCTCGCAGGGGCACGCGGCCAGGTGCTCTATGGGCTCGACCGGATCTCGGAGTACCGGAACTCCTACGAGAATCCGGATATCGTGCGGGTCTACGAGACGTATCTCGGAGAGCCCCTGTCGGAGCGTGCCGAGCGGCTTCTCCACACGGACCAGCACGGCTGGAAGATGCCGGGAGAGAAGTAGTGCCGATGAGGGCCTGCTGCAAGGCAGGCCCTTCTGCTTGGCCGAACACTGAAAATCCCCGTGTCAGGGGTTCGATTCTCGCCGCTCCGCAAACATCGTGTTGCATAGGCCCATTTCCGCCGCGTGGCAGCTCGCTGAAATCCTAGAATTGAATCTTGCATATGCAGATAGTGAAGCGGCAGGCATTGCCGCAGGTGGAGCGTGAGAGCCGATGAAGTTTTCGAAGCGTCTCGATCTTTTCGGAGACGAGGTCTTTGCCAGTCTGAACCAGAAGCGCCGCGAGCTCGAGGCAGAAGGCCGCGAGGTCTTCGACCTCTCCGTCGGTACGCCCGACTTCCCGACGCCGGACTATATCAAGAAGGCGCTCGTCGACTCCTGTGCCGATGACGCGAACTGGAAGTATGCCCTGCACGACAAGCCGGAGCTCAAGCAGGCGGTCTGTGACTATTACAAGCGCCGCTTCGATGTGGACGGCCTCGAGCCCGACCAGGTCATGAGCTGCCGCGGCACGCAGGAGGGCATGCAGTATGTCTGCGCGGCACTCGCCGATCCAGGCGACATCGCCCTCATCCCCGATCCGTGCTACCCGGTCTTCCGTGCCGGCACGCAGCTTGCAGGAGCAACTCCTTACTACTACCAGCTCACGGCAGAGCATGGGTTCCTGCCCCACGTTGCAGACATCCCGGACGATGTGGCCGACAAGGCGAAGTACATGATCGTGTCGCTGCCGGCAAACCCGGTGGGATCTGTCGGCACGCCTGAGGTCTACGAGGAGATCATCGCATTCGCGAAGAAGCACGATATCGTGATCGTGCACGACAATGCATATGCCGATGTCGTCTTCGAAGGCGTGTCGAGCTCGTTCTTCAACTATCCTGGCGCCATGGATGTGGGCGTCGAGTTCCTGTCGCTCTCGAAGTCCTTCGACGTCACCGGCGTGCGCCTCTCCTTCCTCGTCGGCAGGAAGGACATCGTCCAGGCCACGTACAAGCTCAGGAGCCAGGTCGACTTCGGCATGTTCTTCGCCGAGCAGAATGTCGCTATTGCCTGCCTCAAGGGCCCGCTTGACGGCGTCGAGCGCCAGCGCCTTGCCTACAAGGAGAGGAGAGATGCCCTCTGCGACGGCCTCGAGGCTATCGGCTGGGAGCGCCCGAACTGCCATGGCACGCTCTTCGTCTGGGCACGCCTGCCGCACGGCAGGAAGGATTCGCTTGCCTTCACGCTCGAGCTCATGGAGAAGACTGGCGTCATCGTCACGCCGGGTGCAAGCTTCGGTCCGGCCGGCGAGGGCTATGTCCGCTTCGCTCTTGTCATGCCTCCCGAGAGGATCAAGCAGGCTGTTGCCGCTATCGGCAGAGCAGACCTCTAGGAGGATGGCATGACAGAAGAAGAGTTTGCGGAGCTCGTGCGCTCGTCGAGGACGAAGAGGCG
The DNA here is from genome assembly GCA_051876355.1 of Atopobiaceae bacterium. Lineage (GTDB taxonomy): Bacteria > Actinomycetota > Coriobacteriia > Coriobacteriales > Atopobiaceae > Olsenella_L. The sequence continues at coordinate 39,653 of JBJEHU010000014.1, read as the reverse complement.
CTTCGACCAGTCGAAGCCGGTCTCGCGCGAGACGCTTCGAAACCTTGTCGATGTCGCGCGCTTCGCACCGACCGGCAACAATACGCAGATGCTCCGCTTCCATCTCGTGAGCGGCAAGGATGCCTGCACGAAGGTGTTCGGACACCTCAAGTGGGCAGCGCTCCTGAAGGATTGGGACGGTCCTGCCGAGGGGGAGCGTCCGGGCGGCTACATCCTCATCCTGGCGCCCGAGAAGATGGTGGCGAACCCGATCAGGTGCTATGACGCAGGAATCGCGGCGCAGACGATTATGCTCGCTGCGGCAGCAGAAGGCCTCGGCGGCTGCATCCTCAAGAACTTCGACAGGACCTTGATCGACGAGATGGGGCTTGCCGGCTCCGGCCTTGCAATCTCGCTCGTCTGTGCGCTCGGCACGCCCGTCGAGAAGGTCGTGCTCGAGCCTGCGACGACAGAGCACAAGCTTGCCTACTGGCGCGAGAAAGACGGCTCGCACCACGTGCCGAAGCTCGCCGTCCAGGACCTCCTCGTGTAGGATTGCCTCCGCTCAGAGCCTGCATCGGTCCCTATCTGGAAGAAGTGTGGCGGAAAGATGGGGAAATGGTGTAGGCTATCAGAGCATATGTGAGCATGGTCCTGTCGGAGGTTGGGCATGGTTTTGGATGAGCGTCTCGTGCTGCTGGGTCTCGAGGCGAAGGATGCCGAAGAGGCACTGCGCGCGCTTGCGGGCAAGCTCGTCGAGCTGAAGAAGGTCAAGAGCAGCTACCCGGATGCGGTCGTCGAGCGCGAGAAGATCTATCCGACGGGCCTCGAGGCAAAACCGGTCAACGCTGCTGTGCCGCACTGCTCGAATGACTACACGATCTCCGATGCAATCAGTGTCGCTGTGCTGGCACATCCGGTCGACTTCGCGCTCATGGGGTCGCCGGAAAAGCCGCTGCCGGTCCAGGTGCTCGTGATGCTTGCCGTTGTCGACCCGGCCAAGCAGGTGCCGACGCTCGTCGATGTGATGGAGCTTCTGGACGATGAGGAGCGCATGAGCGCCATCGTCTCCGCAAAGACTCCGGCTGATGTCATCTCTGCCATCAAGCCAGCGCTCGGCGAGTAAAGCAGAAAGACAAGAAGATGAGAGGAGCCGGCTCCGTGCCGGCTCCTCTTTTCGTCTAGTGCCTGCTTGCGAGGAAGAGCGAGAGGGCACCGATCTGGTTTGCCTCTGCACCGAAGCGGCAATGCACGACCTCGGGCAGCGTGATGGTCTGCGCGAAGATGGAAGGCATGCTGTTCTCGATGCGGGAGAGCGCTGCCTTCACGCCTTCGAGCATCAGAGGATCTTCCGAGATGCCGCCGCCGACAGCGCAGCGCTCGATATCGAGCATCACAGCGAGATTGTAGATGACAGACGCAAAGTCTGTGCACCAGGTAGCGAAGGCACGCTCGGCTGCTTCGTTTCCCTCATGGAGGAGCCTGAAGGCAGCCCTGCCGTCCGGCAGCTCCGTCTCTCCCATCCCGCATTCCTTCCTCATGACCCGGATCAGGCCTGTCGTGCTTGCTTTCATGCCGGCTGTGGAGCGCATGTGGCCGTCGGGTGCGAATCCCGAAGCAAGCCAGCTCAGCTCTCCGGCAGAGCCATGAGGGCCTGTGAGCACGTTTCCGTCGACGACAATGCCGCCGCCGAGCCCTGTGCCGGCAATGAGGACAGCGCCCGTACGCACGCCTCTGAGGGCGCCCTGCTCGAGCTCTGCCAGAGCGGCACACTTCCCGTCGTTTCCGATGGTCACGGGAAGCTGCGTGCATTCCTCGAGGCGGTCCGCGAGAGGGAAGCCATAGGCATAGGTGAGAGCCCCTGCCGTGCGCAGGACGCGTGCCTGCTCGATCACGCCAGGGGCGCTGATCGCGATGCCTTCTGCCTGTGCGCCCTCGCCGGTGCGGATGTCCATGAGGGAAGAGACGAGGTGCTCTGCCGTATCCTTCGGCGTCGGGAAGCTTCCCTTCGTGCTTACTGTGCCGTCCTCTTTGCGGACGGACCATTTGACAGCCGTGCCGCCGATATCGAAGACAAGGATCTGCATGCGATTCCTTCCTGCCAGAGCATCTCTCTGAAGGCATTCTAGCGTCTGCCGCATCTGCAGGATGCGTCCCTCTGCAGACGGCCGAAATAAGGGAAACGGGCAGTTGCATGTGGGGTATGCTGAACGGGAATGGATTAATTCTCTTGATGGATTGGCACGCATCTGCTGCCTTGCAGCACTTGCACGTGAAAGGTTGTCCCATGAAGCAGGAAGATGTGGCGGGCGACGCCGAAAGCCGCAAGAAGGCAAAGAAGAAGCACCGCAAGGACGAGGAAGAGAGTGCAGAGCGCACGTCTGCATCAGAGAGCATGCGCGGGCTCGAAGGGACGAGGGTCGTCGATCTTCTGCGCGATGCCCTGAACGAGAATTCGAGGCTCCAGAACGAGCTCGACAGCCTCCGCGAAGAGACGCAGGGGCTGCGCGACGAGGCAGAGCAGTGCCGCAGCGACAAGACGGCTGCTGAGGCGCGCCTCGCCGAGACGAAGGCCCAGAAGTCGCTTCTCGAGGAGTCGCTCAGGGAGGCACGGACAGCGCTCGAGAAGGCAAAGAGCGAGACAGCTGCAGCCCAGAGCGTGCATGCCCAGAGCGAGGCACAGAAGGCCCAGGAATATGAGGCGCTGCGCCAGCAGCTTGCAGCAGAGCAGCAGCGGCAGGCCGCCCTCAAGGATGAGCTTGCCGGCGCCGAAGAGAGGTGCCAGCATCTGACGGCTGCGCTTGCTCAGGCACAGACAAGGAAGACCGAGCCCGAGCTCACGCAGGAAGAGATCGCCGGCCGTCTGGCACATCTCGAATCGCTCCAGCGCCAGATCCAGGAAACGCTCTTGAAGACGGCGACGGGCGAAGGCGAGCTTGCCCGCATGAAGGCAGAGCTTGTCCAGACGAGGCACGAGAAGGCACGTGCCGAGGCACATGCGCAGGAGCTTGCAAAGGAGCTTGCTGCAGCGGAGAAGCAGCTTGCCGACCGCCATATCGCAATCTCGAAGTCCGGCTCTCTCGCTGAAGCATCGCTCAGGCTTGCAGGTGTCTTCTCTGCAGCAGAGCGTGCCATCGACCTCTATGGGTACAATGCGGGGCAGAAGGCGGGGAAGGGCGCAAAGCCTTCCCAGGTTGTGCCGTTCTCCTCGAAGGGCGAGGCTGCGCCAGGAGCGAAGAAGGCGGAAGGAGCGAAGGCTCCGAAGGCAGAAGAGGTGCCGAAGCCTGCCGCAAAGCAGGAGACCAAACCGGTGCCAGAGAAGAAGGAAGAGGCTCCAGCACCTGCTGCGGAGGCCCCGAAGCAGGCAGCTCCTGCTCCAAGGCCTGCGCCCCAGGCAGCTGAAGGTCCGAAGCCAGCACCGAGCGTGGCCGAGCCTCCTGCACCGAAGCCTGAGTCGGCACCGGCAAAAGCCGAAGAGAAGGCGGAATCTGCCAAGGAGGAGAAGGCATCCGGCCTCAGCACGATCTTCAAGGGCATGCCGCTTCGCCGTTCGCGCACCGTGGCACCCCGCCATATTTCCGACGACGACAGGTGAGGACAACGGATTCTCCTCAGAGCAAAGAAAAATAAAAAAAGTTCTTTGACTTGGGGGAGCGGTCTGTTACTATAAACAAGCGCGCAAGAGAGCGCACTTCGGCTGGGTAGCTCAGTTGGTAGAGCAGGGGACTGAAAATCCCCGTGTCAGGGGTTCGATTCCCTTCCCCGCCACCATGAATGCAAAGCCCTGTACTGCGGAAACGTGGTACAGGGCTTAATTCTTATCTTGGCATCATCCTCATGGGAAATGGATGGGCACAGAAAGAAATATGCTCAGTGCCGCCGGATTCGTGCCGGGGAGCGGCTGCAAAATATTCGGTATAAAGCATGGCCGCATATCCATACACCTGTGCCAAACAGCGTCTGCGATGCTCCCTTTCCTTCCTCCTGCGCTATCCTTTATGCGTCGTTCAGGGATATCCAGCCTTTCAGGGGGAGCAGATGAGCAAGAAGAAGCGTGCCAAAGCAATAGAGCCGAGCAGGAGCCAGAATGCCGTGCTCTTCATCTCGATTGCAGAGATTGCGGCTGCCTCCTTCACGCTGATCATGGCAATCATGGCGCTGGTAGGGCTCCAGAATGCCGAGGTGCAGTCGGCTCTGGCAGATGCCCTGGCCCAGTCGAGCTCGACGCTTTCCTTCGACGATATGCTTGCGATGATCACGACCGCCTCGGTCATCGAGCTCATCTGCGGCATCGGCTGCGTCATTACCGGCATCTTCGGCATCCGAATCTCCCAGGACAACACGCTGGCCCTGACCTACAGCAAGCTCTGCCTCTTCACGCTTGTACTGGCAGGCGTCGGCGCAGTCGCCAGCATCCAGGCCGATACGATCTTCATCAGCTTCGTCCTTCTTGCCATCACGGCGCTTCTCTATTTCTACGTGAAGAAGGTCCGTATTGAAGCTGAATCCCAGATGTCAAAGAAGCACAGGAAGAAGCGGTAGCTTCAATCGGCATGCTTCCTATAAGAAAAAGCAATATTGACCGCTTGGCTTCATCAAGGTCTTGCATAAAACGGCATATGCCGAACGAAACGCAGGTCCAAAAGGAAGCAATCTGCTAGACTTTTGTATAAGATAACTTACAGAAATCTGTCAACGAACTGATAAGAGGGTATCGAGTGCTTTCTGCATGCCAGAAGCTGAGTGTTCCCCGATGCGGTGGATGGGAGGCCGGCTTGAGCAACCAGAACGATGCTGCCCCGAAGATGGGCAAGCTGATTCTTGTGACGGCCCTCTGTGCAATTGCCGTCTCCCTTCTCATATGGCTCGCGCTGGTCTTTACGCATCTCGTGCCATCAGGCATGCATGCCGCCCATCCTCATGGAGAGGATATGCCGCCGAAGAGCGAGCAGCTTGTCCTGATGAGCGTCGACAGCGTGAGCGGCGGCACGGCACAGTCAGAGCCGCTCGACGAGCTTCTTCCGTATCTCTATGCGCAGGACAGCCAGTACTGTGCAAGCATGCTGCCAGAAGACGAGTGCCCCTCTTCGGAAAGCTGATGTCTGAGGGCGTCCTCAGTGTCTGTCTGCCCAAGCCAGGCAAGCCTGCCAGGCTTCCATGCCTTCCTTATGAGACAGGTCCCTGTCGAAATCATGCTCGAGCCCTTCGACGAAGAAGGTCTCGGCATCGTGTGCCGCCTCGGCGAGCTCTGCTGAGCACCGGAAAGGCACATCCTCATCTGCACGGCTCGCCGCTATGAAGAGGGGCGGCAGGCTCTTCTGTGCTTCCTTGTCGACAGAATACTGGGCAGCGTTGGTATGGGTGATGCCCAGAAGCTCTCCCCAGCGTCCTGTCTGGCGCGCATAGGCATAGAGGGCGAAGCGCTTGTCGATCGGTGCGGAAGAGAGTATCTGCGTGCCTCTGAGGCTCCGTGCTGTCCGCGGCGGAATGGCAGGCATGAGATGTCGGTAATGCATGGATGGCTGCCAGAGCGCCGCCGACATCGTGTGTGGCAGGTCGCAGTAGCCATAGAAGTCCATGACGCCTGAAACCGGGAAGGCCTGCTGCTTCGAGGCAAGCAGAAGCGCAAGATAGGCACCAGCAGATCTCCCGCAGAGGAAGGTCCGCCCACAGCCAAGCTTCGGGAAGAGCTCAGCTGCAGCATGTTCCCAGAGATATGCGACTGAAGCGCAGATGGTCCTGATATCGGCCTGCGGCGCCATGGGGTAGTCGACGCTCACGAGCGAATAGCCATGATTCCTGATGAGCTCGATATAGGGCTTTGGCAGGTCGTCTCTTGTCCCGAAGATGAGCGCGCCGCCATGCAGGTAGAAGATGGCAGCATGGCGGGAAGGCGCATCTGGCGCAGGAGGCGTCACGGTGATGCCGCAGCAGACGGTGCTTCCATCTGCCTGGTGCACGATATCCGCAGGAAGCCTCCAGGTGAATGTCTGGATGGCAGACGTGTCTTCGCTCATTGCGGAATGTCCTCTCCCATAAGGGTGAGGATGCGGCGTGCAATAACGAGCTGGGCCAAGGTGTCCGAGTCATGGACATCGATGCCATAGAGGGCGCGGGCGCGGTTCACGCGGTAGCTCACCGTCTTGTAATGGACAAAGAGATGGTCGGCCGTCTCCTGGAAGTTGAGGTCGTTTTCGGCGAGGCACAGAAGCGTGCCGAAGATCTGCGGATTCTCCTGGCGCAGGCGCTGGAGGCGCGGATCCATGTATTCGATGAGGCGATCATGGTCTTCGACGTCGAGGAAGATCTTGTAGATGCCGAGACTGTCATAGTGGAGCACATAGTTGTGCCTGCGGTCGGGGTCGAAGAGACGGTAGACGCCCATGACCTGGTCGTTGGCCTTTGATATGTGGTAGCGGTCTACAGTACCGGAAAGCGTTGCGAGATATGTGAAGGCCGGCAGCGCCTGGTTGGCACTCATGCCTTCGAGAATCTCCTTCACGGTGTCGACCTGCAGAGCCTGTGTGTCGGAGCTGAAGTTCCTGAGGAATACGAGCCTGTTGTTGCTCTCATAGAAGACAACGTTGAAATGCAGGTGCTTCAGCTGCTTCCTGAAGGCTGACAGCAGCTCGTCGATGCGGGCACCCTGTGCGGGATCCTTGGTCTGGAAACGGACCAAGAGCGCCTGGTAGAAGGGATTGCTGTCGAGAGAGAGCTCCTTCAGGGCATCGTCTGTTGCTGCATTGGTCGTATAGCGGCCCAGCAGCAGGTCATGGACGAGCGTATTCGAGCGGCGGAAGACCTTCTCGTCGATTGCCGTCATCTTCAGAAGCTCCATCTGAAGCAGGCCCACGAAGCTCTCGATGGTCATGATATCGAGAGGGGAGAGCTGGCGCGATCCGGTATGGACGAAGAGATAGGCCGGCGTTCCTTCCGAAGTGGGAATCAGGATAGCGATAGCATGCTGATCGTTCTCGGAAGCCGTGTCGAGGGTCGCCTCGTAGTAGTGGAAGGTCTGATAGTGGCCGCGGTGGAGCTCTTCGAGCCTCAGGTTCGAGATGCTGCTGTAGCGCGGCGACGTGGAGACGCAGGTTCCGCTTATCTTGTCGAAGTAGGTGCACTCATAGCGGATGATCTTCTTCGCTTCCTCGAGGATCACATAGAGGCTCGGCTGCTCGAGTGCGAGCTTCATGGTCTGGTGATGGATGCTGAAGAAGCGGTTCAGGAGCATGAGGTTCGCATCGAGGGCGGAACCCATCACATCGGTGAGGACGCTCTCGTACTTTGTCTGCTCGCTGAGCTGTATGAGAGGGATGTCTGCTGCGGCACAGCATGCCACGACATCCTGCGGCGCTTCCTGGAGAAGACGTCCTGGCTTGAATGCTATGCCGGACGGCCCGATCGCAACGAGCGCTTTGAGAAACGATGCGCGTTCGTCATCGTCGAGCGGCTCGAGTGCATAGAAGCTTGTGACGAGGAAGATCCCTTTCCTTCCCCAGCGCTCGATATCGGCTGCCTCCATGACCATGGCAGAGCTGATATGACGGTCGAGACCTTTGTCTCCGGCAACGATCTTGGAGCCTTCGAAAGAGGGCAGATCGAGCGCCTCTCGGACGGTCAGCGTCTCATCCTTGATATTGATGCGGGGCTTTGGCATGGTAGATACCTCCTCGAGACAAGTCTATGGGGGAAGTATCGCATAGCGTTTATCTCAAACGGATAAATCCCTCGTAGAAGCATTATCTATCTCGCGGTATAACCTCGGGACGTTCTGGGGGAGAATGCACCCGTGGCTATAATGAGCCATGAATCCGGACTTTTTGGAGGCTTGCCATGCGCATTGCATTGCTGGAACCCTTGGGAGTGCCTGCTGACACGATCGAGGAGCTTGCTGCTCCGATCTGCAAGCAGGGCCATGAGTTTGTCTACTACGACACGAAGACGACCGACGCTGCCGAACTTGCCAAGAGGAGCGAGGACGCCGATATCGTGATGATCGCGAACAACCCCTATCCTGCTTCCGCCATCGAGGCGGACAAGGCGCTCAAGATGATTGCCGTTGCCTTCACGGGCATCGACCATGTGGCGCTCGACGCCTGCAAGGCCAAGGGCGTTGCGGTCTGCAACTGCGCCGGCTACTCCGACGTGAGCGTCGCCGAGCTGACGCTTGGCCTCACGATCGACGTGCTGCGCAAGGTCGCTCAGGGTGACGCTGCGGCACGTTCCGGCAGGACATCGCAGGGCCTGGTCGGCCGCGAGATCTGCGGCAGGACTGTCGGCATCGTCGGCACGGGACATATCGGCACGCAGGCAGGACGTCTCTTCGATGCGTTCGGCGCACATGTGCTGGGCTATGCCAGGCATGAGAACCCGGAAGCCACGGCTGCCGGCATCGAGTATGTGGATAATCTCGACGAGCTTCTCAAGGCGAGCGATATCGTGAGCCTGCATCTGCCGAACAATGTCTCGACGAGGAAGATGTTCACGGCCGAGAAGTTTGCCGAGATGCCGGAAGGCTCCGTCTTCATCAATTGCGCCCGCGGTGCCATCGTGGACAACGATGCTCTGGCAGATGCACTGAACTCAGGACATCTTGCCGGTGCCGGCGTCGATGTCTTCGATATGGAGCCGCCGCTGCCTCAGGACTACAAGCTCATCCATGCAAAGAATGTCGTGCTGACGCCGCATGTGGGCTTCCTCACCGAGGAGGCCATGCAGCGCCGTGCAGCCATCGAGTTCCAGAACGTCTATGCCTGGCTTGACGGGAAGCCGGAAAACGTCTGCGAGCTGTAGGAAGCACTGCCGATAGAAGCATGCGGGAGGCTGCCGGAACATCCGGCAGCCTCCTTTTCTTTAGGCAAGCTTCTATATGAAGAGGGAGGCAGGCATCTTCTGCGATGCCTGCCTCCCTGCATGTCGCTGCAATGGCTGTCTCTACCACTGTTCGCGATGGATGCGGCCCTGCGGCAGCTCCTGAAGCGTGTGGGGAGCAGGCGTCTGGGCGGGGTGGCCGAGCACGAGCATCGCTTCGAGCTCCATCTCTTCCGGGAATCCAAGCCGCTGGCGCAGGTACTCTTCGGTGCTCACGCCGTCGTCCTCGGACGGACGCAGCCTTGCCTGCAGCCAGCAGCTGCCAAGGCCCATGCTGCTTGCCATGAGATGCATCTGGTCGAGCACGACGGAGCTGTCCTCGATGCAGGTGTCGGACTTCGTGGTATCGCCGAGGACGGCAATGACGGCAGTGGCCGTCTCGAGCATCTTCGGTCCGCCTTTGCGGCAGCCGACGAGAGCCTTGATGTGAGCCGGATCCGTCACGACGATGAAATGCCAGGGGCGGATGCCCTTGCCGGAGGGAGCGAGCATGCCGGCATCGAGGATCTTCTCCAGATCGTCTTCCGATACGGGCTCGTCCGTGAAGGCACGGATGCTGCGGCGGCTGAGCATGGTTTCAAGCAGATCCATCATTGATGTCCTTTCTCTTTCTGCGATGCATCTCAAACGATATGCCAATCATGAAGCACGCAGATTGTCCGTCTGGATAGAAGACGGTTTTCAGTTTCGCCATTCTCTATCTGAGGCTTTCTTCAGAAATGAAGCGCTCTTGCTCCATTACTCTGCAGACGATAGCAACTAAGGCAACGCTTATCGCCAAAAACCTACCGTTGGGCGGCAGCCCCTCCATCGAAAGGCGCCGAGAGGCATCGGAAATTAGGCTATCTACCAGCAAAAACGTGCAGCCAGAAAGAGAAGAGTCACTTATTTGTCGCTGGTGGATAAAGGTCCTGAAAAGGCCACCCGAGATACTTGGAATCGTTGGATGGGGATGGGACCGGATGCAGAGCGCAGGCTTCCTGCCTATGCAGATGCACCGGTATTGGATCAGGGGGAGCTGCTATGAGCGTCAGCACCGAAGAGATTTCCGAGATCATCGACTGGCTTGCACAGTACGGCTATCAGGGCGACGGCAAGGGCATGATTCGTCTGCTCTATTCGCCGGAGTGGCTTGCTGCCCAGAATGCGCTGAAGGAGCGCTTCGAGGCAGCCGGCATGACAGCAGAGTTCGATGCTGTCGGCAACCTCAAGGGCACGTTCGCTGGCTCCGACCCCGATGCAGGCACGGTCGCCTCTGGCTCTCACGTCGACACCGTCGTGAACGGCGGCAAGCTTGATGGCGCCCTTGGCATCGAGGCAGCCTTCCTGGCAATGGCGGACCTCGCCAAGACCTATGGCCAGCCGAAGAAGAGCCTTTCTGTCGTCAGCATGGCAGAGGAGGAGGGGAGCCGCTTCCCGTATGTGTTCTGGGGCAGCAAGAACCTCTTCGATCTCGAGGACAATAGCCAGATGGCTGGCATCAAGGACAAGGACGGCATCGAGTTCGCCGATGCCATGCATGATTGCGGCTTCGATTTCAATACGGGCCATGATCCGCTCATGGACGGCGTCACGAACTGGCTCGAGTTCCACATCGAGCAGGGCAACACGCTCGAGATGGAGGGCAAGCAGGTCGGCATCGTCCACGGCATCGTGGGCCAGCGGCGCTATGACATCCACCTCAAGGGCGAAGCCAACCATGCCGGCACGACGATGATGCGCTATAGGCACGATGTTGTGCAGGCCTACGCGAAGATCGTCTCGCAGTCGATCGAGAAGGCGAAGGCTGCAGGCGATCCGCTCGTGCTCACGTTCGGCAAGGTCGATGTGAAGCCCAATGTCGTCAACGTCGTTCCGGGCGAGATGACCTTCACGATGCACTCCCGCCACACGGACAAGGACTTCCTCGTGAGCTTCTCTGACGGCATCGTCTCCGACATGCGTGCCATCTGCAAGGACATGGGCATCGAGATCGACGTCGACAACTGGATGGACGAAGATCCGGTTCCCATGGACGACGGCATGATCGAGGTCGTGCAGAAGGCCTGTGCCGACCGCAAGCTCAATGCGCTCGATATGCACTCCGGTGCCGGCCATGACTCCCAGATCATCGCGAAGCATATCCCGTCGGCCATGATCTTCGTTCCTTCCATCAAGGGCATCAGCCACAACCCGGCAGAAGCCACGAAGGTGGAGGACATCAAGGAGGGCATCGACGCCCTCGAAGCTGCCCTGTACGCGCTTGCCTACTAGACGAGCACCTCTTCCAAGGAGCAGACCATGAAATTCGAGGACCAGACCATCACCGTAGCCGAGGTAGAGAGGCTTCAGGGCCGCGGCTACAACGACGACATCCTGCCGGAGCCGACCTCCGCGCGCAAGATGGACGTCAAGAACTTCTTCACCCTGTGGATGGGCTCGGTGCACAATGTGCCGAACTACAACGCGGTGGCAGGGTTCCTGTTCCCCGCAGCAGGCGGCATCGTGCTCGGGCTGTCGCCTCTGAACATCATGTTCGCCATAGCGATCTCGGGCGTGATCGTCACGGCATTCCTGGTGCTCAACGGTGTCGCGGGATCGAAGTACGGCATCCCCTTCGCGATCCATCTGAGGTCCACCTATGGCAACCTCGGCGCGAAGCTTCCCGGCTTCCTGCGCGGCTGCGTCGCTGCCATCGGCTGGTTCGCCGTCCAGACCTACCTCGGCTCGAAGGCGCTCTACATCATCCTCGTGAAGCTGTTCCCGGCCTTCGCGAACATCGCGCCTGGCGTCGATATCCTGGGCATCAGCGTTCCGGGGCTCATCGCGTTCATGGTGTTCTGGGCAGCGAATGTCGCTATCGGCTTCGGCGGAGGCGGCGTGCTGAACAAGTTCACGGCAATACTGAGCCCCCTCATCTATGTCCTCGTCATCGGCATGACTGTCTGGGCTGTGGGTGCAGCAGGTGGCATCGGACCCATCATGAGCTACCAGGTGGCCTCCGAAGGCGCCGTCAACCCGGTCTTTGCCTACTTCGTCGTCTTCAGTTCCGTGCTTGCCGTGTGGGCAGCCCCGGGCGCCTCAATCTCCGACTTCACCCGTGATGCGAAGTCCACGAAGACGCAGGCAGAAGGCCAGGCGCTCGGCCTCATCGTCGGCTATGTCGTGTTCGCCATCTGCTCCGTCATCATCATGGTCGGCGGCTCGATCCACGACGGCGTCCAGTATCTCGACATCCTCGAGCTCATCGGCAACTGGAGCTCGACGCCTGCGGTCGTCTTCGCGATGCTGTGCTTCCTGCTCTCGACTATCTCCACGAACGCCACGGGCAACATCATCCCTGCTGCCTTCCAGCTCTCGGCGCTCCTGCCGGACAAGATCGACTACCGCAAGGGCATCATGATCGCCAGCATCATCTCCATCGTGATCCTTCCCTGGAAGCTCATGGAGGGCGGCGGCATCTCGACGTTCCTGAACACGATCGGTGCCGTGCTCGGCCCTGTTGCTGGCTGCATGATGGCCAACTTCTACTTCGTGAGGAAGCAGAAGCTCGACCTCGAGCAGCTCTACATGAGCCCTGCGACTGACAACTCGCGCAACCCGTACTTCGGCCTCAAGAAATCTGCCTACGCTGCCACCATCGCAGCGCTCGTCCTCTGCCTTGCAGGCAACTTCGTCCCGCAGCTCTCCGCCATCTCGAACGTCTCCTGGTTCGTCGGCTTCTTTGCTTCGGCCCTCATCTACATCCTGCTCAAGCGCTTCGAGAAGGATGCAGACGAGAGGGATGGAGAGGCTCCCGTTGCAGAGAAGGCGGACCCCGCGCTCTAGGCACTATCCAGAACCTTTGAACATCACGAATCACTGATATCAGATGCCGGGAATGCGATCCGGACGCATCCCCTCGTGACGCTGCATGAACTCCTTGCAATGGCTTCTGAGCTCTTCTGTTCCACAAGCACGCATTTCGGATTTCATCACTCGGAAAGGATTCAGAATGACGAACGATCTCGTTATCAAGAACGGCAATGTCATCCTCGAGGATGGCGCAGTGGTCTGCGACGTCGCCGTGAAGGACGGAAAGATCACGCAGATCGGCCAGGATCTCGAGGGCGCCGAGGTCATCGATGCCACGGGCCTCGTCGTGTCGCCGGGCATGGTCGACGGACACGCACACATCACGAGCATGGGCGGCGGCTATCGCGACCAGTGGGAAGGCTATGAGACGGGCACGGCAGCATGCGCCAAGGGCGGCGTGACGACCATCGTCGAGATGCCGCTGAACCAGATCCCCTCCACGACCGACGGCAAGTCGCTCCAGATGAAGTACGATTCCGGCAAGAACCAGCTCCGTGTCGACGATGCCTCTCTCGGCGGCCTTGTGCCGTTCAACCTGGATGGCGGCATCCAGGAGCTCGACGAAGGCGGCGTCTGCGGCTACAAGTGCTTCCTCGCCACCTGCGGCGACCGCTCCATCAAGGGCGATTTCCAGAACGTCGACGACTACTCGCTCTATGAGGGCATGCGCCAGATCGCCAAGACCGGCAAGGTTCTGAGCCTCCACTGCGAGAACGCGATCATCACCGATACGCTCGGCAAGAAGGCTGTCGAGGCCGGCGCCCACACGCTCAAGGAGTTCGTCGAGTCCCGCCCGGTCTTCACCGAGGTCGAGGCTGTGCGCCGCGCCATCTTCTTCGCGAAGGTCACGGGCTGCCGCATCAACATCTGCCACTGCACCTGCTATGAGGCAGTCGAGGAGGTCATCAAGGCCCGCGAGGAGGGTGTCGACGTCACGTGCGAGACCTGCCCGCATTACCTGTACTTCACGACCGACGAGCTCGATGCCATCGGCGCCACGACGAAGTGCACACCTCCTATCCGCGACAAGAAGGAGCAGGACGGCCTCTGGAAGTATGTCCTCAACGGCGGCATCTCCATGGTCGTCTCCGACCACTCGCCCTGCACGCCGGATCTCAAGGACAAGGAGAATCCGTTCGATGCCTGGGGCGGCGTCTCGAGCATCCAGAACTGCATGGACATCATGTTCGACGAGGGCGTCCAGAAGCGTGGCATGAGCCTCGAGCGCTTTGCACAGGTCATGGCAACGGATGCTGCAGACCGCTTCGGCCTCACCCAGAAGGGCCGCATCGAGGTCGGCAAGGATGCAGACTTCTGCCTCATCAAGCCGAACTCTCCGTACACGCTCAAGGCCGAGGATCTCGAGTACCGCAACAAGATCAGCCCGTGGATCGGCCGCACGATCGGCTGCCAGGTCGCCCGCACCATCCTGCGCGGCAAGACGACCTATAGCCTCGAGGATGGCGTGACTGCCGAGCACGACGGACAGTTCATTCTCGAGTAGCGTCAAGCATTGCATGTCTGCGGCGGCCGGGATTTTCGGATTCCGGCCGCCCTGTTCTGAGGAGCTTCTGAAATGTCGAAAGGACAAGCTGCGGCCAGCACCAGCTGGAAGCGCTATATCGTAATCCTTGCCCTGGGATGGGTCGTCATCTGGATATCCCGCATGATGTTCACGCCCATCTATCCGGTGCTCAGCGCCTTCTTCGGAGGGGTGAACAACGCGCAGCTTGGAGCCATTTCGAGCTTCTATTTCTTGGGCTATGTCATCATGCAGATACCTTCGGGCATCCTCGTCGACCGTTTCGGCATGAAGCAGGTCATCGTGCCCGGATTCATCGTCTTCATGGCGGGCGTCGCAATCATGGCGGTGTCGGGCACGCTAGACATGCTCTATATCGGCAGCGTCATTTCCGGTGCCGGCTGCGGCACGTTCTACGGAATCGCCTACACGATCACGAATGTCTATGTGCCGAAGGACAAGAAGAGCCTCGCTACCGCTATCGTGAACAGCGGCACTGCCATCGGTTCGGGCGCAGGCCTTGTTTCGGCAAGCATGCTTGTCGGCACCGGCATCATCTCCTGGCAGGCGCTTGTCGCCTTCACGGGGCTCCTTGCCCTGCTGATGGCGCTGGTCTTCGCACGGGAGCTTCCGGGAAAGACGAAAGAGACCGATGCAGCCGAACAGGAGCTTGAAAGCGAGGAGAAGGCAGAGAGGAAAGGCGGGCTCAAGAAGCTCTTCCAGCCGAAGATGGTGGCGGCCTACATCGTCTACTTCTCGACCCTCTATGCCTATTACCTCATAAGCACCTGGCTGCCGAACTTCCTGGAGACCGAGCGCGGATTTGCCGGCTCCTTCACAGGCATCGTGAGCTCTCTTGTCTTCTTTGCCGGCATTCCGGGTGCGCTCGTGTTCAGCAGGCTTGCCGACAAGAGGCCGGACAAGAAGGTGCCCATGATCGTGGCGCTGCAGGCTGCTGCTGCCATCATGCTCTTCCTCATGGTCCAGCCGTTCCCGAAGCCGGCCATCGTCGCATTCATCGTGCTCTATGGCCTTCTGGGAAAGCTTACGGTGGAGCCCATCATCATCAGCTGGCTCGGCGATTTCGCGCCGAAGGACAGCGTCACGACGACGTTCGGCGTCTTTAACTTCTTCGGCATGAGCGCTTCGGTCTTCGCTCCTGCGGTGACGGGTGCCATGACGGACTCGCTCGGCTCGGGCGTCTATGGCTACTATCTCGCTATCGCTATCGTCATCCTCTTCACGGCGGCCTTCCTCGTGATCGGGCGCAGGGGGAGCAGGGCCCAGGCGTAGCCTTGAGCTCCATCAGGCAGTGCAGAGTGCCCGGCTGGCATGCCAGCCGGGCACTCTCTGTCTTTCGGGGATGCAGGGAATCGTGCATGCCGATGAGCGGATAGGAGAGGCGCAAGAAGAGCGGAATATCTTATCTCGACCGGATAATCGTCTGATAGCAATGCCGCTATAGGCTATTCATGTGTTCAGAAGAGAAGCTCAAGGAAAAGGAGAATCTCATGAGCTACTTCAACAACGTCACCGGCTACCGCACGGACATCCTGGCCAATCGCTCGCAGGTCCACAAGGGCTCCTGGGCCCTCATCGAGCCGGATGGCATCGTCAAGAACGTCATCCCCGGCTTCGAGAACTGCGACACCACGATTCTCGGCTCGCCGCGTCTGGGCGCTTCCTTCGTCGACTACATCGTGACGGTTCACGCTGGCGGCGGCTGCGCAGAGGGCTTCGGCGCTGAGGGCGTCGAGGTGTTCTTCTATGTCTTCAATGGCCGTGTCGAGCTCGGCAACGGCGAGAAGCAGGCAACCGTGACCGACGGCGGCTACATCTTCTGCCCGGCCGGCACGAAGCTCACGTTCAAGAACGTCGGCGACGAGGATGCCTTCTGCTTCCTCTACAAGCGCGTCTATGAGCCGCTTGCAGGACACAAGGCTCACACGGTCCTCGGCAACATCAACGATGTCGACTGGATCGACTACGAGGGCATGACGGACGCCCGCTCCAAGGACTTCCTGCCGTCTGCCAACGACCTCGGCTTCGATATGAACATGCACATCCTCTCCTTCAAGCCGGGTGCCTGCCATGGCTACATCGAGACCCACTACCAGGAGCACGGTGCCTACATCTACTCTGGCGAGGGCATGTACGTCCTCGGCGACGAGTGGGTGCCTGTCAAGAAGGGCGACTACCTCTACATGGATTCCTACGTACCCCAGGCATGCTACGCCGTGGGCCGTGGCGAGGAGTTCGCCTACATCTACTCCAAGGACTGCAACCGCGATCCTCAGCTCTAAGCAATAACCGTCTGCTGTCGTCTAGTTAGGATTGAAATGCTGAGCACTGTCATCAAGAAGAACAGCTATCAGGACTCCATCAACCTGATGCTGCTCACCAACGCAATCAATGCGCTGCCGGGCGTCACCAAAAGTCAGATCATGATGGGCACCGATGCGAACAAGGATATCTTCAAGGGTGCCGGCCTTCTGACTGACGAGGCGGCAGCAGCTGCTCCCTCCGATATGGTCATCGTCGCCGACTACGATGCACCGACGACGATGGACGACATCCTGGCAGAGATCGACCGCTTCCTCTCCGACCTTTCCGTCAAGAAGGATGCGAACTCCTCCCAGGAAGTCGACAACTGGGATGACGCCCTCGAGGCGCTTCCCGATGCGAACCTTGCCCTGTTCTCCACGCCGGGCGAGTACACGGCTCCTGAGATCGAGCATGCACTCGACCTTGGCCTCAACGTCTTCTCCTTCACGGACAATATCTCTCTTGCCGACGAGGTGCGCCTCAAGCAGAAGGCGCATGAGAAGGGCCTCATGCTCATGGGTCCTGACTGCGGCACCGGCATCATCAGCTCCATCCCCATTGCCTTCACGAACGTCGTGAAGCCGGGCCGTATCGGCATCGTCGGTGCATCCGGCACGGGAATCCAGGAGGTCACCTGCATCATCGACCGCCTCGGCGAAGGCGTGACGCATGCTATCGGCACCGGCGGACGCGACCTCTCGAGCGCTGTGGGCGCCATCACCGTTATGGATGGCATCTCCGCCCTCGAGCACAACGACGGCGTCAAGGTCATCTGCGTCATCTCCAAGCCGCCTGCGAAGGAGGTCCGCGACAAGGTCGTCGACCTGCTTGAGCGCTGCACGAAGCCCGTTGTGGCAATCTTCCTCGGCGAGAAGCCCGAAGCGCATCTTGGCAAGGTCTATCTTGCCCATACGCTCGAGGAGACGGCAAAGATCGCTGTCGACCTCGCACAGGGCAGGCCGGTCAAGAAGAACTACCTCGAGCCGCTTGGCTTCACCTGCGAGAATCCGCTTCCTGCCGACAAGACCGTCATCGGCCTCTATTCCGGCGGCACCCTTGCCAACGAGGCAGGCACGCTCATCAGCGAAGCGCTCAATCTCGGCGGCGTCGTGAAGCAGGATGGCTACATCCTCCATGCCCAGGGCTACGATGTAATCGACCTCGGCGACGATGTCTACACCCAGGGCCGTCCGCACCCGATGATCGACCCGGATGTCCGCATCGACTACATCAGGAAGTATGCAGCCGAACCCACGACCGGCGTCATCCTCTTCGACGTGATGCTCGGCTATGGCTGCCACCCCGACATGGCAGGCGCGCTTGCTCCTGTCATCAAGGAAGAGCTGGAGAAGGCCAAGGCAGAAGGCCGCGAGCTCTACTTCGTCGGCTCCGTCACCGGCACGCGCCAGGACCCGCAGGACTACGACATGTCCTTCGAAGAGCTCCGTGCGGTCGGCGTGCACATGGAGACCTCGAATGCCCGTGCCATCCGCTATGCCCTCGAGCTCAAGGGACTCCACTTCACGGAGGCAGACCGCGAGGTCGTGCCGTACGAGCCGAAGTCGACAGATCCTGTCCCCGAGCCGTCCGAGTCGGTCCGCGAGCTCCTCGATACGAAGCCCCGTGTCATCAACATCGGCGTGCAGTCGTTCAATGACTCGCTGCGCGATTACGGCGCCAAGAGCGTCCAGTACAACTGGAAGCCCATGGCTGGCGGCGACAAGCACATGATCCACCTGCTGAACGAGATCGCAAAGCATGAGGACGAGATCGACACTGCCAACGAGATCGTGATCGACCGCATGCGCGACTCCCAGCCGTTCCTCGTGGACGTCGTTCCGGCAAAGTCGGAGATCCCCGAGCTCAATGGCAAGGTCATCCTCCACGCTGGTCCTCCAATCGAGTACTCCCACATGTGCGACCCCATGCAGGGCTCCTGCGTCGGCGCCGTCCTCTTCGAGGGCTGGGCTGACAACGAGGCAGATGCCCGCAAGCTGCTCGAGTCCGGCGAGGTCAAGTTCATGCCGTGCCACTCCGTGCACGCTGTCGGCCCCATGGGCGGCATCACGTCGGGCAGCATGGCAGTGCTCAAGGTCGTGAACAAGGTCGACGGCACGGTTGCCTACTGCACGATGAACGAGGGCATCGGCAAGGTCCTGCGCTTCGGTGCCTATGACCAGGAGGTCATCGACCGCCTGCACTGGATGGCAGACGTGCTTGCGCCCGTGCTCTCCGCAGCTGTGCGCTCTGTCGACGGCGGCCTCAACATCAACCCGATGATTGCCAAGGCCATCACGATGGGCGACGAGTTCCACCAGAGGAACATCGCAGCCTCCCTCGTGTTCCTGAAGACGGTCGCTCCGCTCATCACGGCTCTTGACTGGGACCAGAAGCAGAAGCAGGAAGTCATCCAGTTCCTCGCCGACACCGACCAGTTCTTCCTGAACATCATGATGGCCACCGGCAAGTCGATGGTCGACTATGCAAGGAAGTACGATCATGGCTGCGTCGTCACGACGATGGCAAGGAACGGCGAGAACTTCGGCATCAAGATTGCCGGCATGGGAGACCAGTGGTTCTGCGCTCCGGTCAACACGCCGCAGGGCCTCTACTTCACGGGCTACTCTGCCGAGGACGCCAATCCTGACATCGGCGACTCCGCTATCACCGAGACTGTGGGCGTCGGTGCCATGGCAATGATCGCCGCACCGGGCGTCACGCGCTTCGTCGGCGCAGGCGGCTTCAAGGATGCCATCCGCTACTCGGAGGAGGGCGAGAAGATCTGCATCGCCCATAACCCGAACTGGACGATCCCGACCTGGGACTTCAAGGGCACGAATCTCGGCATCGATATCCGCAAGGTCGTTGCCACCGGCATCACGCCGACCATCAACACCGGCATTGCAAACAAGAAGGCAGGCTTGGGCCAGATCGGCGCCGGCACCGTCCAGGCACCGCTCGGATGCTTCACGAAGGCGCTCGAGGCCTACGCCGCAAAGCTCGGCATCGAGTAAGGAAGAACCATGGGAGCACGTCCGCGCATCTCGACCTATGCAGCCTCTCTGGCTGATGAGGGCTTTGCGGGCCAGGTGTGCGGCGTGTTCCGCTCCGGGATGGACGTTTCGGCAGGAGCGGGGAAGATCCTCTATCTCGGATCTTTCGAAAAGCCTCTCTCCTGCATAGGTGCCCAGCTTCCTGCATCCTGGATAGCGGGCCTGCTCGGCGCTGTCGCAGCGGGGGATTCGGTTGCGGCCAAGGATGGCAGGCTCGTCTTCGCAAGGAACCAGCGGCCCTATCTCGTTCTGGATCTCTCGGCGGCAGATGCCGTCGACCTTTCGCTTGAAGCTCCGCTCTCCGCTGCTGCGAAATCCGCGCTCGTGCAGGCACTTCAGGATGCGCATCTTCAGGATGGCATCGGACTTCCGGCGGATGCAGCGCTCGAGTGCGTGCTCGACGACCTCTCGTGCTTTGCAGGAGGGATGCACCGAGACCCCCATGCTGCCATATCGTGGCTCATCGGTCGGGGGCTTGGCCTCACGCCTGCAGGAGATGACATCCTCTGCGGCTTTGGCGCAGGGCTTGCTGCAGCAGGGAAGCAGGAGCTTCACGGCCGTTTCCTTGATGAGCTTGGCAAGGCACGCATGAAGCGCCATACGACAGAGGTCAGCGAATCCTATCTCGATGCAATGGCGGAAGGATTTGTGAACGAGGGCATCTGCGCTCTCTTCGAGGCTGCAGAGAACGGCGAAAGACTGTCCGAACCCATTCAGCATGCTCGCGACTATGGGCATACCTCAGGCACGGACATGCTGCTGGGGCTTCTGCTGGGCCTCGATGGATTCGATGCGCAGCAAGCATGATGCCTGCTATCTGCAGGCCTTGAGTCTATTTTTTCGTTACAGGGGAGGGAACATGACGGAAAGCAAGCGGGATTGTATCGTTATCGCTCTCGGCGGCAATGCGATTCTCACGGACGATCCCAGCGCGAAGGCACAGATCGCAGCGCTCAGGAAGACCTGCCGCCAGATCGTGCCGCTCATTGCAGAGGGCAAGGAAGTCATCATCACGCATGGCAACGGCCCGCAGGTAGGAAACCTGCTGCTCCAGCAGGAGGCGGGCTCTTCTGCCAAGAGTCCAGCCATGCCGCTCGATACCTGCGTCGCAATGACGCAGGGCTCCATCGGCTACTGGACCGTGCTTGCGCTCAAGACCGAGCTCAAGCAGGCGGGGCTTGACCGCAGGGTCGACGTGCTCATGACAACGACGTCGGTCGATCCGGACGATCCTGCTTTCAGGCATCCCACGAAGCCGATCGGTCCCTTCCTCTCGAAGGAGGATGCCGAGGCAGCAGCGAAGCTCGATGGCTGCACGTACATCGAAGACGCCGGACGCGGGTGGCGCAAGGTCGTCCCCTCGCCGAAGCCGATCGATGTGCCGGGCTCTGCCTGCATTCCGACGCTCGTGGACAGGGGCGATGTGGTCGTCTGCGTCGGAGGCGGCGGCATTCCGGTCATCGAGACCGATGAAGGCTTCGAGGGCGTCGAGGGCGTCATCGACAAGGACTTCACGGCAGAGAAGCTCGCAGAGATCGTCGATGCAGACAACCTCGTGATCTGCACCGGTGTCGACAATGTCTGCGTCGACTTCAACAAGCCGACCCAGCGCGCTCTTGGCACGGTCAGCGTCGATGAGCTCAAGCGCTACATCGACGAGGGCCAGTTCCCGGCAGGCAGCATGCTTCCGAAGGTCGAAGCATGCATGAAGTTCGTCGAATCTGGCGAAGGCCGCCAGGCGACGATCACCTCGCTCGAGCGTCTGAGCGAAATCTCGAAGGGCGCCGGCACCCACGTCGTGCGCTAGTGCAACTATGTATGCCAACAAAACGTTGGAGAAAGGCGGAATCATGCTCGTCCCGCGCGAAGAGCTCAAGCAGCTCATGAAGAACAAGCTCATGGCAGGAGGACTGCACGAGTCCGATGCAGAGCAGACCGCTGAGGTCCTGACCTGGGCATCCGAGCGTGGCCTCCACAGCCACGGCGAGGTCCGCGTCGAGTACTATACGGAGCGCATCTACAAGGGCGGCATCAATGTCGACCCGAAGTGGACCTGGAAGCAGACCGGTCCCTGCACGGGCATCGTCGACGGCGACAACGGCTGCGGCTATCCCTTCGCAATCCTCGGCCTCAAGAAGGCCATGGAGCTTGCAAAGGAGAACGGCATCGGCGTCGTAGGCGTGCGCCGCGTCTCCCACACGGGCGCTCTCGGCTACTACACCGAGATGGCAGCAAAGAACGATCTGTGCTGCCTCACGATGTGCCAGTCCGACCCGATGGTCATCCCGTATGGCGGAGCAGAGCCGTTCTATGGCACGAACCCGATTGCCTTCGGCGCACCGACGGCAGACGACCGCTTCGTGAACTTCGACATGGCAACGACGGTGCAGGCATGGGGCAAGATTCTTGATGCCAAGAGCGCTGGCCGCTCCATCCCCGATGACTGGGCAGTCGATGTGGACGGCAATCCCACGACCGATCCCCACAAGGTCAATGCACTCCGCGCCATTGCTGGTCCCAAGGGCTATGGCCTCATGATGGTCGTCGACATCCTCTCCGGCATCCTGCTCGGCGTACCGTCCGGAAAGAACGTCTCCTCCATGTACCACGACCTGTCCGAAGGCAGGAACCTCGGACACCTCCACATTGTTATCGATCCGTCCCGCTTCGTCGGCCTCGACGCCTTCAAGAAGCAGATGTCCGAGACGCTTGACGAGCTTGGCGCTGTCAAGCCTGGCCCTGGCTTCGACAAGGTCTACTATCCGGGCGAGCGTGCCCTCATCCGCAAGGCCAAGTGCGACGCTGCAGGCGGCATCGAAGTCGTCGACAGCATCTATGACTACCTCAAGAGCGACAAGCTCTGGATTCACAGCTGGGACCACAAGAACCGCTTCGCCGAGTAGGCAGAGAACACCAGCTTCAATTGCATCATCTTCTCCTTCAGTTTTCTCCTTTCCGGTCATGCAGCCTGCACATCCGTGCGGGCTGCATTTCCTTATGGCAAGAAAGGGTGCTGATGACCGATCGTCCTGATATGCAATGGGCATGAAGCCACCCCCGAGGGTACGGAAGTGGGGGCCGCACATCCCGCGCCTCAAAGGACCCGGCTTCCGCGCTTTTCTCTTGCGGCAATTCTGCGCTCTATATCTCACTTGGACAGCCTGGGCCAGCAAGCAGCAGGGTGCTCCGAGCTGCATGGTGTCCCGACGCGGTGCAGCCGCTCGTCGATGCCGGTGAGCCCGCTGGCGGAGTCGGGCGTGGATTTGGCAGGCGCGAAGCCTCTTTCCATCCTATGTTGCTTGGTGGAACAGAAAGGGAGACGAGGATGGCAGAAGAGAAGGCAGAAATGCAGAACGTGTCAGCTGGCGGAGCAAGAGAGGAATGGATGGGCAGGGACTATGGCCCTGATATCGATGGGATCTGCAAGCGCTACGATGCGAACATGAGGAAGCACGAGGTCGTGTTCTACGGGATGAGCAACTTCACGCTGTGGACGCAGCTCGACGACGACTTCTCCGAGTTCAAGGTGCAGAACCATGGCTTCGGCGGCAGCACGGACAGGCTGCTCGTGCAGTATGCCGAGAAAGCCCTCTATCCCTACGAGCCCGACGTCGTAGTCTTCCAGACCGGGTCGAACGACTATGTCGAGATGGAGGGCACAGACGACGAGAGGCTTGCGAAATGCCTTGCCTTCAAGCGCCAGATGTTCGAGGAGTTCCACGAGAAGCTCCCCCCATGCCCGCTTCGTGGTGATGAGCGGCCTTCTCCTTCCGGGGCGTGCCCAGTACACGGAGCTCACGAAGCGCGTGAATGCAGAGCTTGCAGCGCTCTGCGCGGAGCATCCCGGCTACATGCTCTTCGTCGATGCCGAGGCGCTCACCTACGATGGGAAGGCGTACCGTACCGACTACTTCCGGGAAGACGGGGTGCATCTCAACCATGCAGGCGAGCTTGCCTGGAGGGATGGCTACATCCTGCCGGCACTCGAGGCTGTGACGCCTCAAGAGGCGCGGAAGGACGCATAGCTCCAAAGCAATCATGCAAGGAAGACACAGGGCCGCTGAGAGAGATCTCAGCGGCCCTGTCTCTGTCTGCGCTGCCGCCTTCTTGCCTTCTCCTGAATTCAGGAAATCATGGACAGTGGTGACAGTTCTGCAATAGATGCAACGGATATGAAAGACTGTAGAGCTCTCCCGCCGTAGCCTTCTTGCAGCTGGAAACAGAAGAGGAGAGGCTCATGGCGGGAAATGAAGAGAGACAGAAGGTATGCGTCGTCACGGGCGGAGGCTCGGGCATCGGGAAGGCTGTCGCAGAAGCGCTGCCGCATGACTGCCTTGTCGTAATCACGGGCCGCCACCTCGGAAAGCTCGAGAAGGTGGCATCCGAGCTCAATCAGGAAGGCGCACATATCGTGTGCCGGACCTGCGACGTCTCGAAGCGCGAGGATGTCAGGGGGCTTGCCGAATATGCGGCATCCCTGGGCAGGATCGCGAAGGTGATCCATGCTGCTGGCATCTCTGGCTCCATGGGAGACCCGGAGAAGATCGTGCGCATCAATGCGCTTGGCACGGTCTATGTGAACCAGGAGTTCTATCAGGTGATGGAGGGCGGCTGCATTGTCGATGTCGCCTCGAACTCCGGGTACATGATTCCGAAAATGCTCGTGCCAGAGGGAAAGTATCCGCTCGCCGTGACGGATGAGGATGCCTTCGTGAAGGCGCTTGTCCGCCGTGCCTGCGCATTCCGCATGAAGGATCTGAATCCGCAGCTTGCCTACATGATCTCGAAGAACTTCGCCCGCTGGTACAGCGCGAAGTGCGCGTTCAAGTACATGAGGACAAAGCATATTCGCGTCCTCTCCGTGAGTCCCGGCTATGTGGAGACGCCCATGACGGAAAAGGAGAAGGGGAAGGCGACCGACATCCTTCTGGGATACTCAGGCCCTGCACGCGGAGCGCGCCCCGAAGAGCTCGCCTATCTCATCTGCGCTTTGGCAGATGAGCGCTGCTCCTACCTTATGGGCACAGATGTCCTCTGCGACGCAGGCTGCATCGAGGGAGGATACCGTCTCACGACGGCAATGGATGAGAAGAAGGTTCCACAGCCGGGCGGTGCCTGGTAAGGCTCTGAAGAGGCGTGCAGCAAGGAAGGAAGCCGGCATCCTGGAAGCGGGATGCCGGCTTCTTCATGTCTTGAGACCCTGTCTCTAGTCCCTCGGATACGTGTTCACGACCATCATGCGTATGGTCTCCTGCCCCGCATTGCGGTAGACATGAGGGAAGGAGGCATCGAAATGTATCGCATCTCCTGCCTCGAGCACATGCTCCGTGCCGGCAACCTCCATCGAGAGCTTGCCGGCTTCGACAATCAGGAACTCTTCGGTCCTGGGGCCGTGGCCTTCCGTCCGGTGCTCGGCGCCGCAGTCGAGCTCATCCTCGTAGATTTCGAAGCCATGGTCCTGGGTGCTGCCGAAGTAGCACCCAAGCCGGTAGGCACCATCCTCGTCTGCTTGGATGGGGACCTCCTCGTGCCGCACGATCTCGACTTCCTGTGTGTGGCTCTCCATCAGGGCCGAGTAGGAGACGCCGAGGCCATTGGCAATCTTCCAGAGCGTGTTCACGGTCGGGTTGGCGGTGCCCTTCTCGATCTGGGAGAGCATGACCTTCGAAAGGCCTGACTTGTCGGCGAGCTGGCCCAGGGAGAGCTGCCGCTCCGTGCGCAGCCGGTGGAGATTCTGTCCGAGTATCTGCGAGATATCCATGGTGCCCCTGATTTATGTTTTACAATCGTGAAATATAATATATAGTACGAACGTAAAACATAGGATAACACAACGAAGGGGAGAGAGCATGGAAGGGAAGAGGACAGCGCTCAGGGCGCTCAAGGCAGCATTTCCCTATACGGTGCCGATCTTTGCGGGGTTCTGGTTCCTGGGGCTGACCTACGGCATCTACATGCACTCGCTCGGCTTCTCCTGGATCTATCCTACGATCATGGCAGCGACGATCTTCGGCGGCTCTCTCGAGTTCGTGATTGCCGGCATGCTCGTGAGCCCGTTTGCCCCTCTGGCTGTGCTCTCGGTCACGCTTGCTGTCCAGGCCCGCCATATCTTCTACGGCATCGCGATGCTCAAGCGCTATGAAGGCACGGGCTGGATGCGTCCCTATCTGATCTTCGGCATGTGCGACGAGACGTTCTCGATCCTCGCGTCGAAGGAGCCGCCTGAGGGAGTGGACCGCAGCTGGTTCATGTTCTGGGTCACCTTCCTCGACCACATGTATTGGGTCACGGGTGCCGCTATCGGCGGCCTTGCCGGCGACATCGTCCCCTTTAGCACGCAGGGCCTCTCGTTTGCGATGACGGCGCTCTTCCTCACGATCTTGATCGACCAGGTGCAGAAGGAAGACGACCATGTGCCCACGATCATCGGCGCCCTCGCGTCCATGGCTGCTCTTGCCATCTTCGGCGCCAATGGCTTCATGCTCCCGGCGCTTCTCATAATCGTGGCGGCTCTCCTCGTGCGCCAGAGGAGAAGGCAGGATTCAGCAGTGCCTGAGAAGGATGCAGCCACGCCGATGGCAATCGAGACAGAGCAGGAGGGGAGCAGATGATGGGGATAGCGGAACAGGCAATCACGATCGGGCTTGCAGCAGCAGGGACCGTGTTCACGCGCGCTCTGCCCTTCGTCGCCTTCGGCGGCAAAAGGCAGATCCCGCACTGGCTCGAGGAGCTCGGCAACGCCCTTCCGGGCGCCATCTTCGCCCTTCTCGCCCTCTACTGCTTCAAGGACGTGAACTTCCTCGCCGGAACGCATGGGGTGCCTGAGCTCATCGCAGCAGCGGCAGTCGTAGTCCTCCATCTCTGGAAGCACAACATGCTCATTTCGGTCGCCGGCGGCACGATCCTCTACATGTTCCTCGTGCAGTGCGTGTTCATCTAGGCTCTGCCTTCCTGCTCCATCCCAGCTAGGTCTTTCTGCCTATCTGCGCTATCGTGGCAGCATCGAGATCTGAGGGAAAGGCATGGGATGGACAGCTCGCAGATAGACCAGTTCCTCGCCGTCTTCGAAGCGAAGAGCATGCACGCTGCCGCAGAGAAGCTCTACATGAGCGAGCCGGGACTCGGCAGGAGCATCAGGAAGCTCGAGCATGAGCTCGGATGCACGCTCTTCGAGCGCAGGCGTACGGGCATCTATCCGACGCCCGAAGGCCACTACTTCTATGGGTATGCCATCGATGCGAAGCGCCGCTACGAGCAGGTCCAGGAAGGCATCCAGGCTGCCTCGAGGAAGAGGCGCGAGCTTGCGCTTCCCTGTGCTGCCGGGGCACTCCATATCATCTTTCCGCTGATTGCCGAGTTCGAGGAGACGCATCCCGATGTGCACATCGCCTGGCGCGACCTTTCTGATATCGAGGCAGAGCGGGAAGTGCTGGCAGGACATGCCGACATCGGCATCCTCGTGCGCAACTGGGAAGCACGCGGGCTCGACTTTGCGCCGCTCTGCCAGTCGCGCCAGGTGCTGCTCGCGCCTGAGGACGACCCGCTCAGCAAGAGGGATGCCATCCGCTATTCCGACCTCAAGGGCAGCAAGGTCGCGTGCGAAGGTGCAGACTATTTCGTGAACCGCCAGCTCACGGGAAGATGCCTTGAAGAGGACTTCATTCCCGACATTGTGGAGACAAAGGACATCTCGCTCTGCTTCCAGTTCGCACAGGCACACGAGATGCTCTCGATCGTGCCTGCGTGCATAGCGCAGAGGTGGCCGCTTGCAGGCGTTGCTGCCATCCCCTTTGCCGACGAGCGCTATGTCTGGGAGATCGGCGTCTCCTGGGTTGCAAACAGGAAGCCCGAAGGCGATGCCTATGAGCTCGCAGACTTCCTGTACCAGAACAGGGACAGGCTCTCGAAAGAGACCTCCGAAAGCTGACCGTGCCGGAAACGCATCTGCTCCGGGTGGAAGCAATCCTGTTCCACGTGTCCAGAGCTGCCTGCGGTTCAATAGAGTGAGGGAAAATCCGGCGGCAGCTCTTGGAGAGGATGCATATGAAGATCTAGGCCATGGTCGTGCACGAGAAGAACGGTCCTTACCAGCTCGAGGAGGTCGACCTCGACGAGCCGAAGGTGAACGAGGTCCTGATCCGCAACGTCGCTTCGGGCATCTGCCACACCGACGAGTTCGGACGCTCGCAGGGCGTGCCGATCCGTCTGCCGCTTGTGCTCGGACACGAGGGTGCCGGCATCGTCGAGAAGATAGGCTCTGCTGTCACCGACCTTGCTCCAGGAGACCATGTCGCCGTGTCCTATGCGTTCGACGGCACCTGCCCTGCCTGCAAGAGGCATGAGCCGTACTATTGCACCCACTTCAACCAAATCAACTTCGGCGGCGTCGCGCCGGACATGACAACAAGGCTGCACCAGAATGGCAAGCCGGTCTCCATGTTCTTCGGCCAGTCCTCGTTTGCGACGTATTCTGTCGTGAATGCGCAGTCGGTCGCAAAGGTCGACCCGACGATCGATCTGGCAATCGCTGCCCCTCTGGGCTGCGGCGTCCAGACCGGTGCCGGCGCTGTCCTCAATGTCGCCCATGCGGATGAGACGACGACGGTCGCAGTCTTCGGCTGCGGTGCTGTCGGCATGTCTGCCATCATGGGTGCCGCCGTTGCCGGCTGCAAGCAGATCATCGCGGTCGGCGGCAACCCGAAGAGCCTGAAGCTCGCGCTCGAGCTCGGTGCCACCCACACAATCAACCGCAAGGAAGTCGAGGACGTCGTAGGCGAGGTGCACAGGATCTGCCCCGAAGGTGTCGATGTCGCAATCGATACGTCCGGCAACCAGTACATGATGGTGAATGCACTGAGGTCCTGCTGCTTCCATGGGACGTTCCTGCCCGTTGCTGCTGCCGGCACGATCGATCACTTCGATGTGGGCAACGATGTGATGATGCCGATGAGGACGATGAAGGGAACGTGCGAGGGAGAGTCCCTTTCCAAGACGTTCATCCCGCAGATGGTGGAGTGGTACAAGGAAGGGCGCTTCCCCGTCGACAGGATCCTCTCGTTCTATGACTTCAAGGACATCGACCAGGCTCTTGCCGACAGCAATTCCGGCAAGATCATCAAGGCGGTCCTTCGTATCTCCGAGCAGTAGGAAGCCTGCTGAGATGTGAGATGAGAGCGCCTCTGGAATGAGCCATCCGGAGGCGCTCTCTTTCATGCCATGCACTGCTACTTGATCGGATTCTTCCTGCGGTATTCGCTTGCCGTCATGCCTTCTGCCTTCTTGAAGATGCGTGCGAAATAGCCAGGATCTGTGTAGCCGCAGAGTGCGGCAATCTCGGTGACCTTGAGGTCTGTCTTCGCAAGAAGGTCCCTGCTCTCTGCAAGCCGCATCTCCGAGACGTACTGCATGGGTGTCGTCCCGGTGCGTGCGCGGAAGCAGCGCAGGGATTCGCTGACGCTGATATGGGCGCTCTCTGCTATGTCGCCCAAGGTGATGGCATCGCCGAGATGTGCCTCGATGAAGGAGAGCATCTGGCGGAAGCGGAGCTCTTCCTTGTGCGCCTTGCCGGAAGCATCTTCTGCTGCCGTGGCAGGCGCCTCCTCGAGAAGCCAGACGAGGGCGTCCGTGTAGCTGTTCCTGACTGCGATCTCATGGTGCTTCGCATTTGCCGCTCCTGCGTCCCAGGCCTCTTCGATGGTGCGGATGAGCTGCTGCTTCTCGGGGCTGTCGGGAGCGATGGCGGAACCGGGAAGATCATCTCTTCCCATGAGGGGAAGGACGTACTTCTGGCAGATGACGGAGTCCTTGGCTGCGATGAGGCGTGCGTTGAAGACGCAGGTCTTCTGGATGGAGCCCTGCGAAAGCGGCTCTGAAGCATGAAGGACCGAGCTGTTGATGAAATAGGCATCGCCCTGGGAGGCAACGAAGGACGTGCTTCCTGCCCTCACATGCAGCGACCCTCTGACCATATAGGCGAGCTCGAATTCCTCATGCCAGTGCCAGGGCACGCGCACGATATCGAGGTCGTCGTAGAAGAAGGCGGCAGGGAATTCGGGCGTTCCGTACTCGAGCCGCTCCTTGCCGCTCTCGTCGGTCGATACCTGAATCATTAGCGATAATCTCCTATAGATGTGGCTGCAATATCCTATTTTCGCCAGATTGAGGACGATATACTCCAACTGTATACGATATGAGCCAAGGAAGACAGACAGGCCTTGGCCTTGTGGGGAGGAGCATCATGAAGGCGGACTACCACATCCACAGCGAGTTCTCGGATGACTCGAGAGAGCCGATGGAGAACCAGATCGAGCGCGGCATCGAGCTGGGCCTGGACGAGCTCTGCTTCACCGATCATGTGGATTACGGGATCAAGCGCGACTGGGACGATCCGAGAGGCATTGCCTACCGGGGCGGCGACGGCGTGAATTCGTCCGCAGACGATCTCGATCCGCTTTCCAATGTCGACTATCCGAAGTATTTCGCAAAGATCGAGGCCATGCAGGAGAAGTACGCCGGAAAGATAGCGGTGAAGGCAGGACTTGAGTTCGGCATCCAGACCTGCACGCTCGCAGACTACCGGAAGCTCTTCGATACCTACCAGGACCGGCTCGACTTCGTCCTTCTCTCCATGCATCAGGTGGACAACCAGGAGTTCTGGAACGGCGAGTACTTCAAGGGACGTACCCAGAAGGAGTACAACGACGCCTACTACGACGAGATCTATCATGTCCAGCAGCAGTTCAAGGACTACTCGGTGTTGGCACACCTCGACCTTCTCGCAAGATACGATCCGGCTGGCCCCTATCCGTTCGAGCTCGAAGAGGAGAGGATTGCAGAGATCTTGAAGCTTGCCATCCGTGATGGGAAGGGCATCGAGATCAATACGTCCTCCTGGCACTATGGGCTTCAGGATACCCAGCCTTCGAAGAAGATTCTTGCGCTCTACAAGGACCTCGGCGGCAAGGTCTTCACGTTCGGAAGCGATGCTCACAAGACCCAGTTCCTGGGAGACCACTTCGCGGATGCCAGGAAGATCGTGCGCGACGAGATTGGCCTCACGGAGTTCTGCACGTTCGAGCACGGGGAGCCGATATTCCACAAGATCGTGGACTGATCAATCTGATCTCTGAGAGATGCATCGTGAAGAAGGCCCTGCAGGCAGCACCTGCAGGGCCTTCTGCATGCTTGATGCCGCTTCTGCTGCGCTGCCGGCATCTGAGGAAATGCTGTGCTCAGGGCCACTCATCTTCCCCCAAGTAACTTGTGACGTGGACAGCTTGATGCAAGACTGGCAGCAGATGCAACGTTTGGAGGCAACATGCCACATACAAGGAAGCTCGAGCCGGATATCCGCTGCCCGCTCGAGTATGGCCTCGAAGTATTCGGAGGCAAATGGAAGAGCCGCATCCTCTGCGTGCTCTCGAAGAAGCATACCCTGAGGTATGGCCAGCTGAGGGACGAGATGATAAACATCTCGGACGCCGTGCTGTCATCGTCCCTCAAAGAGCTTCTCAAGGACGGTCTTGTGCAGAGGAAGAGCTACGACGAGATACCGCCACGTGTCGAGTATTCGCTCACGGAGCGCGGAGAGTCGGTCGTGCCGATCCTGCGCGACATCTGCAGATGGGCTGGACTCACGAACCGCGAAGTCACGACCGATGCACCGAAGCAGTGCCAGGTCTGTGACTTTGTGGACGTGAAGGTGGTCCCGGCGAGGACCGACGCACCGCTCGTGCCGAAAAGCTGCAGGTAGCGCCAAGCTTGGGGCAACCAGAGCAGCTCATGTTCTGCCCCATATCTTCCTGGTGCCGCGTGAATCTCCTATCTTGAGCAGCATCCAATACAAGAGCAGCACGGGTGCTGCCCAAGAGCTAGGAGGAAGCCATGCTGAACGAGAATGTTGTCAAGGTCCTGAACGAGTCCATGTGGGATCTCGCGACCTGCGCAGACGGAAAGCCGAACGTCGTGCCTGTCGCCTTCAAGGAGATCGACAAGGACGGCAATCTCCACATCGGCGATGTGTTCCTGGAGACGACACTTGCAAACCTCAAGGCCGACGGTGGCAGGATTGCCCTTTCTGCCTACAACCCCAAGACGCTCGAGGGCTACCAGATCAAGGGCCAGGCAACCTATACGACCGAGGGTGAGTACGTAGAGAAATTCAAGAAGATGGTCGAGGACATGTTCAAGGGCGCTGCAACCGCCAAGGGCGCTCTCACGATCGTCCCGGACGAGGTCATCGTCACGACGCCGGGCGCCGAGAACAAGAAGGTTCTGGATTAGTCCCTGCAAGACGCCTCTCAACGCAAGGAGGCCTCCCGCATTCGATGCGGGAGGCCTCCTTTTCGTCTCTGAGACAATATGTACTATTCCTGCTTCATGTGCTGCGGTGCCGGCTCGGAAGCAGGCACTGCAGGCTGAGAGTCCTTGCCGAGAAGCCATCCCTGCTTCTTTGCGATATGGAGGATCACGAAGAAGACGACGATGTCGAGGGCGACAGAAAGGGCCATATCGAGCGGGGTCGCATCTGCTGCCAATGCATTGGCACCGAGCAGGGCAGAGAACAGGAAGGCGCAGATGTTGTTCGAGGCATGGAAGGCGATCGAGGCTTCAAGGCCGCCGGTCTGGAGTGCGAGGATGCCGCCGATGAGGCCGAAGACGAGGATAGCGAGGAGGCCCCAGATGTTGTACGTGTGCGATCCCATGAATATCAAAGCCTGGAGCACGAGCGGGATGACGGCTACCGGAATCCAGCTGCCGAATGTCTGCATCAGGAAGCCACGGTAGGCATACTCCTCGGCTGCCGACTGGAAGGGAACGAGGACGAGGATCGCGAGGATGTAGGAGAGGCTCGGAATCGAGAGGGCAGGCACCTCTCCCGAGAGGATGCAGGCGATGGCAAGCTCTGCCGCATTGCCTATGGCAAAGACGAGAAGCACGGGCACGATGAGGCGTCCGATCCTCTTCCAGCGCAGATGTCCCTCGACAGAGCTCAGCGTCCTGAAGCCGCCGAGGCGTGCTGCATTCATAGCGATCCAGAGGGCAGGGAGAAGCAGGATAACGAGAACGAGAAGAAGGGCAATGCCGAGCCCGCTTCCGGTCATGAGCTGCATGGCCTCATTCATGAGGTCATCTGTCGTAAGGTCTCCTGACTGGGCCATGAGGACTTCGAAGGGGGAGAGGATGCCGGAGGCACCAAGCGCAAACATCGCTATGACTGAGAACACCGCATAGAGCAGTCCGGCCAAGAGGAAGCAGACGATCGGCTTCCACCAGCGGTAGCGTTCCTGCTCCTTCATGCAGACGAGGTAGGTCTTGGGCAGCAGCATATGCCATCCCTTCTCCGGTGACAGTTAGGCTGATTCTTCCGCAGGGCCCACGGATTGTTTCTTTTTTTCAGACGCTTTTCGGCGAAAGTGTCGAAGCATGACAGGGGGCTTACAGAGAGGAAGGGCGGACAGCCAGAAGCTGCCCGCCCCGAGAAGCGCTCTTTGATATCGACCTACTGCGCCGTGTAGCCGCCATCGATGTAGAGATGGGTGCCGGTCGTGAATTCGTTCTCGACGAGGAAGACGACGCCGTGGGCAATCTCTTCCGGCCTGCCGAGACGTCCCAGGGGATGGAGCGAGATGAGGTGGTCGATAGCTTCCTTGCCCATTGCATCCTCGTTCACCATGCCGGTCTCGATGTAGCCCGGGTTCACGGTATTGACGCGGATGCCATACTTCGCAAGAGCGAGCGCTGCAGACTGGGTCATCATGTTGACGCCGCCCTTGGCTGCATTGTAGGAAGGAAGCATAGGGTCGCCGACCGTGCCCTCGATCGAGGAGGTGCTCACGATAGCGCCACCGGTGCCCTGCTTCTCCATCTGGAGGGCGGCGTACTTGATGCCGTAGAAGACGCCGGTGAGGTTGATATCGATGAGCTTCCTGAAGTTTTCGCCGGACATCTGGTCGATCGGTGCCATGTCACCGATGCCGGCATTGTTGTACATGATATCGAGGGAGCCGAACGTGTCGACGGCGAAGGCGACAAGCGCCCTCACTTCCTCTTCGTCGGAAGTATCGGTCTTGCGGAAGGCGACCGTGTCGGAGATCTCCTTCAGGTGTGCCAGTGCCTCGGCGCCGCGCTTCTCGTTGCGTGCAGCGATGACGACCTTGGCGCCCTTCTTCAGGAACGCCTCTGCCGTTGCGAGGCCGATGCCTGAGGTGCCGCCCGTGACGATCGCTGTCTTGCCGTTGATATCGAACATGAATGTATCTCCTTTCGGTCTGGGTACTGCGTCTTTCCCGACGTACCCAATTTTGCTAAGGAGCTTATCTGCCTGTCCCTGAACGAGCCGATATACGGGGTGAGCGATATTCAGTTTCGATAAGTATGAAATAACTTTCAGCCTGTATGCAGTTTCAGACGGAAATGCGCTGGCCAGAACCCCTGTCAGGAAGAGGCGACAAGCCGCTTCCTGAGCGCTGCAATATCAGCATCAGAGACGCCACAGGCACGGAAGTAGCCTTCAGCCGAACCATAGCGCTGCATCACGAAATCGTAGGTCTCTGCCATTGTCTCGGGGTCAGATCCCATGAGTTTCTGGCGGGGTCCTGCATTCTCAAAGTCGTGTGCATAGTAGGGCTTCCGGAGGATGTTCTCGCGCGTGATCTCGTAGTTCGCGATGCAGTCGTTCCTGTCGACGCCGGCAAGCGAGAGCAGAAGCATCGCCAGGACGCCGGTGCGGTCCTTGCCCTCGGTGCAGTGGAAGAGGACGCAGGCATCTTCCGGCGTTTCGAGGATGGTTGAGACGACCTGCCTGAAGCCTTCCTTGTTCTCGAGGATCGCGCCGTAGAAGTCGAGCGCCTGGGGCTCGCGGTCCGATTTCATGAGCTCATCGAGCCTCGAGTCTGCGATGTTCAGGTCGAGGAGTGTGATGTGCCGATAGACCACATCGTCTGCGATAGGGATATCGGGATGCTCTTCTATCTCCTGGCTTCCGCGCAGATCCAGGACCGTGCGTACGCCGTAGCCATAGAGGAATTCCCGCTCATCGTCGTCCAGGAAGGAGAGGCGGTCGGACCTCACGAAGCGGTGCCAGGCTGTCTGTCCGCCATCCTTCGTGGGATAGCCTCCGAGCTCTCGTGCATTGGCGCAGGTGTGGAGCGGCAGTCTCTGCCAGATCATCTCATAGCTCTTCATACGGTTTCTCCTGGATATCGTGTTCTGCTATCAAGTATGCCCCATTTGAAGACCCGCGGCCATGTTCCCGATGTCACGGCTATGCAAGGATCGTTCCGCCGTATGATGGCAGCATCAGAAGTTCCAGCAGAGAGGGGAGACTGCCATGAATCCAGGGCAGCAGAAGTTCCAGGAGTTCATCCTCGCCAATGTGGACGAGTCCAAGAAGGAGGAGGCCAAGGCGCTTCTGGCTGAAGGCTTCGCGAAGCAGGACGCGGGAACGTTCGACGAGGCATACCAGCGTGCCTTCATCCCGCGCATGTTGCCGCTGCTTCGGCCTGACAGGCTCGAAGCCGTGAAGGCTGTCATGCAGCAGCATAAGGCGTAGGAAACGCATATCACCGGCATGAAAGAGGCCCGCACATCCAAAGGGTGTGCGGGCCTCGTTTCGTTCCTGTGCCAGAAAAGCTATGCTTCCTTGGCTTCCTCTCCTGTCTCCTTCTCGGGCATCGGAAGGATGAGGTTCATGATGATGCCGACAAGGGTCGATGTTGCCATGCCTGGCAGCGCGTAGTCGCCGATGGGGATGGAGATGCCGGAGGTCTCCATGCCGACACCCAGGATCACGACGACCGATGCGATCATGAGGTTGCGGTTGAGGCCAAAGTCGACCTTGTTCGTCACGTACATCCTGAGGCCGTTCGAGGCAATGAGGCCGAAGAGCAGAAGGCTCACGCCGCCCATGACAGGCGAGGGGATGGAGCGGATGACGGCGGCGAGCTTCGGGCAGAGGCCGCCGATGATGAGAGCAAAGCCTGCCGCATACCAGAAGACCTGAGTCGAGTAGACGCGGGTCACGGACATGACGCCGATGTTCTCGGCATAGGTCGTAGTCGGAGGGCCGCCGAGGAAGCCGGAGATCACGGTCGAGATGCCGTCACCGGCAAGGGAGCGCGGAAGCATCGGACGGTAGTCCTTGCCGACAATCTCACCGACAGCAAGAAGGTGGCCGATGTGCTCGATTACGACGACGAGGGCAACAGGGCCGATGAGGGCGACAGCGCCCCAGTCCCAGACGGGATGATGCAAGGTCGGAAGGCCCACCCAGGCAGCTTCCAGGACAGGCTGGAAATCGACCATGCCGAGCATGAGGGCAATGACATAGCCGACGATGATAGCGAGAAGGACGGGAATCGTGCCGATGAGGCCGCCCATGCTCGAGAAGATGACCGCTGCGAAGAGCGTGATGGCGGCGACGATGGCGCCTTCCTGGTAGAAGACCGAAGAGCCATCAGCTGCGGTCGTCTGGAATGCCATCTTTGCAGCCGTTGCCGAGAGGCCGACGCCGATAACGACCATGACGGAAGCGACGAGGACGGGCGGGAGCAGACGGTCGAGCCAGCCGGTGCCGACAAGCTTGATGATGCCTGCGACAAGCAGGAAGACGCAGCCTGCGACGACGACGCCGGACAGCGCTGCATCGAGGCCCTTGCTTGCGCCGATGATTACGATCGGGCTGATGAAGGCAAAGGAGCTGCCGAGGTAGCTCGGGATCTTGTTGCCGGTCACAAGCAGATAGCAGATCGTGCCGATGCCGGAGCACATGATTGCGAGGTTCGGGTCCAGGCCAGTGAGCACCGGAACGAGCACCGTGGAGCCGAACATGCTCATCATGTGCTGGATGCCGAGGGGGATTGCACGGCTGACGGACACGCGGTCGTCTACGCCGATGATCTCCCTTTCATGGTGTGCCATGAGTCTCCTTTCGAGGGGAGGGAATACGGTCTCTATCACTATAGGGAGCAGAGGAAACAGAACCAAACGAAAGTGTCCGCTTTTTACCAAGGCGGGATAAAACTGGCGGCATTGGTCTTCTTTGCCTGGAACAGGCAACTGCAATTGCTTCTTCTCTTCGCATACTCTGTCTGATTGCTGCTGCGGCGTGCGTTCTGTGTCGGACGTTCTGCCGTTTGCCGACAGGCAGACGAATATTTCGGCGGAGATATCCTTCGAGGTCCAGTATCTGTCAGATGCTCTGCCTGCACATATGATATGCCCTGTGAGATTGCTGTATGTCCCGTGCGAGGCTGCTGCAGGGCTCTGGCCTGCTGTTAGATGGCATTCCTTGGTAGACTCCGCATGCACCAGCGATGTCCGGATGCGGGTGGCGCTTCGAGTGATCGGAGCAAAGCCCATGGATAATATCCTTGAAATCCTGCAAGCCCTCGCGCTCTTTGCGGGGATCCTGAAAACCATTCTCGAGATTGTGGAGGGGGTGGACAGGATCAGAAGGGAACATAAAGCATCATGAGGATGACGTACGGAGATGAATAGAGCCCGGAAGGCAACCGGGCTCCATAAGTCGTAACACCTGCGCCGCCCGCGACCGTTGACATAACCGGGCATTGCTGGTGCACCTGTATTGTACCCGCTGGCGTCATCTGACAGCAACGGCATGGCTTCACTGCAGAGAATTTCTTCGCTTTGCTCGTGGGGAAACCTGAGATAAGGCTTCAGGGTATCCGGAGAGAATCGCTCTGTGCATCTGAGCATTGAGGGTGCACTCGATATGGGAAGCTGACGAAATTGCCCGGATGCGGCATTGCTGCATCCGGACAGCTGAATGATTCTGAGCGTTCTTACAGCGCGTGGCGTGCGCTTCTGATGGCACCTCTCACGACACCGTGCGCCATGCGGTAGGTGAGCGCCAGGTATCCGCCATAGACCAAGGCGAAGATGGCAAGGCCGAGCCCGACGGTCTCGATGATGCTCGCGTGGCCGAACATGACGAGAAGCTTGTTCACGGCGGCGGTGGCGC
Organism: Atopobiaceae bacterium; assembly: GCA_051876355.1. Classification (GTDB taxonomy): domain Bacteria; phylum Actinomycetota; class Coriobacteriia; order Coriobacteriales; family Atopobiaceae; genus Olsenella_L. The sequence continues at coordinate 2,086 of JBJEHU010000014.1, read as the reverse complement.
AGATGCTGTGGGCTACGCCGACGATGAGGGGAAGCGCGAAGGCGAAGATGACCTGCGTTCTGAGCGAGGCGAAGATCGTCTTCTCGGGGCAGCCAAGCTCGGAGAGTGTGCGGTAGCCCATGGCAGAGTCGGAGGCATTCGAGAGCTGCTGGATAGCGAGGATGGCGGCGCAGGCAATGACCAGGACGAAGCCGATGTAGATTGCCATGTACGAGATGAGGCCGCTCGTCGTGGTGCCTTCGAGCGCTGCATCGGTCTTCGTCTCGGAGCCGACGTAGAGCTCGTCGTTCGAGGCAGCAACCGTGTCGGAGAGGTCCTTCACGGCCAGGTCGCCGTCTTCGGTGGAGACAGAGTAGTTGATATCGAGCACCCAATGGTAGTTCGGAAGCTGTGCTGCGATATCGTCCGGCACGACGTAGATGCCGGGGGTCTTGCCGACAGAGTCGTTCTGGAGGACGCAGGACTCATCGTCGATCGCGGTGGTGCGGGCGGGCGTGAGCGTATGGCCTGCTGCCGTGATGGAGTAGCCCTGGGCAAGCGCCGTGTTCACGAAATCCTTGAGGCTCTCCATGTTGCAGAGGTAGAGATACTCGCTGTCGCCGAGGGAGACCGGTTCGAGTCCCTTGAAGGCACGCAGAGCATTGTAGTCGGAAAGGGAGATGGCCTGCCAGGCAACGGACTGCTCGTAGCCCTGAGGGATGCTCTGGCCCGTCAAGGCAGACATGTCCTGGAATGTCTGGACCGTGTTGTAGCCTGCGGCGTTGGGCATGTATCCCACGCGGAAGGAGACGCTGTCGCCGACATAGGCAAGGTCGACTCCTGCTTCCTTGGCATAGGTGTTCCAGTCGAGTGTCTGCTCTGCGCGGGAGGTGCCGACGACGTCGATCGACGCGTCATATGGCACGCCTTCCTTGTATGCCTCGTTCAAGGTAGCGCAGATGCTCATGCCAGATGTCATCGATGTCATTGCGAAGAAGAGGATCAGCGCGATGAGGCCCATCGATGCTGCCGCCGTGTTGATGCGGGAGGCGATCTGGCGGGTCGTGAACATGTGGAGGCCTGACCAGTAGTGCTTCTTCATGCGCTGGAGGATGAGCGTGATGCCGCCTGCAAAGCCATAGAAGAAGATGAACGTGCCGGCAACGACAAGTGCCGTCGTGACCGCGAAGTCCTGCATCGTCGTCTGGCCCGGCTCAGGGTTTGCGCCGCCCAGAGGGAAGCCCTGGGTCGTGAGGCGCCAGTAGGCATATCCCATGAGGGCAAGGCCAAGCGCCAGGAGCACGAAGGAGAGCGGCAGATGCCTCACGAACTGCTTCTCGTTCTTCCTGCCTGCGCTCATGAGTTCGATCAGACGGACGCGGGAGAGCGTGATGGAGTTGAAGACCATCATGACCAGGAAGGTGATGGCAAAGCAGACAAAGGTGACCAGGAGGGCATCGGTCGAGAAGAAGAAGCTGAAACGCTCGATCTTCGTCGCGAACATGTCTGCCGTGACGAAGAGCAGGAGCTGGGAGATGAGGGCACCAAGTGCGATGCCGACGATGAAGGAGGCAAGCGCGACCATCAGGGTCTCGAGCGTGAGGATGGCATTGACCTGTCCTGCACGCATGCCGAGGACCTGGTAGAGGCCAAGCTCCTTCTTCCTCCTGCGCATCAGGAAGTTGTTCGCATAGACCATGAGGAAGCCCATGATCACGGCAAGGAAGTACGTGAGACCCTGCATGATCTGGCCGACCTGGTTCAGAATATCCGAGACCGAGTTCGACAGGAAGTCTGCCTGGACCGAAATCGTATTGAAGGCATAGAAGACCGCAACGCCCATGACCAGCGTCAGGAAATAGACGGCGTAGTCGTGCATGAGCTTGCGCATGTTGCCGAAAGCAAGCTTAGCGAGCATTGTCCACTCCTCCCTCGACGGCGACGACCTGCATGATCTTCTCGAAGAACTGGCGGCGGGTATCGGCTCCGCGCACAAGCTCCGTGAAGACCTTGCCGTCGCGGATGAACAGGACGCGCCTGCAGTAGGAGGCAGCCGTCTCGTCGTGTGTCACCATGAGCACGGTTGCCTTCTGGGCACGGTTGATGG
>JBJEHU010000013.1:0-2936 GCA_051876355.1 Atopobiaceae bacterium | reverse complement strand
TCCAGCCAAAAGCGGCTGGATGACGGCAGAGGCGACATTGGAGGCAAACATGAGCAGGGAGACCTGCGCATACGTATAGCCATCAGCTGCGACGAGAAATGGCAGCACCGCCGCCAGCACTCCCTGGTTGATGTCGCAGCACAGATGCCCTGCCATTGCGAGCCAGTCAGAAAGTCTGTCTCCCGAATCCTCCGTGCTGTCCTCGAGCTCACGTTCCATGTCCTGCCCTTCCCTGCCTTTCCTCTTTCTCCAGCCGTTCTTCCTGCCCTTCATGCCTGCCGGGTCTCCTGCATCTTCTTGCGCCAGGCAGAAGGCGAGATGCCGCACCCGTCCCTGAATGCATGGGAGAGCGCGCTCGGGCTGCAGTAGCCGGCAGCATGCGCGATATCAGCAAGCGTCCGGTCCGTCGTCGCAATGAGACGCTTCGCTTCGTTCAGACGGACCTCCATGAGGTAGGCATGGGGCGTCGTCGCAAATGTGGAACGGAAGCATCTCAGGCACTCCGACACGCTGACGTTGCCGGCACGCGCAATGTCTTCGATCAGGATGTCCTCTGCATAGTGCTTCGCGATATAGCCGAGGAATGTCTTCAGACGCTCGTTCGTCCTGGCCGAGCGTCCATATCTCTCGCTCGGAGCCTCATGCGCGAGATACGTTGCCCAGGCACCGGCAAGCTCTGCATTGATGCGGTAGTGCCGGATATCTTCATCCCCTGCGCTTCCCGCCACCTTCGCAGCACGGAAGAGATGGGCCAGAAGCTCTGCATGCCAGCCCTCGCTTCCATCGAAGTGCATGACAGGAGGCATGCCGGCTCCTATATGCCCGTCGACGCAGGAAAGGCTCAGCTGGGGCTCTCCGGAGAAGCCGAGCACCCTGGCCGGGAAGATGAAGCTCGTATAGGCATCGCCCGGCCCGCTCATGATCCGGTGCACCGTCTCTGTGTTGAAGAGCACCGCATGCCCCGCCGTGCAGGCGAAGCTTCCCTCGACCGTCGTGATCTGTGCTGCGCCCTGCCTCACGCAGACGTACTGCAGGTCCTCATGCCAGTGCGCGATCTGGAAGCCGAGGCGGGGCGGCGTGCTCACGCCGTCGCGCACATCGAGGATGCAGATCGGGAAATCCTCATCCTGCACAGGGTTGTACGCATTGAGCGCACGGTGCCCAAGCTCTGCCATCCTGCCTCCTTGCTGCCGAGATGCTGCAAACATAGTGCCGCATTTTCCAATGCAGCGGCACATGTCTGGCGATATTCTGCAAGTTTCTTATGCTATTGCATAAGAAGGGGAACAGATGTGCGCCCTATACTGGCTATAAGGCCGCACCGTGCCCGGAAGGCACGGTGCCCATGACTTGGCAAAAAGGATAAGCCATGCTTTTCACGGAATACCATACGCCGATCATCGGCACGCTCACGCTCCTGAGCGACGGACACGAGCTCTGCGGCTGCCACTTCAGCAATGACCGCCATGCCGGCAAGGACTTCGAAGGCACGCTCGAGCGCAGGGATGACGACGAGGTGCTCAGGATGGCAGAAGCCTGGCTTGATCGCTACTTCAGAGAAGAGAAGCCCGATCCTTCGGAGCTTCCGCTTGCAGACCGGGGCACCGAGTTCCAGAAGCTCGTGCGGAAAGCGATGCTCGAGATCCCGTACGGCGAGACCGTGACGTACGGCGATATCGCGAAGTCTATAGAGACAAAGACCGGCAGACGCCAGTCCCCGCGCGCCGTGGGCGGAGCCGTCGGCCGCAACATCTACGGCATCATCGTCCCCTGCCACCGCGTCGTCGGATCCGATGGCAGCCTCACGGGCTTCGGCGGCGGCATCGACAAGAAGATCGCCCTCCTCGAATTCGAGCACGCTATGAAAGCCTCCTTCAAGCGCCCGAAGAAAGGCACTGCCCTTGTCGGCATCCCGAATTCGGTCCGCATGGGGCGCGGTGCCGAATATACCTTCCAGGACCTCACGCCCGACGATATGCACGAGATCCAGGAGGCACGTGACAGCTCGTTTGCCGGCGTCTTCTTCGTCGGCGTGACCTCGACCGGCATCTACTGCCGTCCCGACTGCCGCGCGAAAGTCCCGATGCAGAAGAACTGCCGCTACTTCGCGACCGCAGAGGAAGCGGAAGCGGCGGGATTCCGCGCCTGCAAGCTCTGCCATCCCGAGCTCCTGAAGAAGCAGGCATAGCATGGCCAGATGCTTCGAATACGGCGATACGGAAGTCAGCTATCTCAAGAAGCACGACAAGAAGCTTGGAGAGGCTATCGATGCGGTAGGCCACGTCTATCGCGAGATGGGAGAGCCGAGCCTCTTTTCCGGCATCGTCCACCACATCATCGGCCAGCAGGTATCGAGTGCTGCACAGGCAACGATCTGGGCCCGCCTCACGCAGATGCTCGGCGATGTGACGCCCGAGGCGATTGCCTCCACCAGCACAGAGGAGCTCCAGTCCTGCGGCACGACGTTCAAGAAGATCGAATACATGAAGGGCATTGCCGACAAGATTCTCTCAGGCGAGTTCGATATCGAGGCGGTCGAGCAGATGTCTGACGAGGAGGCGATAGAGGCGCTGAGCTCGCTCCCGGGCGTCGGACGCTGGACGGCAGAGATGCTCCTGCTCTTCAACCTCGGACGTCCCGACATCCTGTCCTTCGGGGACCTTGCGATACAGCGCGGCATGCGCATGGTCTACCATCACCGCAAGATCACGCGCGAGATGTTCGAGCGCTACCGCAAGCGCTACTCCCCCTACGGCAGCACGGCAAGCCTCTATCTCTGGGCCATCTCCCATATGGATATGCCAGGCTACGAGAAGGACTATGCCCCGAAGAAGAAGCCGGCAGGAAAATCCGCCAGAAAGGCTCCGAAACAGAAATCCACGAAAATGGCTAAGGACTTGCAGCATAGTTAGGCTCATAGAACTGTAAGCGGCTTA
>JBJEHU010000012.1:0-16301 GCA_051876355.1 Atopobiaceae bacterium | reverse complement strand
GGTCCTGGAGGAAGATCCCACAAGCACGAAGATCGGTGCCGTGCCTGCCTCGGAGATGCCGAGGGCGGAGTCATCAGCGACGACGAGCCAGTATCCTTCAGAGAGCTCGGCAGCCTTGCCTGCTGTGAGGTCAGTCGCAGTGGCTCCGCTTGCGATGAGGGTCTTGGCGAGCCTGTAGTCGGCCTCGTTGCCATCGCTCAGGTCCTGCCGCATCCAGTCGGCTGCATCCTGCGCCGTGGCGAAGGTCCTGCCTGCAGCAGACTCCGCAGCTGACTTGGCTGCATCGGATGCCCAGGAGATGTTGGAAGCGACATCCGCCTTCTGGTCCTCGCTCCATGTGACATCCGCACCGAAGACCTGGTAGGCCTTGTAGGCCTTTGCGTTCGTCCCCGAGATGGCCACCTCTCCTGCAAGTGCATTCGCAGGAGCAAGCACGAGCGCCATGAGGACGCAGGCGACGAGGACGATGATGCGGGAAGAACGTCTGTTCAATGCACGGATCATCTCTCATCACCTCCCTTGCGGGATTCATGGCGGCTCTTGATGAGCCTCCAGAGGCCGTATGCAAGGGCTGCGCCACCGGCGATGTAGACCAAGGCGATTCCTGCCTGTCCGGCATTCGGGAGCGTCTGAGCATAGGTATTGTTAAACCTTGCCTCGCCTTTTGAAGGGTTTCCATCAGCGTCAACGTAGCTATAGACTGGATAATCCTCGGCTACGGTAAGGCGACCATTCGAGTCATCCTTGAGTTTGACTATGACCTTGATGTAGCCGTCATCGTACGTGTAGCCTGACTCATCACCTTTGACTTCGCGAATGTAGTAGGTGTAGGTCTTGGTACCACCCTTGCCGCCGTCAAGATCAGAAACACCCAGATTGTAGTTGATGGTGTCAAAGGTGACTGTGGCATCAGAGCTGTCAGACTTGGTGGTGGACTTGGTATCTATCAGCTTGCTGCTATCCCACTTACCATCCTTATAGCCGTCCTCGCTGTAGAGATCGAACTGGAATTTCTTCATCTCGCCACCCTCGACATGCTTTGTCACCTCAGGTGTGAACGAGCCAGATGTGGAGTATGGCTTCAGTATGTTCGTGAATGCAGCATGGCTGCTGTTGCCATCCTTCGTGAGCGTGAAGCTAACGATGGAATCGCTCGTCGTTGTCTTGGGCTGATAGCCCGTACCAGCTTTGCCATCAACAATAGGCGTCACCGTCAGATTGGAGATGGTGTAGTGCCTGAACGTGATGCCCAGCAGCGTGGTGCGCTGACTTTCATCCTCGGTCACGTCGGCCGTAATCTTGTAGATAGTCTTCTCGTACGACTGAGTCTCCGTGTCGTTCGAGTTGGGAAGCTCAGCCACGTAATAAGTGTATGTACCAGACTGTGAATACTCGCTGCTAACGTCAAATTCTATGCTACCGTCAGCATCATTCGTCGTACGCGCAGACTCAGTGCAGCCTCCATTGTTCAGTGTGCCATCCTCATTCCAAGAAGGAGCAGCACTATCTTTAGAGGTGGGGCTCAGCAATACGAAGGTATACCTTCCCTTGCTCAGCTGACCAGACGCATCCTTGCCATCCTGCATAAGAGCCTTGCTGGCATTGAGCTTGAGACCAGGATAGATATCGATGTTCTTGACTTCACCTATGGTGAGGCCACCGTTCGTCATGATGCCGCCACCATGGTTGTAAGCATAATTGCCGCTGAAGATGAGCGTCGCTGCGGATACACCTGCAGTCTTGGCGGAATCCGTCGGATGAGCCGTCATACCGACAAGGTACTTGGCCTCGATGCCAGAGTTGGCATCGACCGTAACTGCCTTTCCGTCGACGCTGCCAGACCATCCCGCTGCGCCGCCGCCCAGCATGCGGCCCGTCACGACCGTGACGTAGCTGGTGGAACTCTTCTCACGCACGAGGAAGTAATCAGCATGGCCGTTGGAAGTGAATGCAGAATCATTACGCGCTACGTCGTAATCCTCGTGCTTGCCATATTCATTCTGAGTCGAGAAGTGTGGACTGTCACTGTCCGCGTCATCTTTATTTCCATAGATCGCAGCACCGCTCGTATGTGTGACGACCGTCTCGCCCGTCGGGCATGCAGCAACGCCAGCACCGTAGCCGCCTGATGCATTGTCAGTAACGAGAGAGTTCTTCACATAGAGGTTGCCATCTTTCTGGACGAAGACGCCGCCTCCGCCCCAGTCATCATGGCTGTTGCAATAGTTGTTCGTGATATAGGCATGGCTGCCGGAAGCAACGGAGAAGTTGGCTGTCGTGCCCTGCGAAATACGGATACCGCCACCTTCGGAATTCTGTGCCACATTGGAGGCAATCGTGCCGCCCGTGAGCGTGAAATGCTCGCCGAGACCCTTGCCGTACCTGCCGGCATAGATGCCACCGCCAGCCTCGTTGGAATAGTTCTCAGTGATGTAGCCACCAGAAATGCTAAGCGAAGCCTGCGAGCTGTCGTTCATGATTGCGATGCCGCCGCCACCAATGAGGCCCTGATGACGACTCTTGTAGGAAGCGTTGACACGATTGTTCGTGATATAGCCGCCGCTCACATTCACGGTTGCACCGACTGCGTAGATACCTCCGCCATAGCCATCGCTCGCCTTGTCTGACCAGCCGTAGGTTCCCGCGACAACCGTATTGCCTGAAATCACGGCGTTGTCGTTCGTCATGTTAACCGTCGTGCCCTGCGCAGCATAGACGCCGGCACCGGCCTTTGCCTCGTTCGCCGTAATGACGCCGCCGGACATGTTGAGCGTAGCGCCTCCTGTCAGGCAAACACCGCCGCCCCAGTTCGAGGTACGCTTGCCACCTGCGATGTAGCCGCCGCTCAGATTGAACGTGCCTCCTCCGGCATAGATGATGTGGCAGTCAGAACCATGGCTTGCGCTGTAAGGCATGCAGATCGTGCCACCCTCGATGTTCAGAGTGCCGCTCTTCATGTAGATGACGGAATTTGCTCCGTTCTTCGCTTCAGCTGTGATGACACCACCAGGCGTCACCGTATGCTGGTAGCGTGTCTCAGTCGTGCCGATGCCATCAGGGTTCACTTTGGATTCGGTCACATAGTACGTGACCTTCGTGGGAGCCGTACCGTTATACGTGATGCTGCCGACGTTTTCGGTACCCGCCTCAGCTTCACTCTTGATATCCTTGGCTGGATTTGAATCAATGATGGTAAGGGCGCCACCCTCGACATCGAAGAGTTGGGTAGTCCCCTTGTAATAGACAGAGTGGCCATTCAGATCGACCGTGGTATTACCATCGATCCTGACTGTGGAAGTCTGATAGACATCGCCAGAAAGCTGGTAGGTGCCGCCATTCTTTGCGACACTCAGGCCTTCCTCGCCGGATACCCGGGTAGCGCTGTTCGTATCCTCCAGAGCAGGTGCTGCCTTTGCAGCAGACTCCTCCGCTACAGAAGACGATTCCTCAGATGTGGAAGAATCGTCAGATCCTGCTTTGAGGTACCCCCCCCCCGGACACATTTTCAGAGGTTGCGGCGCTGTTCTGCGCGGTATCAGAAGAGCTGGTCTTGCTATCAGCGCTGGTCTCAGATGCAGAGCCCGAGGCAGCAGCACTGCTGTCATTGGCAGATGCATCAGCTGTAGCTGCAGTAGATGAATCAGTATCCGCAGCCTTGGAAGACACAGAGCTCTCCTCCTGCGTGGTGGCAGCAGCGACTTCCTCTACACCGGTCCCGTCATCGGTCGTTGCGGATGTGACAGAAGGCATAGCGAGCATCCATGCAAGGAGCATGGAGAGCATGAAGGCAAGTGCCCTCTTTCCCGTCATGCGGCCCTTTGCCCTGCCATGGGGTGCCTTCTGCTGTGTGCGGTTCTTGTCCGCCATGACGCATCCATCACTTCCGACTTCGAGAGACAAAAATTCCCTTGACCAGGGCTTATGGGGTTCTGGCTCATGGGCATGCAACCATCAGCAGCGGGCCCAGCCCACTGCCTCAGAACTGCTCTATACCGGTGCTTGGCCGAATGGCAGGACAGAGATCTTCCGCCAATCCAGCTTCATTCCTGATAGCGTTTCCGGAATCGTTTCCAACCATATAGGTTGGTTCCAGTAGTTTCAACACTTACTGAAATTTCAGCCGTGAGCGGTACATTTTTGTCAGTAAGTGGCATGTTTCCCGTAATATCCCTGAAAGATTTTCGTAAACAGTTTCATTAACAGCGCATCTAGCAGCGCTTTTTGTCTCAGTGCGTACCACACGCCGTGCCATTGTGGCTCATGGCGAAAACGAGATCTGGGGCATAGCGGGAATGTGCAATCTCCAAGTAGCATTTATCCAACACTACAAGAGAGGTGTCCCTCTGGATCTGAATCTCAAAGACAAGGTCGTGCTCCTTACCGGTTCCACCGGAGGTATCGGTTCTGCCATCGCCCGTGCCTTTGCAAAAGAAGGCGCAAAGCTCGCCCTCTCCTCCACCCGCCAGGAGAAGCTCGACCGCCTCATCCCGACGCTCGGCGTGGATGCAGACCATGCAAAGGGCTTCGTCGTCGATGCCACGAAGGAGGAAGAGGTCAAGGCTTTCGTCGAAGGTGCGAAGGAAGCCTTCGGCACGATCGATATCGTCGTGGCCAATGCAGGCTATGAAGGAAAGGTCTGCCCGATCGCTGCCCAATCGACAGAGGAGTTCACGAAGGTCTACACACTAAACGTCTACTCACCCATGTGGCTCATGAAGTATGCCGCCCCTGTGCTCCGGGAGAAGAAGCATAGCTCTATCGTCGTTCTTGCCTCTGCCGGCTCCTACACGCCGACCGCGACAATGCAGGCCTATGTGAGCTCCAAGTATGCTGTCGCAGGCCTCACGAAGTGCGTTGCCCAGGAGCTCATGCCCCAGGGCATCCATGTGAACTATATCTGCCCGGGCCCTGTGGATACCGACATGATGCGCCGCATCGAGAAGGATACCTTCGGCGATACGAAGACGCATGAGGAGGCAGAAGCCATCTTTGCTTCCACTGCTCTCGACAAGCGCTATGCAAAGCCCGAAGAGGTTGCGAATGCTGTATTGGTCATGGCATCAGATGTCACGGCACACACGACCGGCATGGGCTTCAATCTCGACGCAATCGTCCCCAGCCATTAGGTATCGATCAGCATCGCCCGCATCGCAAGAGCAATGCAGCAGCAGAGAGCCTGGCCCCTGTGGAGCCAGGCTCTCTGCCTATATATGAAGGCACTTCTCCGCAGCATGATGGTGTTCAGCAAAGGCAGCTATCTGCATGCATGTCAAAACTTACCGGATATGGTGAGGTTTTGACACTATAGCGAGAACCCATGAGTCGTATCTATTGCAGGCCAGCACTCCACTATCTGCATCCAGACCACCAGTCCGAAGCCTCTTTCTACAAGCTTTCGGCTTGCCTCTACCCCCTGACAAGGAAATACAGTACCAGAAACGGGAAGAGAAGCACGATCAGCGTGATATAGGCAATGCCCTTGAGAAGCTTCAGCATGGCAACCTCTTTCTCCGGACCTTGGCAGCATCCTTGTGCTGTCGCCGTTATCCTATTACATGCCCCCGACAGGAATGGCAGCACGCTGAAAGGCTGCCAAAGGTCTTCCTCTCTCTCCTCTCGGCGCTACTATGGAGCTATCCGAGATGAGGAGCATGCTATGGATCACGGGACGAACATAGAAAGCTACCTTGGCTGGAGAGGCGATATCCCCTTCTCCGTCTCCCCATTCTCGGAGATAGATGCAATCGTCCTCTGCAAGCTTGCCTACTTTGACCTTTCCTCTCTGGATGAAGCGAAGACAGACGCAGGCCTCAGCCTTCTTGAATGCGTCCAGAAGGCATCCTCCGCTATCGCTCCCAAGGGACTCAACAGCGAAGGCGCCGGTTTCTTCGAAGCAGCTGCCAGGACCAAACGCTTCGGCAGCATACGCGTCTGCCGCTATGTGGATACAGAACCTCTCCTCGACAGCGCCCAGTTCTCTGCATCCACGTTCCTTCTGCCTGATGGCAGGACCTTCGTTGCCTTCCGGGGAACGGACTCCACGATCCTCGGCTGGAAGGAGGACTTCGAGCTCTCGTTCAAGGAGACCGGAGCCCAGAGGCGGGCCAGGAGCTATCTGGCAGAAGCTATCGCAGATGCACAGAGCTCAGGCAGGCATCTTCTCGTCGGTGGCCATTCGAAAGGCGCAAACCTTGCCCAGTATGCAACCGTTTGCCTCGCTGACAGCGAGCTCTCCTGCATCGACACGATCTATCTTCTCGATGGTCCCGGCATTGCGCCGGAGATTGCATCGGGCAAGCCTTCCCGTGCTTGGGTCGCAAAGACCATCCGCATCATCCCGACATTCTCTGTCTTCGGCAGGCTCTTCGAGCCGGCACTGGCACCTCTTGTCGTGCGCAGCTCGGCAAAAGGCTTCTTCGAGCATGAGCTCCTCACCTGGCAGCTCAAGGCAGGGAAGCTCGACCTTGCCGCAGCCCCCGATCCCGAAAGCGACTTCTGCGCAGAGGTCTTCCACGAGTGGATGGACAACGTATCAGTCGAGGATCGCCAGGAATTCACTGACGACCTCTTTGGAGCGATAGGACGCGCCGGCACCACGACCTCCTCTATCGCAGCATCGATGCGGGAGAGCCTGCCCTTGATCCTTGAAGGCATTGCAGGCTCGCGTCCCGGAGCTAAGAAGACAGCGGCGAAGGTGCCGCTCCGCATGTTTGCAGGCGCTGTCACAGATGCCCTGAAGGAGCATCTCCCCATCCAGTGGTTCCTGGTGGATGGCCTTGCTCACTGCTTGGAGCTTGTGGCAGGAGGCATCCTTCTCATAGCCCTGAACCAGATAGTGATACCTATGGCGCTGTCTCTTGCGCTCTTCGCCGTCGTGGTCGTGCTTGCGGTGGAGCTGGGATTGCGCCTCAAGGCAGATAATGCAGATCCCAAGAAGGAGCAGCTGCGCATAGGGGCACTCATTGTCGCAGTCCTTGTCTTCGTCCTCACGATCGTGAAGCCCGAAGCGCTCTTTGTCTATGCAAGCCTTGCCTTCGGTATCGTCCTTGCCCTCGGTGCCTGGTCCTATGCAAAGAAGGCGAGAAACGGCATCCACAAAGGCACTTCCCCTGTCTTCAATTGCTTCTGCGCTGTTGCTCTGGCACTCTCCGCTGCCTTCGTGCTCGTGGCACCCTACTCGACGTTCACGGCCTACGCGACCTCTCTTGGCTATCTCCTTCTCATCTGTGCAGTGGCAGCCTTCCTTGACTGGCGCCATGAGGTGATTGCCGCTTCAGGCAGATAGCAGAGCGTCTTCGTCATGCCTTTGGGCATCGCAGCATCATTGCTGCCATGTAATTGCAATATTAATCGTATTTCTAGAAGCTATAGAAATTTTAGAAAATATAGAAGGCGTAGAAATGACAGTCAGGCGAACCGCTGCCACAGAGACAGCAGGACCCTCTCGGGCAGCAAGTCCGGGAGGGTCCTGCATCAGGGAAAGGCTCTATATACGCTAGTCGAGGAAGTCCTCGCTGAGCGTCACGCCGAAGCCGTGGGCAATGGCGTGAAGATGGTCGTCTGGCGAATCTTACATGAACAGGCAGCAATAAGATGAATGGCGCCTAACCCATGCGTTTCTACCCTCCATACCGCGAGAGTATTTCCTCTCTATTCTCTATGAGATATTCGCGCATGAAAGGAATGGAAAAGGCTACATATCCAGGAGCTGTGCTCTCAATGATCTGGCGATCGATCAGCACCCTGCGATATGTGTTTGCATTCGGAGCAGGCACTCCCATTCTTTCTGCAACAGCCGAGGTTGCAGACGCCGCATCGTCTTTCGTCATTGCAAACAGATATTCCATCGCCGGGCGCGTCAGCCCTGCCAGCGCTGTCTCAAGAACTGAAGAGCCAAATTCGCGAAGTGCCTCCGCACAGCCGCGCTTCGCATCATCCAACGTAATGAGACGGGAAGAAGAGGCGTGCCTTCGTCCGGTACGCCAGACATAATAGCCGACCATCTGAATCAGATAGGCATATCCATGCGTTGTTTCTGCCGCACAGGACAGGGCATCGTCGTCGATCTCCAGGCCCGATGCATCAATGGTCTCCTTCATGGCTGACGCAACCTCGTCCACCGGGATGCTGCCGAGCTCCTCTGCTCGTGCACGGCGCAGGAATGCAATCCCTTCTCCGTTCAGCAAATTGAGAACGCCTGTCGTGATGCCCGCAAAGAGAAGAGCAATATTCTGCTGCTCCCTAATCATGTACTGAACATTCGTTGCCAGAACTGCCATATCATCCGGAGATGCATCCTGCACCTCATCGACAGCAATGAGCAGACCGAAGCCCTTTTTCGTCAGTGCCCGCACCACTCCAGAAAACGATTCCCGGAATCCAATCTCCGCACGAGCATTTTCCAGATGAGCCTCTGCCGTGACGAAGGGTACCGAAATCTTGATATCCAAAGACCTCAATCGTGCATTGACCGCAAGCTGCTCCTCGATTGATTGGCAGAGTGCCTCTTTTCCAGAGACGTTGATAACGGTCCAGCCTCGATCGCTGGCAATGCCTCCGAGCTCAGTCAGCAGTACCGTCTTCCCCGATCCGCGAGGCCCTGTGATACGCAGCAGCCTGCCAGGGGCGCCAGGTCCTTCATCCATTCCATCGATAAAGTCATCGATAACGGAATCACGGCCGATCAGCACTGGCGGCGTCATTCCAGCCGTTGGCTTGAATGGATTGACGTAGCGTGTCTTGCCTGCCATGGGGCCTCCTTCTGCTCTTCTAGAAATTATAGTATCTATAGAAATTTTAGAAAATATAGAAGGCGTAGAAATGACAGTCAGGCGAACCGCTGCCACAGAGACAGCAGGACCCTCTCGGGCAGCAAGTCCGGGAGGGTCCTGCATCAGGGAAAGGCTCTATATACGCTAGTCGAGGAAGTCCTCGTTGAGCGTCACGCCGAAGTCATGGGCAATGGCGCGGAGGTCATCATCCGTGATCGTCTGGCGGATATGGCCCTGGCCGCAGGAGAGCACCTTCACATAGACCTCGGCGCTCTTCTCGATCGTGTGGGCAAGGCCGAAGGCCGTATCGAAGTCAGGGCCGCTCACAAAGAGGCCGTGCTGTGCCCAGACCGCAGCCTGGAAGGTCTCCATCTTCTTCGAGGTCGCACGGGCGATATCGATGCCGCCCGGCACCATCCAGGGCACGACACCGACGCCTTCGGGGAAGACGACCGGGCACTCGGTGGCAGACTGCCACAAAGGACGCGTGAAGTCGCGGTCCGTGAGCGGCAGGACATAGGTAAGGGCAATCACGTTCGTGGCATGGCAGTGATAGATTACATGGTTTGCGCCATTCGTCACGCGCTTGCGCACGCTGTGGTTCATGAGGTGGGTCGGGAACTCGGAGGTAGGACGGGCACCATTGGCCAGGCCCCAGACGATCCTCCACTGCTTGCCCTCTCCGTCGATCTCGCAGAGGCCGATGTTGGCATGGGGATCGAGGATAACGTTACGGAGATACTTACCGGAACCCGTGACGAGGAAATACTCTCCTGCAAGGTTCGGCAGGGTCTCTCCGATCTCATGCCACTCGCGCGGCTCCTCCATGAAGGGACGGGCCTCTTCCACTTCCTCCTCATGGAGCCTGTAGCTCAGGTTTCCTCCGTTGCGCTCATGCCAGCCCTGGAGCCAGCCATCGTTGCACATGCGGACAAAGCCCTGCACGAACTCGAGATCTTCCATGCTCATGTCTATCTTCCCTCTCTCTGCGATGCCGCTAGGCACGCTTGCTCAGAACATCCTTCTCGTATTCATCGACCTTGCCGAAGAGCTCCCCTTCGAGAGGCGCGCCTTCGCGGCGGCAGTACTCGTCCCAGACAGCCCCGAACGGCATGCACTTGAACTGCTCGAGCACGAGCATCTTCTTCGTGTCCTCGAAGTTCATCTGGAGGCTCTTGAGCTCATCTGTCGGCTGCAGTAGCTGGAACAGCAGCGCCTTCTCCATGGAGCGCATGCCGCAGGCCCAGGCACCGATGCGGTTGATGGCGGCATCGAAGAAGTCCATGCCGATGAGGGACTTCTCCCAGGCACCAGAAACACGGACGATCTCCCCTGCAAGCTCGCGCAGGTCGTCGTTGAAGAGCGTCACATGGTCGGAGTCCCAGTGCATGGGACGTGTCACATGAAGCGGCAGGTACGGGAAGAAGAGCGCAAGGGCGCTCAGCTTGTCTGCGACGTTCTCCGTCGGATTGAAGTGACCCGTATCGAGAAGCACGCAGGCGTTTCCGCCATGCTTTGCAGCGTATCCCTCATAGAGCTCCTGGTCTCCCACCGTGAAGCCCTCGACGCCGATGCCAAAGACCTTCTGCTCGAACGCATCCACGACATGCGCTTTCGGCTCTGCGTAGATCTGATCGAGTGCATCCACAAGGTTCTTCCTGAGACCATAGCGGTCGGTCGGCGTGTCCTTGAGTCCATCGGGGATCCAGAAGTTCAGAAGGACCATATCGTCCATCTCTTCGCCGATGCGCTCTGCAATCTCGCGGCAGCAGATGCCATGGCGGATCCAGAAGGCACGGGTCTCAGGATCGGGAGAGCTCGCGGTAAGGCCATGGTTCACCTTCGGGTGGGAGAAGAACGTGCCATTGAAGTCGATGCCATAGCCCTTCTCCTTGGCCCACTCGACCCAGGGGCGGAAGTCCTCATACGTGAGAGAGTCCCTGTCGTGCCAGGGGTTGTCCTTCGTGAACACGGCATAGCTTGCATGCAGGTTGATGCGCTTCTTGCCCGGGATGAGGGAGGCAGCCTTCTCGAAGTCCGCTTTGAGCTCCTCGAAGTTCCTTGCCCTTCCGGGGTAGTTTCCTGTTGTCATGATTCCGCCGGATGCCGGGTTGTCTCCCTGGTCGAAGCCCTGGACATCGTCGCCCTGCCAGCAGTGCATGGAGATCGGCTTCGCTGCGAGCTTTGCCATCGCAGCATCCGTGTCGATCCCGTAAGCCGCGTAGGCCTCCTTTGCAAGCCTGTAGCTTTCATTCTCTGCGCTCATCGTGCCTGTACCTCCTTGATATCGAAGCTCTTCCTGATAGCGGCACGCGCCTCTTCGAGCGTGCCGAACGTTCCTTCAGCCATTGCCTGGACCAGAAGGTTGCCAAGCGCAGTTCCTTCCATGGGGCCCGCTGTGACCAGAAGCCCCGACGCCTCGGCGCAGAGCTCGTTCAGGTACTGGTTCGCCGATCCTCCGCCGACAATCGCAATCGTCGAGTACTCGATGCCGGTCAGCTTCGAGAGCTCCTTGACCGTTGCTGCATAGTCCTCTGCAAGAGAGCGGTAGACCGTGTAGGCAAGCTCGCCCGGCGTCTCCGGCACCTTCTGGCCAGACTCCCTGCAGGCACACCTGAGCTCTTCCACCATGGACTCAGGTGCAAGGAACCGATCGTCGTCTGCATCGACGGATGAGGCAAAGCCTTCTTGGGCTGTAGCACGTGCCCCTGCGACAAGCTCTCCCCAGCCCGGAAGCGTCCCATCCTCATGCGGGCATTCGCGGCGCACGTTCTGGATCATCCAGAGACCCATGATGTTCTTGAGGTAGCGGAAGCGTCCCTCGAAGCCGCCCTCGTTCGTGAAGTTCGCCTTGCGGCTTGCGTCCGTCGTGATGGGCTCCCTGAGCTCGCATCCGAAGAGGCTCCAGGTGCCCGAAGAGAGGTAGGCCGTATGCTCGTCCTTCGCAGGGACGGAAAGCCAGGCAGAGCCCGTATCATGCGTTGCCGGAAGGACGACCTTCGTCTGGTAGCCCACGCGCTCGGC
The DNA here is from genome assembly GCA_051876355.1 of Atopobiaceae bacterium. Lineage (GTDB taxonomy): Bacteria > Actinomycetota > Coriobacteriia > Coriobacteriales > Atopobiaceae > Olsenella_L. Next base: position 4,506 of record JBJEHU010000012.1, on the reverse strand, counting down.
CACTTCCGGCAGGAGCTCTCCGAGGACACCTCCTGGCATGGTGGGGCCGGAGAAGATGTCACGCGGCAGCCCGAGCTGCTCGATCAGCTCATCATCCCAGGCCTTCGTCTTTGCATCCACGAGCGCCGTCGTCGAGGCATTCGTGTACTCGTTTGCCTTGACGCCGCAGAGCCTGAAGTTCAGATAGTCCGGAACCATAAGGAACGTGCGGGCACGCTCGAGGTCTTCGGGATGCTCCTTCATCTGCGCCAGGAGCTGGTAGCACGTATTGAACGGCTGGTACTGGATGCCGCAGCGCCTGTAGTGCTCGGCAAAGGTCAGGATGCCCTTGTCCTCGAGCTCCTCACGGATGCCCTCGGTACGGGAGTCCCTATAGGCATACGGCAGCCCGATCCTTCTGTCTTCTCCATCCAGGAGCACATAGTCGACAGCCCAGGTATCGATCGCGACAGAGACCGGAGCGAAACCCTGCTTCTTCGCCTCTGCCATGCCATCAAGCACGTTCTCAAGCAGGCCATCGATATCCCAGACGAGATGTCCTTGCCTCTTCACCATGCCATTCGGGAAGCGGTAGACCTCCGTGAGCGCAATTTTGCCCGTGGCATCAACCTCGCCGGCAATTGCCCTGCCGCTCGATGCGCCGATATCGATTGCCAGATAGCACGGCTTCATGTGCAGCCCCCTCGCAGACAGCGCAGATGCCCTATCTGCGCTTCCCTCTCCGTCTCGTTGTCTAAGAGGATATGCTGTGCATACATGCGAATCCATGCTGCCAATAAGCACTGGATTTAGATTTTTGCGCATGCTCTCAATGAGACGTGATAAGCTGTTTCGAGGAAACGTTTCCAACGTCTTTTTCCAGGAGATGCCGTGCTCACCTACACCATGGATATCGAGAAGAGGAGCTTCTGGCTCAGGGCCACGCCGAGCGAGACAGGCCGCTCCCTTCCCTTCTTCTGCACGGAAGCAGGCACGTTCTACGCGAGGGAACGCTTTACGACAGAGCGCTCCCACAAGGATGCCTATCTCATCTTCTATACGCTTGGCGGAGCAGGCATCATCGAGCAGGGAGGCCAGTCCATCACTCTGGGACAGAACCAGGCCCTCCTTATGGACTGCAGGACGCCCCAGCGCTATGTCACCGATCCCGTCCGGCATCACTGGTACCACCTCTGGGCCCATGTGAACGGTGCCGGTGCCGATGCCATCTCCCAGGCCATGGGGCTCCCGAAGCTCCAGCCCGTGAGCCTGCCTCTTGCAGACGTGAAGCCCATCTTCGAGACGATCTTCGAGAACATGAAGAAGGAGGGCTATATCGAGTCCCTCACGACATCGCTTGCCGTGGACAAGCTCCTGACGTCCATCGCTCTCGCTCCTGACTCAAGGGGAAGCTTCGTCGAGTTCGATGCCGTATCGGTAGCACGGCGCTACATGGAAGAGCACTTCGCAGAAGACCTGCATGTGGATGACGTGGCAAGAGAGGCTGCGATATCAACCTCGCAGCTCATCCGCCTCTTCAAGCGCCAGCTCGGGACGACTCCCCATAGCTACCTTCTGCGCTACCGCATCACGCAGGCAAAGGAGCTCCTGGCAGAGACGACGCTTCCCGTTGCCACGATTGCAGGACAAGTCGGCTTTGCGAGCGAATCGAACTTCAGCTACCGCTTCGGCGAGATGTGCGGCCAGAGCCCGAGTGCCTACAGAGCAGGCGCTCCCCGCCTCTACCGCGAGGTGCAGCCAGGCTAGAACAAAACGGCACAAAACAGGGCCGGCATCCATAAAAGATGCCAGCCCTGCTTCTGTCTGCAGTTCTCTCTGTCTTCAGAATGGTTCATTCCATGTGCTTGGGAGATGCCTTCGCCTTCCGCTTCTGGCGGATGCGGTGGATCACCACATCGAGGAGGACGAGGAGAAGGACGACAGCAACTATCAGCACCGCCCACTCCCTCATGCCCCAGTGGCGGTTGGCAAGGTCTCCCTGGGCCTCCGCCTCCTCGGGGACGTAGTCCGTCCTCTCGCAGTGGACGAGGAGCCTGTGGTCGTTGACTCCATAAGGAGTGCAGGTGACGAGGGTCAGGAGGTCCTTCCCCTGCTGTATCGCGAGCGAGTCCATCTCGTCGGGCCAGACCACCTCGGAGGAGTCAACCTTGTAGGCAAGCACCTCCCCCATCGTGTGGAGGAGCACGATGTCGCCGGGGACCAGGTCCCTGATATCGTCGAACATGGAGAGGTTCTTCATGCCGGAATGGGCTGTGAGGACGGTGTGGGTGGAGTCCCCTCCCACAGGAAGCGATGTCCCCTCGAGATGCCCCACTCCTGCCATCAGGGCGGCGTCGGACGTGCCATGGTAGATCGGCATGCTGACATCGATGGAAGGGATCTCGATCCAGCTCATCATGGGGTCGCGGTCGAACGTGAGCTGCTCTGCATAAGGGAGGATCTGGTCAGATGCGATCTCCGGCGTCTCATGCGCCAGCACTTCATTGAAAGCTCTTGCCTCCGTGAGGTAGTATTCCTTCTCCGACTCGCTCATCGCATCGACCGTGCTCGAGACCGTGGAGATCTGGTTGAGGACGCCTGACGCCTCTATCCTGTCGAGGACCCATGGCCAGACCATGAGGGCGACGCCGAAAAGGATCACGAGGACGGTGATCAGGCGGTCCGCCCACCTGGGCAGCCGCTTCTTCCTGCCCTTCTTCTTGCTGCCGGCATCCTGGGCATCTGCCTTGCCCCTCCTGCCCTTCACCGTCTTCCTCCTCCCTTCGGTCTCCGACGTCCAGGCATCGATATCCTGCAGCAGGAGGAAGGGACCCTGCACGAAACAGAGCCCCTTCCCTTCCGCGCCATCTCGGATGCAGAACTGTATCCCTGCAGGCTACTCTGCATCATTCTCGTGACGGTTGCGGACGACGCGAGAGACGCCGAAGGCAAGCACGAGGCCGCCGGCAACCCACGTCAGCGTCACGCCAGCCTGGCCGGTGAGAGGCAGGCCCACAGACTTGGTATCGCCGACCGTGATGTTCACGGTCGTGTTGTCGGTCACGCCGGAGTTGGCGGCAGGCGTCAGCTTGTTGTCGCCTGCGGTGGCATCAGAGAGGCCGGCGATCACATGAGCAGAATCGGTAGTGTTGAGCGTGCTGGCGAGCGTAACGGTCTGGTCGTTCTGGTTGATTGCCGGCGTAATCGTGAACGTGAAGTCGCTCACCGTGGAGTATCCGTCAGGTGCGGAGACCTCGTGCACCTTGTAGGTGCCTGCATCGAGGCCGGTCACGTCAATCTTGCCGTTCGCGTCGGTGGTCAGATTTACTGCGGTATCACTGAGCGTGCCATCTGCTGCGACATACTTGTTCGTAGTGGCCGTATCGTCGGCGCCGCTCACCTGGATGGTAAAGACGGCGCCAGCAAGTGCCTTCTCGGTACCCTGATCGAGCTTCACAAGGTTGAGACCGTAGGTGAAATCACGGACCTTGTCAGGGACGGTCTTGCCCGTGCCCTCGGCATTCGGGTTGTTGGAGTACTCGAGCGTGACCTCATTCGGGTTGCCAGGGTTGCCAATGACTGCACTGGAGTTGATCTGCGCCGTATAGGTTACGACGAAGCAGGAATCCTTCGTAGCGCCGGAGATGGACTTAAGGCCCTTCAGACCATCCGTGGTCTTAGCAGTCACCGTGAGGACATGCGCACCGTCCGTACCGTCAGCAAGAGCAGACGTGAAGCTGGAGGTCACATCAATTGCGGAGGTCGAGGTATGGAGCACATCAGCCTTGGCTGCTGCCTCGTTGGCATACATATAGACCTTGACGCTGCCCGAATCGACCGTGAGACCATTGGAGACCGTATCCGTGAACTTGTAGGAGTAGCTGTCATACGTCGCAAAGTCCTGAGCGACGGTGCCGTAGATGTTATACCTGACGTTCTGGCCGATGTGGGAATCAGCAGCATCGTACTCAGCGTTATCAGCATCGGAGACGATCTTCTTCTCTACCGTCGGGATGCTTGCCTTCTCGGTCACCGTGTAGGCAGAGCCGCCGACCACTGCGAAGATCGGGGACGTATAGGTCTCGCTGTTCTTTGTTGTGCCAGTCGTATCTACAGAATCAGGATCGGTGAGGAACAGCCAATAACCGTTGTCAAGAGTGGAGCTTGCCGTGCCACCTGTGACGGTCGTCGCAGTGGCGGTAGTGACACCCATAACCGCCTTCGCGAGGGCCTCTGGAACGGATGTGGAGTCGACGACGGTCGTCTTGTTCGTGTTAGTCACATGGGCCTTAATCCAGTCCGCGGCATCCTGGGCGGTCGTGCCAGCATAGGTGGAGTCCTGTACCTTGATGACGCCCTCGACTGCGTCTTGCATTGCCTTCTTCGCAGCATCGGTGCTTCCCGCCCACGTAATGTCGGATACCGACTTCGTGCCATCGTTATTATCCGTTACTGTGGCCTTGAAGATCTGATAGCCCTTGAAGTTCGTCTGGTTACCGGTGACGTTGTTGATCGTGATGGTCGAGG
>JBJEHU010000011.1:0-56516 GCA_051876355.1 Atopobiaceae bacterium | reverse complement strand
CCTCGACCATCACGATCAACAACGTCACCGGTAACCAGACGAACTTCAAGGGCTACCAGATCTTCAAGGCCACGGTCACCGATGGGGCAAACGGCAAGACGGTCTCCAACATCACGTGGGCAAATGACGACGTGAAGGCTGCTGTGGTAAACGCAATCAAGGGCCAGGACTCCAGCTATGCCGGCACGACCGCTCAGGATGCTGCTGACTGGATTACGGCGCATGTGAACGGCACGAACAATACGACCGTTGTCGATGCCGACTCCGCTGCCAACGCTATCGCAAAGGCAGTCGAGGGCCTTACCACCACGACGACTGTGAAGGGCGGCCAGACGAGCGATGCCCTCGACTCTGGCTACTGGCTCTTCGTGACCGATCCTGCTTCCGTCGATGCGACTGGTGCAACCAAGGACGGCGAGACCTTCACCTCCCCGATCTTCGCTGTTGTTGGCGGATCTGCCTATACCGTGACCGAGAAGGCAAGCATCCCGACGGTCGAGAAGAAGATCGTCTCCGATGCAGACGGCGCAGAGCATGACGCTGCAGACTCCCACATCGGCCAGAACGTCACCTACAACATCTATGGCACCGTGGCGCAGGACTTCGCGACGTACGACAGCTACTCCTACAAGTTCACGGATACCATCTCTAAGGGCCTCACGATCGATACGGATGCAAAGGGTGTTCCTTCCAACGTCAAGGTCTACATGTACACGAGCAAGGACGCTGCAAAGGCTGACCTTGCCCATACTAAGGGCACTGATGTGACTTCGCACTTCACCATTGCTCTCAGTGCTGCTGACGCAACCACCGGTGCGCATGACCTCACGGTCACCGCTTCTGATGCCAAGGGCCTAAAGTCCATCGATGGCGCCACGAAGGACTCCGTCTTCGTTGTCACCTACACGGCCAAGATCAACTCCGATGCAGTCATCGGTAACAACGGCAACCCCAACACCGTCAAGCTCACCTACTCGAACAATCCCCACAGCAATGGTACGGGCAACACGGTCGAGCACCATGTCAAGGACTTCACCTACGGCCTCAACCTCGTGAAGGTTGACCAGGGCACCGAGCAGGCACTCGCTGGCGCCAAGTTCACCATCCAGGTGAGCAGCGCTGACGACAGTGCTTCTACTGGCAAGTATGTCCAGTCCGATGGCAAGCTCGGCGACACGGCTTACGAGTTCACGACGAACGACCAGGGCAAGATCGATGTGACGGGCCTCGATGCCGGCACCTACAAGGTGCACGAGGTCTCTGCTCCTAGCGGATACTCCACGGTGAGCGACTTCACGTTCACCATCGATCCGACAATCGATGAGCAGAATCAGACGATTACCAAGCTCGAGAGCACGCTCAACACCTCCGATCCCACCCATGTTATCGCCGGCCTCTCTGACGGCACCGCAGGCGACAACACGCTGACGGCTAAGACCGGCTCTGGCGTGACCGACAACAAGACCGTGAACATCACGGTCGGCGATACCAAGTCCGTGGGCCTGCCTCTCACCGGCCAGGCCGGCGTGACTCTGACGTGGGTCGCCGGCGGCCTCGTGCTTGCCTTCGGCGTCTCTCGCGTCGTCCGCAACCGTCACGAGAATGATGCAGAGTAGCCTGTAGGAATGCAGTTCTACAACTGAGATAGCGCGTAAGGGAAGGGACTCTGTTTCGTGCAGGGCCCCTTCCTCCTGCTGCAGAATACCGATGCTTGAACGCCGGAGACCGAAGGGAGGAGGAAGACGGTGAAGGGCAGGAAGGGCAAGGCAGATGCCCAGGATGCCGGCAGCAAGAAGAAGGGCAGGAAGAAGCGCCTGCCCCGGTGGGCAGACCGCCTGATCACCGTCCTCGTGATCCTCTTCGGCGTCGCCCTCATGGTCTGGCCATGGGTCCTGGACAGGATAGAGGCATCGGGCGTTCTGAACCAGATCTCTACGGTCTCGAGCACGGTCGATGCGATGAGCCAGGACGAGAAGGACTACTACCTCACGGAGGCAAGAGCTTTCAATGAAGTGCTGGCGCATGAGACGCCGGAGATCGCATCTGACCAGATCCTCCCTTATGCAGAGCAGCTCACGTTCGACCGCGACCCCATGATGAGCTGGATCGAGATCCCTTCCATCGATGTCAGCATGCCGATCTACCATGGCACGTCCGACGCCGCCCTGATGGCAGGAGTGGGGCATCTCGAGGGGACATCGCTTCCTGTGGGAGGGGACTCCACCCACACCGTCCTCACAGCCCATTCCGGCATGAAGAACCTCTCCATGTTCGACGATATCAGGGACCTGGTCCCCGGCGACATCGTGCTCCTCCACACGATGGGGGAGGTGCTTGCCTACAAGGTTGACTCCTCCGAGGTGGTCTGGCCCGACGAGATGGACTCGCTCGCGATACAGCAGGGGAAGGACCTCCTGACCCTCGTCACCTGCACTCCTTATGGAGTCAACGACCACAGGCTCCTCGTCCACTGCGAGAGGACGGACTATGTCCCCGAGGAGGCGGAGGCCCAGGGAGACCTTGTCAACCGCCACTGGGGCATGCGCGAGTGGGCCGTCCTCATCGTGGCCATAGTCCTTCTCCTCGTCCTCCTCGATGTGGTCATACATCGCATCCGCCAGAAGAGGAAGGCGAAGGCATCGCCCAAGCATATGGAATGATTCTCTTATCCAGAGGCAAGAAAGAGCGCCCCGGCTCATTGCGAGCTGGGGCGCTTGCTTTGAAAGCCTGTGTTCCTTGATGCCTATGCCAGATGATGGAGGCCGACCCACTGCCAGAGCGTGACAGGGGAACCATCCATCACGACGTTCGTGCCATCAAGCTCCGTCTTCACAAAGTCATGGTAGGCAGGGATCCAGACAAAGTGGCCGATGTAACGCTGCGGTTGGCCTTGACTGTCGTGGTATCTGCCCGTCTCATCCTGGATGTGGTCGAAGCAGGTGATGTGCACGTCTTCGGCTCCGAGGTCCTTGAGCCTCTTGTAGTCAGCAAGGGCATGCGTCTTAGCATCGACAATCGGGTCGTCTGCGGACTGCACGAACCAGAGCGGTGTCTGGGCTATGGCCTTCATCTCATCGTCTGTCGCAAGGGATGCAACCCACGGAGCGCAGACGGGCACGCCTGCTGCGAAGAATCCCGGATAGTCTGCTACGAGCCTGACCGTCATGAATCCGCCATTGCTGAGTCCTCCCACATAGATGCGCTTCCTGTCGATATCGGGATGTGCCTCCACGAACTCGTCCACAAGCGTCTTCAGTGCCTTCGTATAGATGGACTTGTTGTCGTCTGCTATCTCGCCCGAACCGGAGTCCATCCAGTACGTCGGGCTCGAAGGAGCAAGGATATAGGCAGCGCCTCCGAGCTTCTCCTGGATCTCAGGGGAGGAGAGAAGCGTCACACGGTTGCCCATGACGGTACGATAGGGCTCCTGGCCCTCTCCGGCACCATGGAGCCAGAGCACGAGCGGCACCTTCGTGACAGGCGGAAGCGGGCTGAACGGGCGTGCTGCACGTGCAGCATTCACGGCCTTGAGATCGGGCGTGAAGAAGCCGTAGTTCATATCGATATCGTCGAAGATGCCAGAGCCGGTAAGATCCCAGCCGTCCAGATCGGGGCAGACATCTCCCGTGTCGACGTCGAATACCATGCCGGTAAGCGGTGCCTCTCCCGGCTTCTTGCTCGGGATGGCCTTCGTCTGCGTGATGTGGAAGTCCATGACGCGGATAAAGCCACGGGTAAGCCCGCCATCGATCCGCTTTGTGAGGCGCTCTTCGGGAAGCTCGAGCGTGATGAAGGAGCCTTCAGGCTGTGCATTGCCTTCTCCGTCAGAGGTATAGGCAGAAAGCACAGGGACATAGCCTTTCGAAGGATAGGCCTGCTTGTCGGTGCGATGCTCCTTTGCCAGCACGACCTCTTCCGTATCGGCGTCCTTGCGCTCCACATAGATGCTGAAGCCGTCCTTGCTCACGAATTCCGTGCGTACCTTCTCGGGGAGCTCGAGGATGAGCTTCGAGACGTAGGGCCCCATGTCGGCGGCCGAGGTGAAGGTCTTGTATCCTGCCATGCGTATCCCCTTTCTCGTGCAGCAGGGCCAGCATTGCTGGCCCTGCAGGACTGTCCGTTGGTTGTTCTACCCACTTATCTCAGTCGTGGCAGCGAACCTGCCGAAGGGCTGCCTGCCAGCCCTGAAGCTTCTTCTGGCGTGTCTCTTCTGCCATGTCTGGCGCATACGTCTCATGTCCGTAGCGCTCGTGTATCGTATTCGTCTCCCAGAGGCCGCAGGCACGTCCTGCCGCAAAGGCGGCGCCTGCTGCAGAGAGCTCTGCGAGCTTCGAGACTTCGACAGAGGTGTCTGCGATGTCTGCCTGGAACTGCATGAGGTAGGCATTCTTCGTGACTCCGCCATCAGCCCTGAGCTCTTTGAGTGCAAGGCCCGTATCGGCACGGAGCGCCGAAAGCACGTCTCCTATCTGGTAGGGGATGCACTCGGCACAGGCCTTTGCAATCTCTGCCCTGCCGGTCAAGGTGGTGATGCCCGTGAGCATGCCTGTGGCGGCACTGTCCCACCAGGGGGCGCCGAGGCCCGTGAAGGCAGGCACGAAGTAGCACTTATCGTTCGGATTGGCTTTGCGGATGAGGCCTTCAAGCTCGTCTGGATCCTCGATCATATGGACCCGGTCCTTGAGCCAGGTGACGACCGCTCCGGTGTAGTTGAGGTTTCCCTCGAGCACATAGGAGAGCCTGCCTTGAAGGTTCCAGGCAATGCTGGTCACAAGGCCATGCGTGCTGCGTTTCGGTGCGTCTCCTGCCATGAGCATGACAGAAGAGCCCGTGCCGTAGGTTGCCTTCACCTGTCCCGGCTCGAGGCAGTCCTGTGCGGCAAGCGCTGCTTGGGAATCTCCCAGCATCGCATGGAGCGGGATGGGGGAGGCAAGCGCCCCGTTGAAGTCGGAGACGCCGAAGAGGGCATCGGATGCCATGACTTCAGGAAGAGCCTCGCGGGGGATGCCAAAGAGCCCGAGGAGCTCTTCGTCCCACTGGCCTGTCTCGAGGTTCAGGAGCTGCGTCCTGCAGGCGTTCGAGGGCTCCGTCACGAAAGGATGGCCTTCGCAGAGGCTGTAGGCCAGCCAGGAGTCGATCGTGCCGAAGCAGAGCGTGCCGGCCTGGGCAGCTTTTGCCACGGAAGGGATGTTCTGGAGCATCCAGGACATCTTCGCAGCAGAGAAGTACGGGGACAGTGCCATGCCCGACCTCTCCTGCACGAGCTCCTCTGCTCCGGGATGCGCGGCCTTGAGCTCTTCGCAGAGCGCAGCGGCACGTCCGCACTGCCAGACGATAGCATGTGCGAGAGGCCTGCCTGTGTTCCTGTCCCAGGCAACGCAGGTCTCGCGCTGGTTCGAGATGCCGAAGGCAGCGATGTCAGATGCTTTCGCTCCTGTCTCCGCCATGACGGCTTCGGTGCAGGCGCAGACATGGGCAAGGATCTCTTCTGCATCGTGCTCGACCCAGCCCCGCTCATCCACATACTGCTTGTGGGGAAGCGAGGTCTTGGCAGCAAGAGAGCCGTCGCGCCTGAAGAGCAGCGCCTTCGTGCCCTGCGTCGATTGGTCTATTGCAAGGATGAGCTCGGCCATCAGTTCTGCGCAGCCTTTCCGAGAAGCTTCTCTGCGGAAGCTGCGATGCCTTCTGCATCGAGGCCGTAATAGCCGAAGACCTCCTTCGAGGTGCCGGTGACGACCGGTGCATCAGGAAGCGAGAGGTTCTCGACGAGACGCGGGCAGCTGGAAGCGACCGTCTGGGCGACGCGGGCGCCGAGTCCGCCATACGGCGAGTGCTCCTCGACCGTGAGGACTGCCTTTGCGTTGGCGGCGGCCTTCACGACTGCCTTTTCATCGAGCGGCTTTACGCAGTACATGTCCAGGACGGTGGCAGAGATGCCCTTGGCCTCAAGCAGCGCTGCAGCATCGAGTGCTGGACGGACAAGCTCGCCTGTGGCGACGATCGCGATGTCGGTGCCTTCCCTGGGCCAGGTCGCCTTGTCCATCTCGAACGGGCAGGAATCCTCCGTGTAGATGTCCTCGACGGCATTCCTGCCGACGCGCACATAGGCAGGCTTCGTGTCATTGAGGAGGGCACGGATGAGCTTGGCCGTCTGGAAGCGGTCGCTCGGCAGATACACGCGCATGTTCGGGATGGCAGACATGGCAGCGATATCCTGCGCGGAGTGGTGGGACATGCCGAGCGCACCATAGGAGATGCCGCCGGAGATGCCGATGAGCTTCACGTTCGTGTCGGAGTAGGCGCAGTCGACCTTTGCCTGCTCGTAGGAGCGGGTCGTGAGGAAGCTGGCCGGGCTTGCAGCAAACGGCTTCTTGCCGCAGGAGGCAAGACCGGCGGCGATGCCGACAAGATCCTGCTCGGCGATGCCGACCTCGATGGCCTGCTCGGGGAACTTGTCGAAGAACGGCGTGAGCGAGGCAGAGCCCCTCGAATCGGAGCAGAGGACGCAGACATCCCTGTCCTTCGCTGCAGCTTCCATGAGGACATCGCAGATTGCCTGCTTGTTCGCAATCTTGTTAGGCATGGCACTCCTCCTTGTGAGCCTTGAAATCGGCCGTGATCTGGGCGTACTCTTCCGCATTCGGCAGATGGTGGTGCCAGGATGCCTTGTTCTCCATGACAGGGGAGCCGAAGCCTTTTGTTGTGTTGGCAATGATGACGGTAGGCTTGCCCTTCGTCTCCTCGGCAAGGGAGAAGGCAGAATCCAGGGCACGGATATCGTTGCCGGGGATGGAGAGGACGTTCCAGCCGAAGGCTGCCCAGCGCTCTTCCTGGGAGTCCTGCTTCATGACATCCTCCGTGGAGCCGGAGATCTGGAGACGGTTCTTGTCCACGAGGGCGCAGAGATTGTCGAGCTTGAAGCTGCCGCCCGACATGGCACCTTCCCAGACAGAGCCTTCCGCAAGCTCGCCGTCGCCCATGAAGACATAGGTGCGGTAGCTCCTGCCATCCATCCTTGCGGCAAGTGCCATGCCCACAGCGACAGGAAGGCCATGTCCCAGGGAGCCGGAGTTCATCTCGATGCCGGGGAGCTTGTTGTTCGGGTGGCCGATGTAGGGGCTCTTGAACTTCGAGAAGCGCGCCTTCACATCGTCGAGGTCGAGGAAGCCCTGCTCGCAGAGGATTGCATAGTAGGCTTCCATTGCGTGTCCCTTGGAAAGGACGAAGCGGTCGCGGTTCGGGTCGTTCACAGTCTCAGGCGTGATGTTCAGATGGTTCTTGTAGAGGACCATCAAGGCATCGATCACGGACATGTCGCCTCCGATATGGCCGCCGCCTCCTGCCATGATGATATCGACGGTATCCTGGCGCAGGTCCCAGCGCAGGCTCTCGAGCTTATCGATTTCCACAGCTACTCTCCCCTCAGATAGGCCTTGACGTCCTCTTCGATCGGGTCGTAGAGGTCAGGCGTGATGCCCAGGTACTTGCATGCCTCGTAGAGCACCGGCACGACATCGTCGTGGATGCCGGCGCAGTGGTGGATGTAGGGCCCCTCCACGATCTTTGCCTCGAGGCGCTTGATGTTCTGAACGCGGACCCAGAGATAGGTGCCCATGCCCTTCGGGCCGTCGATGCCCTCTGCCGTGCCCAGAAGCAGCGAATACTTGCCGTTGTCGCCGTCGAAGCGGCAGAGCGTCACCTCGCCGTGCTTTGCCTCTGCGGTGAGGGCGCCATTGTGGTCGAAAGCCAAAGGCGTCGTTATGACCGGCTTCTTCTGCGCTACAGAGCAGGGCCACGGTCCGCAGTGCTGCAGGAGCTCGCCGTTGGGGTCGTCCGGATGGCGGATGGTCCAGTCGGCAAAGAACGAGCGCTTGCGGCCCATGTCTGCTGCCTCGATCATGAGGGACGTGATGGCGCCATGGACATCCGTCTCGCAGGTGATCGGCGTTCCCTCCTCGTTGAGGATGGAGTTCGCAGCGCAGGGCATCACATGGAGCTCATGCTGGAGCTCGTTCCAGCACTGGATGCAGCCAGCCGTGCAGTGGTACTTCCTGAGCATGCGGCGCATCGCCACTGCCATGGCGGCAATCGTCTTCACCTGCTCGTCTGAGCAGTTCTTCTCGAAGTGCTCGTCGATCCAGGCAAGCTGCTTCTCCACGTCGGAGTCTCCGTCGCCCTTGTCCTCGGCAAGCGCTGCCTTCACGCCGCGCGTGAGCTCGGGCAGGGGCACCGGCACGCACTCGATGCCAAAGCGCTCCAGGAGCTCGCCCTCGTTGCACATCGTGGAATAGAACTCATAGGGGCGCGGGCCGATCTGGAGGATGCGGGCAGAGCGGAACTTCTTCACGACATTGCAGACGGCAATGAAATCGCGGAGCCCGCGCTCGAAGACCGGGTCGTCCACCCTGCAGTTCGTCATGTACGTGAACGGCACCTCGAAGCGGCGGAGCACCTTGCCCGTGGCGAAGAGGCCGCACTGCGTATCGCGCAGGCGCACGCCGTTTGCCTCAGGACGCTCATCGAGCGGTCCCCACAGAAGGACAGGCTTGCCAAGGTCCTTGGCAAGGCGGGCACAGATGAACTCCGTGCCGAAGTTGCAGTGGGGAAGGAAGAGGCCATCCACGCCGGCATCCTGGAACTTCTTCAGGACCTTGAGGCGGTCGTCCTCGTCGAAGAGCAGGCCCTCCTCGTTGATATCGTCGATATCGACAAACTCGATACCAAGTTCATTGAGCTTGTCCGCGATGATCTTGCGGTACTTCCTTGCATCGGGCGCGCTGAAGATGCTCCTGCGCGTCGGTGCATAGCCAAGAACGATCCTGTCCATGGGGCCTTCCTCTCCTTCGCTGCTTGTGCATCTGGGATTTAGTAGCGGGCCCTGGATGCAGATTGGCAGGCTATAGCTTGACCTTCTTACACAGGAGAGGATATTTTTTAGGAAATTGCCGAGCTGGGCATGGTAAAAATTACTAAATGTTTAGTGCTAAATCAGGTGGATGCAATGAGCGGAAAAGTGACAGCGCGCGATGTGGCCAAGGCTGCGGGCGTGTCCCCTGCAACCGTATCGCTGGTCTTCAGGGACCGGCCTGGCGTCGGCCGGGAGACCAGGGACCGCGTGCGCGAGGTCGCGCGCGAGCTCGGGTTCGAATATGATGCCCCTGCCCAGCCCCGCAAGACCAGCACGATCCTGCTCGTGATCTTCAAGCAGCATGGACGCGTGGTGGCAGACACCCCCTTCTTCGAGTCGCTGATCAAAGGGGTGTCCGACATGACCTACAAGCTGGGCTACCACCGGCTCTCGGTCTCCTACTTCTATGCACAGCAGGACTGGGCCGAGCAGATGAGCAGCCTGCGCTCGATCAAGTGCGCCGGCATCGTGCTCCTGGCCACCGAGATGCGGGCGACCGATGTGACCCAGTTCGAGCGCCTCGGCGTCCCCATCGTCCTGCTTGACAACTGGTTCCCCTCGAAGAACCTCGACTCTGTCGTGATCGACAACTCGCGTGGCGCCTGGGCAGCCGTGCGCTATCTCACTGGCATGGGGCACAAAGAGATCGGCTACCTCCACAGCAATACCGAGATCAGGAATTTCCTCGAGCGGCAGGATGGCTACCTCCAGGCCATGCGCCATGCCAAGACAAGCGACATCGATCCCTGGCATACGATCGTGAGAGTGGGCTCCACCTTCGAGAGCGCCTATGAGGACATGTGCCGCTACCTCGATGCAGACCCATATCTGCCGACCGCCTACTTCGCCGATAACGATATCATCGCTATGAGCTGCATCAGGGCCCTGAGGGAGCATGGAGTAAGGGTGCCCGAGGATATCTCTGTCATCGGCTTCGACGATGTCTCGACTGCTGCGATGGCAGATCCTCCGCTTACGACGATGGCAGTGCCCAAGACGAACATGGGAGGGCTTGCCGTGAAGCGTTTAGTCGATTTAGTCCGTGGGGATACGGGCGGCGAAGTGGTCAGGATATCCATCACTCCTGAGATAATCCAGCGTAAGAGCGTGGTACCGCTCAAAGCAGAAGAGGAATAGTATGGCTGGGTTTTCAGGCCTGTCAAGCTTTCAGCTAAACAAGATGCTAAATAAGTCTAAACCAGTTAGTAAATGCCTGTAAACCGCTAAGGACCTTTCCTGTGCACGTACCCTGTGCATCAGCAGCACGTAAAGCTGGGGCTATGCAGGAATCAGGAGCCTGTTCCCAGCTTAGGACTACCAGGGGTTGAGGAAAGGGGAAGCTTCATGGCAGTAGACAACCAGAAGATTGCCGAGGGGGTTCTGGCGAATGTCGGCGGTGCCGACAACATCGCATCGGCCACGCACTGCATGACAAGGCTGAGGCTCACATTCAAAGACAAGAGCAAGGTGGACAGCGAGGAGATCAAGAAGATCACCGGCGTTCTGGGCATCAATTGGGCAGGCGAACAGTGCCAGGTCATCATCGGCCAGAACGTGCCGAAGGTCTATGACGCGGTCCTGGCGAAGGGCGTGAAGGGCGGAGGCGCCATCGACGAGAATCTCGACAAGGACCTGACGAAGGAGAAGCTGACGCCGAAGGCGGTTGGCAACAAGATCCTCGACTACCTTTCCGGCTCCATGGTCCAGATGATTCCGCTGATCATGGCATCAGGCCTCTTCCGTACCTTTGCGGTCGTTATGGGCCCCCAGATGTTCAATCTCTGGGCAGCAGACTCTGGCATCTATTCATTCTTCTATACGACGCTCTATGAGGCGGGCTTCTACTTCCTGCCCATCTATCTCGGGTACTGTGCAGCCAAGAGGGTAGGCGCCAATCCGCTTCTGGGCCTTCTCTCCGGCGGCATCCTCATCGCTCCGACCATTGTGACGGCTGCTGCAAATGGTGCCACCATCAATGTCTATGGAATTGACATTGCTGCTGCGAATTACAGCCAGTCGGTGCTGCCGGTCATCCTGACCGTCCCGGTGCTTGCCGTTGTCGAGAAGTTCATGAGGAAGCATGTTCCCGATGTGCTGAGCACGCTCTTCACGCCGTTCTTCACGATGGCTGTCGTCGTGCCAATCGAGCTCATCGTCCTGGCGCCTATCGGAAACCTGCTCGGCCAGGGCATCGCTGCCATCATCTTCGGGCTCGCCGGGCTCGGCGGTGCTGGCGTGCTGATCGTGATGGCGGTGCTTGGTGCCTTCTGGCAGTTCTTCGTCGTCGCTGGCATGCATATGCCGGTCATTCTGCTTGCCCAGGTCACCCTTCTCCAGACTGGTGTCGACCCCTTCCTGTTCGTCGCTACGAATTGTGCAGCCGTTGCAGTGTGGGGCTGCGCGATTGGTGCCTTCCTGCGCATCCGCAACAAGGAGGAGAAGGGTCTGGCAGCAGGCTATGTCGCTGCAGCCATTGTAGGCGGCGTGACCGAACCAGCACTGTTCGGCATCGTGCTCCGCTTCCGCAGGACCATGTATGGCATGTTCGTCGGTGGTGCCATCGGCGCCGTTGTGTCCGGAATACTCGGTGTGCATATCTATGTCGGCGCAATGGGATCAGGCCTTCTGATGATTCTCGGCTATGTCCAGGGTGGGGCGTTCAATACCGTGGCAGCAGTCATAGGCCTTGTCGTATCGTGCGTCGTCGCTGCGGCGGTGGTCTATTTCACGGGCTTCACGAAGGAGGAGCTTGCAGCTCTGGACAATGAGAAGCCCGGCGACATGGTGGTCGAGTAGCGATGGCTCTCCTGCCGAGTCTGACAGCTGCCTGAATATGGTCTGATTTGGGGATTGCTGGATGCAATATTCGGCAATCCCCTGCTTGAATGGGGAGAGGTGGATTATGGGTCTGAATTCCTGCATAGTCGAGACCTGGCGCGAGAAGGTGCTTGATTTCGAAGCCGCCAGAAGCTACGGCGATCCTGTCCGGGACTGTCTGGTCAAAGCGGTCTTTGCGGGCCCCTCCGGGCAAGAGATCTGCCGGGAGGGCTACTGGGACGGAGGCCGGCGCTACTGCGTGAGCTTCGCGGCGCCAGAAGCCGGAAGATGGCACTGGACCCTGAGCGCGCCCGAGGATTCGGGGCTCGGCGGCAGGGAGGGCATCCTCGATGTCCATCCCTATGAGGGCAGCCTCCCGATATTCCGCCACGGCTTCATCCGGGTGGCCAGGCCCGATGAAGGCTTTGCGAGAAAGCTCCTGGCCTATGCAGATGGGACGCCCTTCTTCTGGCTCGGCGACACCCACTGGGAGTTCGCCTCTGGGGAATCGTGGGCGCGCTCGAACCATCCGGGCATGGAGAGCCAGTTCAGGGGCATGGTGGAGAGGCGTGCCAAGCAGGGCTTCACGGTCTACCAGACGAACCTCAGGAGCGACTTCGGCGACCGCAGCCGCTTCTGGCTGACCGATGCGGACGACCCCCGCCCTGTGCCGAACCCTGCCATCTTCCGTGACGAGCTGGACCGCCGGATGCGCTTCATCGCCGATGCCGGCCTGGTGAATGCGATGGGCTTCGCGTGGGGCCCGAGCCTGGGGGCAGCGCATGCGACAAGCGTCGAGGAGCAGGTGACGCTTGCCCGCTACTGCGTCGCCCGCTATGGGGCGCTGCCGGTCGTCTGGACCATCGCAGGGGAGGTGGCAGGATATGACCCGTCCGAGCGCGATGCGCTGATAGGCGCCTGGCGCAAGGTCGCCCAGGCCACGAGCGAGGCTGATGGCGGGCTGCACCCTGTGACCGTGCACTACACGAACGAACGGCCCTTCGCCGACTACTACTGCGATGAGCCCTGGTTCGACTTCACGCTCAACCAGGCAGGGCATGGCGACTACGTGATCTCCGAATCCGACTACCGGAGCTATCTGGATGCCCATACAGAGAAGCCCTTTATCGAAGGCGAGGCATTCTACGAGGGATGCTCATCGCTCGAGGAGAACGGGACCAGGAGAATCGATCCGGCGATGCTGCGCCGCATCGCCTATGTGGTCTTCCAGAGCGGCGCTGCAGGCTATACCTATGGAGCGCAGGGGATCTGGGACAATGTCTGGGATGTGGACGAGCAGCGCTCGACGCCTGTCAGCGCAGCGGTTGCAGATGTCTTCAACCGCTACGGGGTGACCTGGGCGGAGGCGATCGATGCGCCAGGGGCGGACCAGATGGGCATCATGCGACGGTTCTATGAGGAGCATGCCTGGTGGGACCTTGCGCCCTGCACCCAGCAGGGGTCTGCAGTGCTCGGCAGCAAGTGCCCGCTCGCTTCGGTCTCGCTCGATGGGCGGCGCATGGTGGCCTATTATCCGGCGTCGGCGAGAAAGCGGCTCCAGGTCCAGCTCAAGCCTGGACGCTGGCGCATGAAATGGTTCGACCCGAGAGAGGGCAGCCTTGCTGAGGCAGGCACGGCCGAGATCGCGGAGCAGCCGTTCACGCTTCCGGCAAAGCCGACCCTCGATGACTGGCTGCTGGTGCTCGAGAGGGCAGATGCAGGATGGGAAGATAATGTGGAGCAGCACATGGATGAGGAGGCCTGAAATGGCAAAGGTGACAGTGGAAGGGAACCATCTGGTGCGGGACGGCAGGCCGTTCTTCTGGCTTGCGGATACCATCTGGACGGCATTCACCAACCCGACAGACGACGAGTGGATCGCCTATCTCGATGGGCGGGCGGCACAGGGCTTCAACGTCCTGCAGATCAATGCGCTGGCGCAGTGGGACCGTGCGCAGGCCGCCTTCGAGCGCTACCCCTATGAGACGCAGGACCATGGGAAGACCTTCGACTTCACGAAGCCGGATGAAGCCTATTGGGAGCATGCGCGCTGGCAGCTCGCAGAGGCGGTGCGTCGCGGGTTCACGCCTGCCATCGTCGTCGAGTGGTGCAACTATGTGCCCAACACCTGGGCCTCGAACTTTATCCCCGACAACATCATTCCCGACGAGCTGGTCGAGCCGGTCGTGAAGCGGATCTTGGAGAGCTTCAACGAATTCGACCCCATCTACATCATCTCGGGCGACACGGACTTCGACCACGAGGAGCCCATCCGGCGCTATATGCTTGTGACCGACCTCGTGGACCGCTATGCCCCGGACGCGCTCAGGTGCTACCACATCAAAGGGCATTATGATGGGCTGCCGGAATGCCTGGCCGAACGCGCAGACATCTATCTCTACCAGTCAGGGCACAACATCGCAGAACAGGCAGGAGCATACAACCTCGCGCGGAGCTTCTCAGGCCGGCCCGCAAGGAAGCCAATCATCAATTCCGAGCCCTGCTATGAGCAGATGGGCTATTCGCGTCTGGTCTATGGACGCTTCCGCCGCGAAGACTGCCGCCGCGCGCTCTGGCTCTCGCTTATGGGCGGCGCCTCTGCCGGCGTGACCTATGGGGCGCATGGTGTATGGAACTGGGAGACCGGCATCCTTGGCGATAGCTTTGCCTTCGGCGAGGGGTTCCTCAAGGCCCTGCCCCATTCGCAGGGCATCCACTTCCCGGGCGCCTGGGACTTCTCCTTCGCCCGCACGGCGGTCGAGCGCTTCGGGCTCTTCGAGCTTGAGCCTGCCCAGAAGGTGCTGGCAAGCCGCAAGGACGAGGTCTTCGCCTCGAAGACCTCGGATGGGAAGACGCTCTGCATCTACGTGCCGACCAACGCCACGATCCGCCTGAAGGGCGACTTCAGGCAGTCGCACCTCCATGCGCTTGATGTGGCCGCGCACGAGAGCCTGCCGCTTTCCGTAAGCTATGATACGGAGAAGGACGAGACGCTGATCGCTCAGTCGAGCTATCTCGAGGATGCGCTCTATATCGCCGAGCTCTGATTGCCGAAGAGGCTGCCAGCTGGTGCATGAGGCTGCATCCGGCTGGCCGCCTTCAGGCCTGAGGGCACGGCTGGGAGACCATAGGGGCAGGGAAGCATGGCGAAAGTGACGCTCAAGGACATAGCGCGCGAGGTGGGCCTCTCGCCTGCAGCCGTGTCGCTGGTCCTGAACAACCGCCCCTGCCATATCAGCGAGGAGAACCGCCGCCGCATCAAGGAGGTGGCGCGCCGCAAGCACTACATCCCGAACGAGATCGCGCGCAGCCTCGTGATGCAGCAGTCGCACACGCTCGGGCTCGTCGTGCCCAACATCCAGAGCCACTATTTCGCCTCGCTCGCGAACTGCCTCGAGCTCAGGTGCCGCGAGCGGGGCTACATGCTGCTCATCACCAACTCGATCGGCTCCCCGGAAAGCGATGGGGAGCTCGTGCGCCTGCTCGTGAACCGCAGCGTGGACGGGATCTTCCTGGTCGTCTCGGACGAGTTCACGCGCGATGAGGAGCTCCTGGACATCCTGGCGCAGCTGCCGGTGCCGCTGGTGATGGTGGACCGCTTCATCGAGGGGCTGGCCGCAGACCGCGTGCGCTACAACAATGAGCTGGGCGGCTACCTGGCGACAAGCTATCTCTTGGAGCATGGGCACCGGCGCATCGCCGCCCTCATCAATCCGGGCTCCAACACCGGACGCGAGCGCCTGGCTGGCTACCGGCGCGCCCTCGCGGAGCGCGATGTCCCGTTCGATCCCCAGCTGGTCTTCGAGAGCGACTACTACATCCCCGATGCCTGGCGAGCAGCTGGAGGCCTCCTCGGGACCGATGCGACCGCCGCATTCGCAAGCAGCGACAACATTGCGCTGGGGCTCCTCAAGCGGGTCTATGGGGAAGGCCTGCGCGTGCCGGATGACCTTTCGGTCGTGAGCTACGACAACAGCGCGGCGGATTCCCTCTTCGAGCCGGCCCTGACCTCGATCGAGCAGAATGTCCCTGCCATCTCCGATGCCGCGATGGAGATGATGCTGGGCCGTATCGAGGAGCGCCTGGAGGACCGGGATGCTGCGGAAGCCCAGGAGCGCATACTCGTGCCGAAGCTGGTCGAGAAGGACAGCGTGCGCACCCTAGGGGCTCCTGCCGTGCAGGCGCCAATCGGCCAGTGAGCGTGCCTCTGTCGCTAAATGCCAGCACTAAACTTTGCTAAATTTATTTTTCCAAAGAGTAAAACGTTTTACTCCCTATACTCACCAATGAGAAGCAAGAAGCAGGGATGCGAGGAAGGAACAGACATGGCTCAGCCCGTATTGGGAACCCCGTGGCAGAAGCGCAACCAGTCCGTCAGCGAAGAGGAGATCGTCTGGCTCGACCGCTACTGGCGCTGCGCGAACTATCTCTCCGTCGGCCAGATCTATCTGCGCTCGAACCCCCTTATGCGCACTGACTTCAAGAACGAGGAGGGCCCGGATGGCTTCACCCGCGAGGACGTGAAGCATCGCCTGGTCGGCCACTGGGGGACGACGCCTGGCCTCAACTTCCTCTATGCCCATGTGAACCGCCTGATCCATGACCACCATCAGAACACGCTCTTCCTCATGGGCCCCGGCCATGGCGGACCTGCCGGCACCTCGCAGTCGCTGCTCGATGGCACCTACCGCGAGATCCGTCCCGACATCACGGACGACGAGGCGGGCCTCCAGAAGTTCTTCCGCCAGTTCTCCTATCCGGGAGGCATCCCTTCGCACTACGCCCCCGAGACCCCCGGCTCGATTCATGAGGGAGGGGAGCTCGGATATGTGCTCTCCCATGCCTATGGAGCCGTCCTCGACAACCCGAGCATGCTCGCTGTGGCGGTCGTGGGCGACGGCGAGGCCGAGACCGGTCCGCTCGCCACGAGCTGGCAGACCAACAAGTTCATGGATCCCCTGACTGACGGCATCGTCCTGCCCATCCTGCACCTCAATGGCTACAAGATCGCGAACCCGACGATCCTGGCGCGCATTTCGGACGGCGAGCGCGAGGAATTCTTCCGGGGCATGGGCTACCATCCCTACAGCTTCGTTGCCGGCTTCGACGAGGAGGACCACGAGTCCATCCACAGGCGCTTCGCAGCGCTGCTCGAGGCAGTCTTCGACGAGATCTGCGACATCAAGGAGCGTGCTGCTGCAGGCGAGAGCTCCCGTCCGTTCTACCCGATGATCATCTTCCGCACTCCGAAGGGCTGGACGTGCCCGAAGACGATCGACGGCAAGAAGACGGAAGGCTCTTGGCGTGCGCACCAGGTGCCGCTGGCCTCTGCCCGCGACACCGAGGCCCACTTCCAGGTGCTGAAGGGCTGGCTCGAGTCCTATGAGCCGGAGGGCCTCTTCACACCGGAAGGCGCCATCCGTCCTGAGGTTACCGAATTCATGCCGGAAGGGGAGCTCCGCATCGGCGCCAACCCGAATGCCAATGGTGGCCTGCTGCGCAAGCCCCTCGAGCTGCCCGATGCGGCGAAGTTCGCCTTCGATACCGAGAAGGAAGGCCACGGTGCCGGCGCGACCGAGGCGACCCGTGTCCTCGGCGAGTATACGGCCGACCTGATTAACCGCAACCGCGATCGCTTCCGCATTTTTGGCCCGGACGAGACGGCATCGAACCGCCTGCAGCCGAGCTACCAGGTGACCGACAAGCAGTGGTTCAACGGCGAGCTCAACGACGACCCGGCAAACGACGAGCACCTCGCTCCTGTCGGTAATGTTATCGAGCAGCTCTCCGAGCACCAGTGCGAAGGCCTGCTCGAGGGCTACCTGCTGACCGGACGCCACGGCCTCTGGTCTTCCTACGAGTCCTTCGTGCACATCGTCGACTCCATGGTGAACCAGCACGCAAAGTGGCTTGAGGCTACTGTGCGCCACATCCCCTGGAGGAAGCCGATCTCCGGCCTCAACATGCTCCTTTCGAGCCATGTCTGGCGCCAGGACCACAATGGCTTCTCCCACCAGGATCCGGGCTTCGTGGACGTGCTCCTCAACAAGTGCTGGAACAACGACCATGTGGTGAACATCTACTATCCGGCAGATGCGAACATGCTTTTGGCGGTCGCCGAGCGCTGCTACCAGTCCACGAACTGCATCAATGGCATCTTCGCGGGCAAGCAGCCGGCTCCGACCTATGTCTCGCTCGAAGAGGCACGTGCCGAGCTTGCGGCAGGCGCTGCCGAGTGGAAGTGGGCATCCTCCACGCCTGAGGGCGAGGAGCCGGACATCGTGCTGGGCTGCTGCGGCGATGTGCCGACGCAGGAGACCCTTGCAGCCGACGAGCTGCTCTCCGCCCTTGGCATCAAGGTGAAGGTCGTGAACGTCGTCGAGCTCCTGAAGATCCAGAATGCCCAGGAGAACGACGAGGCGCTCACGGACGAGCAGTTCGCGGAGCTCTTCACGGCTGACCGTCCGGTGCTCTTCGCCTTCCATGCCTATCCGGGCACGATCCATCGCCTGATCTGGAACCGTCCGAACCACGATAGCTTCCATGTGCACGGCTACGAGGAGCAGGGCTCCACGACGACCCCGTACGATATGCTCCGCCTCAACCATATGGACCGCTGGGCGCTCGCGGCAGATGCCCTGAGCATCCTCGATGCAGAGAAGTGGGCAGACCAGATCGCCGAGTGGGAGGCATTCCGCGAGGAGGCATTCCAGTTCGCGGTAGACAATGGCTACGATCACCCTGCCTTCACGAACTGGGTGTGGCATGACGCAAAGGACGCCGGTGCTGCGCTCAGCGCCACGAAGGCCACGGGCGGCGACAACGAGTAATCGATTTTAAGGTCAGAAATAGTTAATGACACTTCGCTGAACGCTGCCATTCCATCGGTGAGTGGCAGCGTTCTTCGATTGGTGCGCAACCATCTTCGAAAATGGATCAGAGTGCATGCTTCTGCGTGCGCCATTCGCCCGGTGAGCAGCCGAACTCCTCCTGGAACTTCCGGTAGAAGAAGGTCACGTTGGTATAGCCGACACGGCGTGCCACCTCGGTGACCGACAGGGTGCCGAATGAGAGCAGGCGTGCGGCCTCGCTCATGCGCTGGCGGACCAGGAGCCGCTGGAAGCTGCTGCCGGTCTGCTTCTTGAGGAGCCGGGAGAGGTAGGCTGGGCTCACGCCCATCTCGGAGGCGACCTCCTCAAGCGTGATGTCGGCGTAGCGCTCCTCGATGGCCTGGAGCGCCGGCAGGACCGATATCTGCCGGGATTCCTCGAGGCTTGCAGATGATTGCCCTTCCTGGCAGAAATGGATGAGCTCCATCATGATGAGCTGGAAGATCGGGGTGAGACGCTCGTCGAGATAGGCTCCGCCTTCGAGAAAGTCGCAGCAGAAGAGCTGCACGAGCGCCCTCAGCCGCCAGGAGCCCTGCGACTTGAAGAGGATGTAGGAATCCTTCCGGGCGGTGTCGCTCATCGAGTTGGCAAGGAAATCCGAGACGACGCTCGTGCCTCCATGGAGCTGCTCGAGCAGGGAAGGTATCGTCTCGGGGCCGAAGACGAGATTGAGCAGGATCTGGTCCTCGCTGAGCTCAGGCACCTTGTGGCGGGTGTTCTGGTCCACGAGCAGGGCCTCGCCCTCCTCCACCTCGATGGGCATGCCGTTGAGGCGCTGCACGCAGGAGCCGGCGTACATGTACTCGAGCTCCACCCAGTCATGGATATGCTCTGGATAATCGTTGAAGCGGCTGTGCTTCTTGAAGGCGAAGCGGTGCCCCTGGTCGAAGAGGAAGGGGGACATGGGCACCTTGAGGGCGCCCTTCTCCTCGATGCCTATCTTCTGGAGCCGTTCCCTGAGGTAGTTCCTATCATCGGCCAGGTAGCGCTCCTCGCTCTCTGTATGATGCCTGAGCCAGGCATCGAGCTCGTGGGGATCCATGGTGGGGAGCAGCTCCTTTCCAGATCAGAAATGGTCAATAGGCGCTACGTCATCTGTCATTGTTGCACAGGTGGCTCGCACGTATAGTTTCTTTTATCAAGCGCACCGATGAGCGGTGTGCAAAGGAGGAGGAAAGAATGGCAAGAAATTGGGGTGAGCTCGCCAGCAGCATCGTGGAGCTGGTGGGCGGCAAGGACAACATCACATCCTATACGCACTGCATCACACGCCTGCGCTTCCGTCTGAAGGATGAGGGCAAGGCAGACGACAAGAAGATCTCCCAGCTCGAGGGCGTCATCCAGGTCATGCACGCGCAGGGCCAGTACCAGGTCGTCATCGGCACGCACGTGACCGACGTCTACGACGAGGTCGTGAAGATCCTTCCCGATCTCGCAGGCGGCGAGGTCGAGGCGGACGACGGCGGGAACGGCAATATCGTCGGCAAGCTCCTTGACATCATCACCAGCATCTTCACGCCGTTTCTGCCGGCATTTTCTGCGGCAGGCCTTCTGAAGGCAGTCGCTGTCATGTGCAGCTCCTTCGGCTGGCTCGATACGGCAAGCTCCACCTACGTGATCTTGAACTGCATCGGCGACGGCCTCTTCCAGTTCCTGCCGCTCATCCTTGCCTATACGGCAGGCAAGAAGTTCGGCTGCAACCAGTGGATCACGATGGCTGTGGCGGCATTCCTCGTGCACCCTTCCATGGTGGCCTTGAACACGACCTTCCCGGAGGGTGCCACCTTCTTCGGCATCCCGGTTCAGCTGCCTGACGCAGGCTATCTCCAGTCCGTCATCCCGATCATCCTGGCAGCCTATCTCCAGTCCTGGATCGAGAAGCCGATCAAGAAGATGCCGGATACCCTGCGTGGCCTCTTCGGCAGCATGATCGTGCTCTTCGTTACCGGTGTCGTCACCCTCTTTATCGTCGGCCCGATTTCCAATGCAATCGCTGGCGCCATCGCTTCCGGCCTCATCTTCCTGCTCTCTGCTGCTCCTGCCGTCGCAGGCTTCCTGATCGCTGGCCTCTGGCCGGTCCTCATCATCTTCGGCATGCACTGGGCCTTCATCCCTGTCATCATCTCCAACATCGCGACGCTCGGCGCAGACATGATCCTGCCGATCACCGTCGGCACGAACTTCGCCGTGGGTGCTGTCTGCCTCGCTATCTTCCTGAAGACGAAGAACGACTCCGTGAAGGAGCTCTCGCTTTCCTGCCTCGCCTCTGCGTGGCTTGGCGGCATCACCGAGCCTGCCATCTACGGCCTGCTGCTCAAGTACAAGCGCCCCTTTGCCGTCATGGCAATCTCCTGCGCCTTCTGCGGGGCCTTCGCAGCAGGCTTCGGCATGACGCAGCCGGCGCTGATCACGACCTCGCTCATCACGCTGCCTGCCGTCTATGCGATGTGCGGCATGCCTGAGATCATCGCGCTCCTGATCGCGATGGCGATTTCCTTCGTCGGCACCTTCACGGTCGGATATTCCGACAATATGCTCCTCGAAGCCGAATAGCTTCCTCCTTCCTCATGGCGGCCGGCGGCTCCTGACGCCGGCCGCCATCTCCCTGTCTGCCCTCTGCCAGAAAGGCTTTCCCATGAAAGACGCTGAGCTGTGCGCATTGCTGGACCAGATGACGCTCGACGAGAAGATCGGACAGCTGGTGCAGCTCAGCGGAGACTGCTTTGGCGGAGGGGATATCGCGACCGGCCCGGCCGCGAAGATCGGCGTGACCCAGGAGGACATTGACCGCTGCGGCAGCGTCTTGAATGTGCTTGGCGCCGACGAGATCCACCGCATCCAGGATGCCTATCTCGCAAAGAGCCGCCTCCACATCCCCCTCCTCTTTATGGCAGATGTGATCTACGGCTACCAGACCTGCTATCCCTCGCCGATTGGCCTGGGCTGCACCTGGGACCCCGAGATGATCGAGGGCGACTACCAGGTGGTCGCCGAGGAGGCGCGTGCGGATGGCTGCATGGTCACCTTCAGCCCCGCCGTCGATGTGGTCCGCGATGCGCGCTGGGGCCGGGTCGTCGAGATGCCGGGGGGTGAGGATCCCTATCTGGGGTCACGCTTCGCCGAGGCGATGGTGAAGGGGTTCCAGACAGGGCTCGATGAGGGGCAGGGCGTCGCCTCCTGCGTCAAGCATTTCGCCGGCTACGGCGCAGCCGAAGGCGGCCGCGAATACAACACGGTCGATATGAGCGAGAGGCGCTTCCGCCAGGACTACCTGCCGCCGTACAAGGCTGCGGTCGATGCTGGCGCGAAGATGGTGATGACAAGCTTCAACACCGTGGACGAGGTGCCGGCAACGGCGAACCGCTGGCTCGTCCACGATGTGCTGAGGGAGGAATGGGGATTCTCGGGCCCGGTCATCACCGACTATGCCGCCATCCTCGAGCTCATGAACCACGGCGTCGCCTCCGACAAGGACGAGGCCTCTGCGCTCGCGATGGATGCCACCGTCGATATCGATATGAAGACGGACTGCTATGCCCACAGCCTGAAGCGGCTCGTGGCGGCGGGGCGGATCTCCGAGCAGCAGATCGATGAGGCCTGCTGGCGCGTCCTTTCCCTCAAGAACGAGCTCGGACTCTTCGAGGACCCCTATCGGGGCTGCACGACCTCCGAGGCGGCACGTGCCATCATGTGCACGCCTGAGAAGCTCGCCTCTGCCCGTGCGTGCGCCGATGAGGCGATGGTCCTTCTCAGGAATGAGGAGGAGGCCCTGCCGCTTGCGAAGGAGGGGGAGCGTCTTGCCCTCGTCGGGCCCTACGCAGACAGCAAGGAGATCGTCGGCATGTGGGCGATCCATGCGGACCGGAGCCACTCCCACACCGTGAAGGAGGCCTTCGACGCTGTGCTGGGTGAGGGTGCGTACGTCTATGCGAAGGGCTGCGATGTCCTCGGCCCCGAGGAGTATGGCACGCTCGGCGAGTTCGCACGCTTCGCTGGTGGCGGGAAGCCGGCAGATGACCAGGAGGCCCTGATTGCTGAGGCAATCTCTGCCTGCGCAGATATGGACACGGTCGTGCTCTGCCTCGGCGAGCATCCTCTGCAGTCCGGCGAGGCGGGGGCGCGCACGCGTCTGCGCATCCCAGCTCAGCAGCAGGAGCTTCTGTGCCGGCTCCACGAGCTTGGCAAGCGGACCATCTGCGTCCTCTTTGCAGGGCGCCCCTTGGTCCTGACCGATATCCTGCCCTATGCCGATGCCCTCCTTATGGCCTGGTGGCCGGGGACGGCAGGCGGGGAGGCGGTGGCCGACATCATCTTCGGGGATGCGAACCCTTCCGGCAGGCTCACGATGAGCTTCCCTGCGACCGAAGGGCAGCTGCCGCTCTATTATGCGCAGTTCCCGACCGGACGCCCCGCCGGCAAGAACCATACAGGCCGCTTTGTGACAGGATATCTCGATGCCCCGAACTTCGGGCTCTACCCCTTCGGCTATGGGCTTTCCTACCACGCAAGCACGCTTTCTGACCTGGCGCTCGACCATGCGGTGCTGCACCCCGGCGAGGAGCTGCACGTGAGCGTGGTGCTCGAGAATGAGGGGCCGGTTGCAGGCACCGATGTGGTCCAGCTCTATCTGCATGACTGCGTTGGCTCCGTCACCCGCCCGATCAAGGAGCTCAAGGGCTTCGAGCGCGTCACGACTGCGCCAGGCGAGCGGCGTGAGGTCTCCTTCACGATCGCGGAGGAGATGCTGCGGTTCTGGCGGCGGGACATGACGTTCGGATCGGAGCCAGGGAGATTCGATGTGTATGTGGGACTCGACAGCCAGCAGGTCCTGTCCGCATCCTTCGAGCTGGAAGCATGAGAGAGGATTGAGCCATGAGCAGACGGCAGATCGTGAACCCCTATCTCCCGAGCTGGGAGCATACCCCTGACTGCGAGCCCCATGTCTTCGGGGACCGGCTCTATGTGTATGGCAGCCATGATGCAGCGGATGGGACCTCCTACTGCGTCGGCGATTATGTTGCCTGGTCGGCACCGGTGGACGACCTCACGCACTGGAGCTTCGAGGGCATCGTCTACACGCGCTGGGACGATCCCACGAACACGAAGCATGCGACCTATGCGGCACCGGATGTGTGCCAGGGGCCTGATGGGCGCTACTACCTCTACTACTTCTATGGCTTCACGGCGATCGGCGTGGCCGTCTGCGATGAGCCGGCAGGGCATTTCCGCTATCTGGAGCAGGTGCACCTGCCGGATGGCACGCTCATCATGCCGGGTGCAGGCATCGGCGCCCCCTTCGACCCAGCGGTCTACGTGGAAGGGGAGCGGGTCTGGCTCTACTACGGCTTTGGCGCCCGTCCCTCCGATGCGGCACGTTTCGGGGCGCCCGACGAGATGCTCGCTGGCTCCTATGCGGCAGAGCTCGAAAGCGACATGTGCACGATCAAGGGGACACCGAAGCATTTCGTGCCGGGCATGCGCGATGCTGGCGGCACGAGCTTCGAAGCGCATCCCTTCCTCGAGGCATCGAGCTTCCGGAAGATCTTCGGGCGCTATTACTTCATCTATTCCTCTGCCCAGGGCCACGAGCTCTGCTGGGCGACAACGGATGCGCCGGACGTTCCGCCGACCTTCGGCGGCGTGATCGTCTCGAACGGCGATGTGGGCCTGCACGGGATCGAGGATGAGAAGGACGCCATCTTCTATCTTGGCAACAACCATGGAAGCCTGGTCCAGGTCGGTGCGAAGGCCTATGTCTTCTACCACCGCCACACCGAAGGCACCCAGTTCTCCCGCCAGGACTGCGCAGAGGAGGTCGAGATCGCGCCGGATGGCACGATCGTCCAGTCCGAGATCACGAGCGCAGGCCTCAATGGGGGCCCGCTCGATCCCACCCGCGAGATCCCTGCCTATGCCTGCTGCCACCTGAGGAGCAAGGAGGGAATCCTGCACTTCTCGAGCCGCACGCCGTGGAATGAGCATCATCCGAAGATCTGTGAAGAAGTGCTTTCTGGCGTGCCAACCTCAGCCCGCTCCTTCGTTGCGAACCTGCGCGATGGGGCAGAGGTGGGCTACAAGTACCTTGCCTTCACCGGAGCGGAGAAGCGCCTTGTCGCTGAGCTCCGCGGCGACGCGGCAGGCACGCTTGTGGTTCATCTCGACGCACCACAAGGTCCGGCTGTCGCGGAGCTCGATGTGACGACCGAAACTTCCTGGCATCAGGCCACAGCAGAGCTTTCCGAGCCCGTCTCAGGCACCCATGCCCTCTATTTCGTCTATGAGGGAGAAGGCGCCCTCGACTTCGTGGCATTCCGCTGCGAATAGGAAAAGCGGAGCGAAGAGAAAATGCAGCAGGAAGGTGCGATTCGGTCAATCGAATGGTGCCTCCCTGTCATTGTCCCTTCTGCATATCGCCCATAGAATCAGGCATGGAGTGCAGCGAAAGGATGTCATATGAGAACAATCGAACAGGTGCTGGCGGGCACGTCGGAAAACCACATCGCACCCTTCCTCTGGGTCCATGGGGAAGCGCATGAGGAATATCGGAAGACCATCGAGGCGATGCATGAGGCAGGCATCGGCGCCCTCTGCATCGAAGCGCGTCCCCATCCTGACTTCAACGGCGAAGGCTGGTTCTCAGATATCGCCTTCATCCTCGAGACCGCAAAGTCCCTCGATATGAAGGTCTGGCTGCTCGATGACAGCCATTTCCCGACGGGCTATGCGGATGGCGCCGTGATGAAATATCATCCCGAGCGCCGCAAGCGCTACCTGAAGCTCCAGACCTTCGATGTGATGGGGCCGCTTGCAGGGGCGCAGCTCGATCTCAAGTATGCCCTGATGGACCCCGAGGCCGAGGTGCTCGCCGTCATTGCCGAGCGCAGGAGCGACGAGGACACCCCGATCGTCTCCGGTGCGGTCGACCTCACGAGCACCTTGCATGAGCGGGCTGACTGGCAGACCGGGAAGCCCATGGCAGATCCTCTGGGACGCCCGACCGGGCAGCTCGGAGGCAAGGCCAAGGTCGTCGACCTCGATCTTCCAGAAGGCGCCTGGTACATCCAGGTGCTCACGGTCAGCTACCGGGGCGGCGAGAAGGAGACTGAGGGCTTCCTGAATCCGCTCGAGAAGGAGGCCACCCAGATCCTGCTCGATACAGTCTACGAGCCGATCTTCGAGCATTTCGGCAACGAGTTCGGTCACACCTTCCAAGGCTTCTTCTCGGATGAGCCCCGCTTCGGCAACATCCATGGATCTGAGGGCGCCTCTATCGGCAGGAACCCCCAGATGGTGCTCCCCTGGACGGAAGAGGTGGCGCCGCGCCTGATCGAGGCCCTGCCCAAGGAGCTGGGTATCGAGACGCTTGCAGACCTTCTGCCGTATCTCCCGCTTCTCTTCGTCGATGGGGAAGGCAGTCTCTGCCACACGCTTCGCTATGCCTACATGGATGTGGTGTCCCAGCTCTATAGCGACAACTTCGACGGCGTGATTGCTGACTGGTGCTCCGCGCACCATGCCCGCCATATCGGGCACACGATCGAGGACAACAATGCGCTCGCCCGCCTGGGCTACGGCGCAGGCCACTACTTCCGTGCCCTTGCCCATGCAGACATGGCAGGCATCGATGTGGTGATGGAACAGCTCATGCCGGGCTACGACAAGAGGCTCTTCCGGGCCTTCCACAAGCCGGGCTGGGACATGGAGTTCTTCACCTATGTCCTGGGCAAGATCGGCGGCTCTCTTGCCCACATCGACCCGAAGAAGCAGGGGCTCTGCATGGCAGAGGTCTTCGGTGCCTATGGTTGGGGCGAAGGCAACCGCCTCATGAAATGGATAGCCGACTACATGCTCGTGCGCGGCGTCAATGTCTTCGTGCCGCATGCGTTCAGCCCGAAGGCCTTCCCGGATGGGGACTGCCCGCCGCACTTCTATGCGCATGGGATGAACCCGCAGTACTGCGAGTTCGGCCGTTTGATGGCCTATGTGAACCGCATGGCTGCCCTCCTGTCGCATGGCAGCTACAACGCACCAGTCGCGCTCTACTTCAATGCGGAGGGCGAGTGGTCGGGCGCCTGGCAGCTGGCACAGAAGCCGGCAGCAGAGCTTGCCCGCCATCAGATCGAGTACGACTTCGTCTCTGCAGACTGGCTGCTCTCCTCTGAGCTCTGCGAGAGCGAAGCAGGAGCTCGCCTCAAGGTCGGAGAGGAGCTCTTCTCGGCCCTCGTGCTGCCGTGGAGCGAGGCCCTGCCTGAGGCGCTGCTCGAGAAGGTGGCAGAGATTGCCAAGGCGCTGCCAGTCTTCTTCGTGGACGGCCTGCCCACCCGCACGAGCGAGGGACGCGCGGTGTCTGGTCTGGAGAAGGCAGAGGTCGTGCCGCTCGGGGATCTTGCGAATGCCCTCATCGGCGCCGGGCTCCGCGAGCTTGCGCCCTCTGAGGCCGAGCCGTGGCTCCGCACCTACCACTATCAGCTCGATGGGGTGGATGAGTACTTCCTCGTGAACGAGCACCCCTCGAAGCGCGTCCAGTGCAGGCTGGAGGGGGCAGCTGAAGGCCACCTGTACAGCTACGACGGATTCACGAATGAGCTTGTGGCAGATCCGGATGCCTTCGCGCTCGATCTGGCACCCTATGGCTCGAAGCTCATCCTGGTCTCGAGGGGGCCGCTGGATGCCCTGCCGGCAGAACCTGCCTTCGCAGCCATCGCCGAGCGCCCGCTCAGCTCCTGCACGCTCGAGACCTCGTATTTCGAGGAACAGGGGAAGGCTTGGAGCGAGCCGGAGGCGCTCTTGGAGCCGGTCTTCGTGACCTCGCTGCCGGACAAGGAGACGTTCTGTGGCATGGCACGCTACACATTCAGCGCCATATGCTCCTCAGACGAGCTGCCGGAGAGGGCCATCCTCGAGCTTGCCGGCGTCAGCGAGTCTGCCCATGTATATGTGAATGGGAAGGACTGCGGCTGCTGCATCGTGCCCGACTACCGCTTCGAGGTCGGTGATGCCCTTGTGGCGGGTACCAACACGATCGTAGTGGAGCTCACGAGCACGCTCGGCAGGGCGATGGATGACTTTGCCGGCCAGTTTCTGCCGCTCGAACCTTTCGGGATGACAGGAGCGAAGATCGTATTCGGCAGATAGGGACATCTGATTGCATGCGGGACCTGCAGCCGAGCTGCGGATTCCGCTTTGCTGTTCCTGCTTCATGAGGCAGATAGCAGAGAGGAATGACGATGGGGGTTTCAAAGGATGAGCCCTTCTTTGTGGTGGATGACAGGCCGTTCGTGGCCTTGGGCGGAGAGGTGCACAACTCATCCAGCTCGGATCCGGCCACGATGGAGAAGGCCTTCGCAAAGGCAGAGGAGCTTGGTCTCAACACGATTGCCGCCCCCGTCACCTGGGAGCTCCTCGAGCCTGAGGAGGGCGTCTTCGACCTCACGCAGACAGACAGTCTTCTTGCCCAGGCACGCGAGCACGGGATGCACCTCATCCTGCTCTGGTTCGGCACCTGGAAGAACGCCCAGGGATTCTATGCCCCTGCGTGGGTGAAGAAGGATCCAGCCCGCTTCTGGCGTGCCGAGCCCATCCGCGGGAAGTGCCAGATCATGATTGAGCGCTACCACGCCGTCTATGGGACCATGAGCGCACTCTGCGACGAGACGCTGCAGGCAGATGCACGTGCTTTCGCTGCCCTGATGAAGCACCTGAAAGAGGTGGACGGCGAGGAGCATACCGTGATCGCCGTGCAGGTGGAGAACGAGTGCGGCCTTATGGTCGCAGCGCGGGAGCATTCCGAGGCGGCAGATGAGCTCTTCGCGACGGAGCTGGTACCACGTGAGCTTATCTCTGCCCTGAAGGAGGCAAAGGGCCTGCCGCAGGACGTGCAGGATATCGTGGACGCGTGCGGAGAGGGGAGCTGGAAAGAGGCCTTCGGCGAGAATGCCGTGGCAGACGAGCTCTTCCAGGCCTGGCATACGGCCCGCTACGTCGAGCAGGTGGCGGAAGCGGGAAAGGCCGTCTACAGCCTCCCGATGCTCGTGAACTGCTGGCTCGACAAGGGCAAGCCGGCTGGGGCCTATCCGACAGGCGGTCCCGTCTTCCGCATGTTCCCGGTCTGGAAGGTGGCTGCCCCTTCGATCGATATGGTCTGCCCGGACATCTATGTCCGGAACTTCTGCGAGATCTGCGATACCTACCACACTGTGGACAATCCTCTTGGCATCGTCGAGACGGCGACCCACAGCTATCTCGGACCCCGTGCCATCTGGGCCGTCTGCCATCACCATGCTCCGGTCTTCGCTCCCTTCGGTTTCGAGGAGATGGGCGAGCCCTTCACGGCGACCCAGGGCTTCCTCTTCGGCATGGACGTCTCAGATCCTGCGCTCTCGACGCCGCAATCCTGCGAGGCCTACCGGAAGACGATGGAGTGCCTCTGCGGCATGCTCGAAGCCAAAGAGGCGTGGGGCGGCACGCTCGACGCCGTGATTGCCGAGCAGGGACTTGTGCAGGAGCTCCGCTTCGGTGATGTTGTCCTGAAGGTCCAGTTTGCTGAGAAGGTGCCCGGCGCTGTGGCGGTGCTGCCGCTTGGCTGGAATGGGGAGGAGGGAGTTGCCGATGCGCTGATCCTGGCATCGGGTGCTCAACTCTCCTTTGTCTCGGCAGATGACGGACGGCCCTGTGCTGATGTGCTTGCCCTCGAGGAAGGCACGCTCGAGGATGGATGCTGGAAGCGGGGACGCCGCCTCAACGGCGACGAGCTCCAGATCCTCTCGGTGGATGAGCCGGTGCTCCTTCGTGCTTCGGTCTTCCTCTATGCCTGATCAGAGGCACAAGCTGCGTGATTGATAGCGTGCCCTGCGCTTTCTTTCGGGAAAACGCAGGGCACTTTGCGGTTGCAGCGTCCCATATCTGGTGCTGCGGGGTATCCTTTGTTCTTGATGCCAAGCAGAAAGGAGGTGCCAGAAATGGCAAGAAAGCTTACTGAAGAAGAGCATGCGCTGATGGAGCTTGTGCGTGACGGCATATCGCCCGTCATCCCGTCTGAGCAGAGGAGCGCTGCATCGGGCATTGCAAGCTCTCTCGTGCGCTTCGGGCATGGGAACATCTCTGCATCCGATCTGGAAGACCTGTTTGGCAAATATGGCCTGGAAGATGCTGAGACAATAGAGGCAATCGCCAAGGCTGTCCTCGAGCAGCAAGGAGAAGACAGCTACACAATCAATGCCTGGCTCTGCGACGAGGCGGCACGGCGCGGGCGCGAGGCAGAGGCGGCAGAGGCCGACGAAGCGGAGGCCGAAAAGCCAGAGGCTGCCGATGCGGAGGAACAGGCAGATATCCAGCCTGCTCCCGTCGTCGCTGAGGAGGATGCTTCTCCCTCCGATGCACCAGCAGAGGGAGAGCCTGCCGAGGAAGCCAAGCCCAAGCGCCGCCGGAGGAGGTCGCGCAAGGATGCAGGCGCGAATGAGCCTGCACCAGAAGAGCCAGCTGCTGCCGAAGCAGAGACTCCAGCGGAAGCCAACGAGCCTGAGGCCGGTGTCGAAGCGAAGCCCAAACGCCGCAGGAGGTCGCGCAAGGATGCGAGCGTGAGCGAGACTGCTCCGGAAGAGACGCCTGCTGCCGAAGCGGAAACTCCTGCAGAGGACAGCGAGGCAGAGGCGAGCGATGCAGAGGCAAAACCCAAGCGCCGTCGCCGCCATCGCGTGCGCAAGGCGAAGGAGGAACAGCAGGAGGAAGCCCCTGCTGAAGAGACTTCCGAGAGCACGGACGAAACTGAAGCAGCAGCTCCTGCTGCTGACGATTTTGCAGAGAAAGAGCCGGAAGAGGCTGCCGCCGAAGCAGAGGATGCCCAGGCCGAAGAGGCCGAAGAGGATGAGGCCCTGGGGATCGTTGGGGGAGATGAGGAGGCGGAGGCTCCGCAGGGGCCAGCCCGCAAGATCGTCCCGCCCCATCCTGCTCATTCCCGCGATCTCCGCAAGATTCCGTATGTCCGCCGTGGCGGCGAGAACGATGCTGAGATCAGGCAGAAGATTGTCCAGCTCGATGAGAGGTTCTGGATGAACGGATGGCTGCTCTCGCATCCGAAGGCCTATGTGCTCTTCGAGCATGAGATCGAGACGATGAACGATATCCTCCAGGACGGCATGCTTCCGGGAGACATCACCCGCCGCCAGCTCGCCTACCAGATGGGCGGCGACGAGAAGTTCTTCGAGTATGGCTCTGACGGATTCCGTCTCTTGCGTGCTCTCGGTATGGAGGACATCATCCGCCACCGTCCGCTTCCGAAGTCGGACCTCGTCTACCATGCGCCGAGGCGCCGCAAGCACATGCGCGTGCTTGTGACGGAGAACCTCGATCCCTACCTCGACGTGCATGATCTCATGTATGAAGATGGCAGAACGACGATTCTGGGCGAGCGCATCCATGCTGTGGTTCTCGGTGGCGGCACGCCGATCATCGAGCACAACAGGCTCTCGCTTCTGCTCGATACGCTCGGCGCAGACTCGATCGAGGTGCTCTACTGGGGCGATATCGACCGCGCCGGCATCTCGATCATGAACAAGCTCGAGCGCGAGCTCAATGGCAGG
The DNA here is from genome assembly GCA_051876355.1 of Atopobiaceae bacterium. GTDB lineage: Bacteria > Actinomycetota > Coriobacteriia > Coriobacteriales > Atopobiaceae > Olsenella_L. The sequence goes on along the minus strand of JBJEHU010000011.1, from coordinate 25,323 downwards.
TACGGCTTTGCCCCGTTTGCCCCGGCCTATGAGCTCATGGTGAAGAAGGCATCCGAGCGCTTCCCGGATGCCCAGGACAACGAGTCCACGAAGCAGGTGAATATCGAGGATTACGATGTGACCCCGCTCCTGAATGTCCTTTCCGACGAGGCGGCTGCCTATGCGAAGACAGTCGTTGATTCCTGCGAGCTCATCCCGCAGGAGATTCTCGTGAAGCAGGATCTCTAAAAGTATCTGATATCGATAGATGTAGCACTGAAAGAATGCGTCTCTCCTGTGGTGGGAGAGGCGCATTCTTTATGCCTGCGGCTTCTGCTGCGCTTCGTACCAGCAGCTTTGCTGCTCTAGAAAGACGGTCTGATCTATTGAGACTAAGTCTCAAAAATCTTTGAGATTCTTCTTGACTAACGAGAATGGATATTGATAATAATAATCGTTCTCAGTTTTGGAGCAGCGCAGAGCTGCAGCAAAAGAAAGGGGATGGGACATGTCTCTCATCAACAAGGAAATCTCCGACTTCAGCGTCCAGGCCTACCAGAACGGCGAGTTCAAGACTGTCACGAAGGCAGATGTCCTCGGCAAGTGGGCACTGTTCTTCTTCTATCCCGCAGACTTCACGTTCGTCTGCCCGACCGAGCTCGAGGAGCTTGCAGAGAACTATGAGGCCTACAAGGCTGAGGGCTGCGAGGTCTACTCCGTGTCCTGCGACACCCACTTCGTCCACAAGGCATGGCACGATGAGTCCGAGCGCATCCAGAAGGTCACCTACCCGATGCTCGCCGATCCGGCACACGTCTTGGCAGAGGACTTCGAGGTCCTGATCGAGTCTGACGGCCTTGCAGAGCGCGGCGCCTTCATCGTCGACCCGGATGGCAAGATCCAGGTCTACGAGGTCACTGCAGGCGGCATCGGCCGCAACGCGAAGGAGCTCCTGCGCCTCGTCCAGGCTGCAAAGTTCGTCCGCGAGCACGGCGACCAGGTCTGCCCCGCAAAGTGGCAGCCGGGTGCCGAGACCCTGAAGCCGTCCCTCGATCTCGTGGGCCAGCTGTAAGACAGAAACGTTTCGGGAAGGCCAGCGGAAGCTGGCCTTCTCTCTGATGTGGCAGCTAAGACATTGAAGGAGGTCTGCCATGGAACAGGAAGAAAAGATCTACGATGCGGTGATCGTGGGCGGCGGCCCCGCCGGACTCACGGCGGCACTCTATCTCGCCCGTGCCCGCTACCGCGTCCTCGTGGTCGAGCGCGAGCACTTCGGAGGTCAGATCACGATCACGTCCGAGGTCGTGAACTATCCAGGCGTCCTCTCTGCCTCAGGCACGGAGCTCACCGATACGATGCGCCAGCAGGCCGAGGCCTTCGGTGCCGAGATGCTGCTTGCCGAAGTCGAGAGCATCGACCTTTCCGGCGACGTGAAGCATGTGAAGACGAGTAGGGGAGAGATCTCGTGCCTCGCGGTGCTTCTGGCAACAGGCGCCAGTCCTCGCCGTGCTGGCTTTGCGGGCGAGGCGGAATTCCGTGGCCACGGCGTTGCCTACTGCGCGACGTGCGACGGCGAGTTCTTCTCCGGGCGCCCGGTCTTCGTCGTCGGTGGCGGCTTCGCTGCAGCTGAGGAAGCCGTGTTCCTTACTCGCTATGCCTCGCATGTGACCGTGCTCGTGCGCGAGGATGACTTCACGTGCGCAAAGGCCACAGCCGATGCGACACGTGCCAATCCCGATATCACCGTGCATACGAATGCCGAAATCGTCTCGGTATCTGGCGACTCGGTCGTGAGAAGCCTTGTCTGGAAGGACAACAGGACAGGAGAGGTCCACGAGGTGAAGCCAGAGGATGGAGGAACCGTCGGCGTCTTCGTGTTTGTCGGCTATGCACCGGCAACAGAGCTTGTGCGTGGCCTTGCCGAGCTCGATCCTCAGGGCTATGTGATCACAGACGAGCACCAGATGATGAGCGCAGACGGACTCTTTGCGGCAGGAGACATCTGCCAGAAGAGGCTCCGCCAGGTCGCTACGGCAATAGGTGAAGGTGCTGCCACGGCGACAGAGATGGAGCGCTACCTCAAGGCAGCGCAGGAGAAGACCGGCATCCATCCCGTTCAGCCGGCAACAAGGGTGCCGAAGGCTTCTGCCCCGAAGAAGGAGGAGTCCTCCTCTTCCGAAGGCCCGATCGACGACGCGATGCGCGCACAGCTTGCTGCGGTCTTCGAGCGCATGGAATCCCCGCTCACGCTCGAGCTCCATCTCGACGGGGGAGAGATCTCCTCTGAGCTCGAAGCCTACATGGAGGCACTGGCTACTGAGACGGAGAAGCTTTCCGTCACGCATGCAGATACTTCTGCAGACGATGCGGCGGAGCTTCCGTACGTGTCAGTACTCAAGGATGGTGTGCCCTGCGGCATGAGCTTCCACGGCGTGCCGGGAGGGCATGAGTTCACATCGTTCGTGCTTGGCCTCTATAACGCTTCTGGTCCCGGCCAGCAGATTGCAGACACAGACCGTGCCGCCATCTCCGCTATCGACCGTCCGGTGCAGATGAAGGTCCTCGTCGGCCTTTCCTGCACGATGTGCCCTGAGGTCGCGGTCGCGACGCAGCGCATCGCCGCAGAGAACCCGAAGGTCGAGACCGCGGTCTACGATGTGAACCGCTTCCCGGCCCTGAAGGATGCCTACGACGTTATGTCCGTCCCTTGCCTTGTCATTCAGGACGGCGAAGAGGAGCGCGTGACCTTCGGCAAGAAGGGTCTCACGGAGATTCTCTCCCTCATCGGCGCCTAAGAGAGTCTCAGAACTTGCTTCCTTTGGGAGGGCCTTCGGGCCCTCCCCTTTCCCGAGGCAGCTTGTTTATATAATCCAAATTATTATAATCGTACTTATAATAATTACGATTATATAAGGGGACGGAATGAGAAAGTTCATCGGAAGAACTCGGGAGCTTGCGGCGCTTGAACATCACTACCATACTGGCAGATTCGAGATGGTTGTGCTGTATGGACGGCGCCGTCTAGGAAAGACCATGCTCTTGAAGCACTTCGCAAAGGGAAAGAGATGCCTCTTCTTCACGGCACTCGAAAAATCTGATGCTATCAATCTGAGGGTGTTTGCAGAAGCTGTCGGTGAAGCATTCCAGATTCCCGGAATCGCATTCTCTTCCTGGCTGGATGCCCTGCGTTTTGTGGCTCAGCACGCAGAGGACGCAGAAGAGCCGCTTCTCGTGATATTTGATGAATTTCCCTATGCAGCCAAGGCAAATCCTTCCCTGCCGTCCATGCTGCAGCAGCTCATAGACCATTCTCTTATCGACAAGGACATGACGCTCGTTTTGTGCGGCAGCAATCAGGGGTTCATGGAAAGCGAAGTCCTGGGGAAGAAGAGCCCACTGTACGGAAGGCGCACTGCGCAGATGAAGCTCGCTCCCTTCGATGCTTTCGACGCGCGTCTCATGCTCGGCGATATCGATGCTGTGACGGCCTGTGCATACTATGCGACCTTTGGCGGAACGCCATACTATCTTTCGCAGATACGTCCGGAAGAGTCGTACCAGGAAAATATTTCCCGGCTCTTCTTCGATCCCTATGGCCTGCTCTTTGATGAGCCCCAGATGCTGCTTCGCCAGGAGTTCAGGGAGACAGCCATCTATACCTCCATCCTCGATGCCATTGCATCGGGTACAACGAAAGCAGGGGAGATTGCCGACAAGGTGGGCATCAGCGACACTTCCTGCACTCCTTATCTGAAGACTCTCAGAGACATAATGATCATCGAAAGGCGTACTCCGTTTGGAGAGTCGCCGGTTCGATCGCGCAGAGGAATCTACCGCATCAGGGATCCGTTCTATGCCTTCTGGTATCGGTTTGTGAGCCCATATACGACTGCTATCGAAATGGGATCGGGAGAGCTGGTTGCAGCACAGACGGCTTCCAGTCCAGCTCTCACGACATTCATGGGGGATCGCTTCGAAGACATCTCGCTCCAATGGGTTGCAAGAATGAATGCAGCAGGAAAGCTTGGCTTTGCGGCTGCGACATTCGGCAAATGGTGGGGGACAGATCCCGTTGCGCGAGAGCAGGCGGATGTCGATGTGGTAGCAGCCGATGCAGACCGTTCGCATATGCTTGTAGGCGAATGCAAGTGGCGCAACAGCTTCGATGAGACAGAGGCTATTAGGCTCCTTGAGAGAAGAGCAGATATCTTTGCGGGGAATGCAGAAATATCCTATGCGCTCTTCACGAAGCACAAGGTATCTGATGGGGCTGCAAGAAAGGCAAAGGACAGAAAAGACCTGATGCTTGTGGACGCAGAGCGCATGTTCTCCGTCTAGTCCTGCCTATCGGACCCTGACGGCACCTGTCAGGGGCCTGCATGAAGCAGCATGCTGTCATAAAGCAGCTCTGCATCTGCATGATAGGGAAATCGTTGCCCTTCCCTCCATCTTCCGGCAGACCGGACAGCTATGAATATCGCCCGGACCTCTCGAGGAGATCCGGGCGATAAGAGGAAGGGGTTGTCTCGTGAAATATCAGAAGCTGCAGTGGCCATCGAGCGTGCAGTGCGCGCCGGCAGCGGCAGCAGGCTGCTTGTCAGATGCTGCCTCCTTTGCCTCGCCTTCCACAACGTGCTCCTTGAGGTAGGAGATGATGTCAGAAGACTCGTAGAGGGCCTTGCCGTCGATGAAGAGGCAGGGGACCTGGCGCTTGCCGCCGACCTCGATCAGGTGCTCGCGGTCTGCTTCAGACTCGTCGATGTTGTGGAGCGGCAGCTTGATATCGTTTGTCTCCATGAAGGAGAGGACCTTGTGGCACCAGGGGCAGCCATTCTTTACGTAGAGCTCGAGATTCGAAGACATGGGAATCCGCCTTTCGTTCGTTGCTATTGCTCTCCTTGTTCCCGCAATCAGGAATTGGTACACACAGAGCAGCATATTCATGCTTCATCCATGGACGTGCATGCTGTGTCTGTATTCGTTCCTACGGTTGACCCAGTAGATATATTGTGCACAATATGATGAAACAAGATGCAAGGAGGAATCCATGAAGTGCGCAGTCCGCTACTATTCCCGCTCCGGCAATACCCGCGTTCTTGCAGAGGCTCTGGCAGATGAGCTCGGCGTGCCGGCTGTCTCTGTCGACAGCCCGGAGGCGAAGCTCTCAGGCCATATCGATGTCCTTTTCATTGGTGGAGCACTCTATGCCTATGGCCTCGACAAGAGGCTTGTCTCCTATATCAGGACGCTCGACGGCGATACGGTGGGACGTGCCGTCCTCTTCTCGACGACCTGGCTCTCGAAGCACTCGTTCGACCTGATGAAGAAGGAGCTCGAGGCACAGGGCATCGTGGTCGCCGAGAGGACATTCTATGCAAAGAACCGGCCGACGCCTGAGCGCCTGAAGGAAGCCAGAGCCTTTGCGGACGATATGGCAAAGTAGGGGAGTGCCGATGGGACACATCCGCACGGCCACGGCAGAAGACCTCGCGCGCTGCATGGAGATCTACCGTCTGGCACAGGAATTCATGGTGAAGGCAGGAAACCCGAACCAGTGGCAGGTGGGCTTTCCGCCCCAAGAGCAGATAGAGCGCGATATCGCAGGCCATCACCTCATGGCCTGGACGGACGAAGATGGTGTGCCGCAGGGCGCCTTCGCGTATCTTCCAGGGCCGGAACCTGACTATGCGAAGATCTATGAAGGGGAATGGCTGGATGACGGGCGCTACCGCGTTGTGCACCGCTTTGCGACCGCCCAGCAAGGCAGAGGCATCGGCTCTGCGATGATGAGATGGGCACTGGAGCATGCCGAGCGGGAGGGTGTGGCAGTGCGCATCGACACCCATCGTGACAACATCCCGATGCAAGGCCTCATTAGGAGCTGCGGCTTCATCTATTGCGGCATCGTCCATATCAGGCGCAACGGCGAAGAGCGCCTCGCCTTCACGCACGTCTTCTGAGCGGAACCTTGCCGTTCGAGGAGGTGTCTCCACACCCCGCGCACATGTGTGGCGGAAGTGCGGCCACAACGTGTCTGTGGTATGGAGAAAGCACTGCATGATGGGGCTTTGAGCTGGGGCAACACTGCATCGGGTATAACAGTTGGTGGCGCGGGAAGCGCCCCCAACAAGTCCCCCAAAGGGCTCTCAGGATCGCATTTCATCTTGGGAATCCTATATGCTCCGGTGCTTTTGCCTCCTTGCACACCGGAGCATTTTCATATCGAAAATCAGAGCGTGGAGCGAAGCTCCTTCAGGTGCTCCTTCGTCTCAGGGGCAATCCTTCTGCTGTCGAGCGCCTTCTGTATTGCCATCCGCTCTGTCTTCACGGGAAGCTCCTTTGCCTCGAGGAAGGGCATAACAAGGGGTTCCTGCGTGACGATGGCCTCTGCCATATACCAGCCGACCATCATCTCGACGTAGTATCTCCCGTCGTCTGCCTCCTTGGCCCATGCGAGATGCTCTGGCCTGAAGTGCTCGGGCAGGAGATAGTGCATGAGGAGGGAGATGCCGAAGCGGCGCGTGTATTCATGCTCCGCGTGCATCCATTCCTTGGCAAGCGCCTCGAGCCGCTTTGGGGAGACCTTCTTGAATGCCTTCGGTGCCAGTGCGTCCGAGACGGCCCAGTTGTCGACGAAGGGGAGAAGGGCACGGAGCCTTGCCTCTGCCGTATCCGGATCCTTCTCCTCATTCAGGACGAACGCATGGAGGAGGTATTCCTCATAGTATCTATGCGGCAGCTCATCGAGGAAGGCATCCCTGTCAGCGGAGCGTGTGATTTCCTTTGCAAGGCTGCGCAGGCGCGGCACGCGGACGCCGAGCATCGTGTCCGGGTCTGCGGTTGCGACGACCCGTGCATTGAACGTGCGGTACTCCGTGCTCTCATCCCTGAGCTCGAAAAGCCTCTGCTCGATCCAATCCATAGCGCCCCTCCCTGCTGCCCAGGAAAAAGGATACAGGAGACGGACGAGCAGGACATCATGTACACCCAGTCCTGCCACCATTCGAAACACTTCTCGTTCACGGCTGTCGCAATGCGTGACCAGCGCTAAGGGCACCCACGCATCCAAACGGACGGGCATGAGCCAAATCCGTCCGAATCAGGGCTTATCTCATGAGTAGCTTTAGGCTAACATTCTCCCGTCGAAATCAGACGAGAGAGGCACGACATGAAGAAACCCAGCTCCACGGCACGGCTCACGACGGACATTCTCGCCGTCGTCTTCCTTATCGCAACGTTCATGACAGGCCATGCAGACCCCCATATCCATGCGCTCTTCGGCCTGCTTCTGGCTATCGTGCTTGTCGTGCATGCCGTGCAGGCGCACAAGAAGATCGCCGTGACGACGCGCAATGTGACGAAGAAGTTCATGGACCCGCGCACGAGGCTCGACTGCTGCCTCGGCATCGCAATGCTCGTCTTCCTCGTTGCGGCGCTCGTGGGCGGCGGCTCCCTCATGCATATGCGCATAGCTGAGAGAATGAGCTTCGAGGATGCCCAAGGCACGGCAGCAGGCATCGTGCATATGTGCTCTGCTGCGCTCTTCCTCATCTGTGCAATCGTCCATATCGTGCTCAACAGGGACGCGCTCGACAGGCTGCTGCCGGCCAAGAAGGCCTGAGACGCAGCTGGGAACCATTCATGAACGAGGCGGAAAGCATGCACGCTTTCCGCCTCGTTCTGCATTATGGCTGTATAGGGAACCAGATTCTCCGAAGCGGGACGACGATGCACAAGCAGCGCCTTAGGGCATCGTAGGGGCAATGAGTTCAATCGACCATAGTCGATGAAAAAGGCAGTCTGAATCGATTATGGTCGATTGCAGGCTGCCTTGGCATAGAGCAGATGGGAATGGCTACTGCTTCTGCGGGAAGGTCAGGATATCGGCTCCTCCTGCATTGCCTGTTTCCGGGTCATCCTCGTTGTCTGCGTCGTCTCTTCCGCCGGCATTGAACCAGCGCTGCATCCGCCAGTTGGTCTCGTCGAGGTCGAAGGGCCCATAGCTTTCGGTGCCAGCCCATTCCACGGCACCGTCGTGGTCGGGATTCGTGACATCGGAGAGCGCCGAGAGGAACTCCCGGAACCCATAGGCGCCGCCCACATCTTCGGGAGGGGCAGCTCCTTCTCCTGCCGTGCAGCAGGGAAGGGTGCCGGCATAGTCATGGATCGCCTCTTCGAGGTGGATGGAATGCATCCAGGAATCGCCGAAGTCGTACTCATAGACGGCGTTCTTCGTCCTCGGGAAGACCTCGTCCAGCGCTATGGCTTCTGCGTCGATCGCATCGTTCTTGATGGTCGTGAACGCCTCGCCCGGCTCGCTGGCATTCTCTTCGATGACAACCTTCCTGCCATGGGTCGTGAGCGTGAAGGCGAAGAAATGGGAGTCTTCCCAGAGGAACGCTGACTGGATGATCTCATGGAACTGGCCGAACGTGATGTGGCTCGGCACGACGATGTCGCGCCAGCAGGTGAGATTGTGGCCGAGGTCGAGCGCGACATGGAACTTGAAGGCAGGATTCTGGGGCTTCTTTTCCTGCTTTCTCGAGCCTGCAGCGACGGTCGTGAAGATGTCCTCCTGGAAGGCGCCGAAGAGCTCCTTCATGAACTCGCCGGTGGCAACGCCTGCCGGCGTGAGCTCTATGCGTCCTGTCGGGTCCTTGGATACGCGGATATAGCCGTTGCGGGCAAGGTCGGCAAGCGCCTCCTTTGCAAGCGTGCCTGAGCTTATCTGCTTGGCCTTGGCTCCGCGGCCTTCTGTCTTCGCGGTCGCGGCGAGATACATGAGCGTAAGCATATCGAGCAGATCTCTGCTGTCTGTGTCCATTGGACGTGCCTCCATCCTGCCATCTCTGCCATTCATGATAGCGAGGGTTAAGAAGCTTGCACCTGAAAGAGGCGGGAGGAGGCCCTGTGGCCTCGCAGACGGAATCTATTCGCTGCTGTCCGCGAAGAAGGGAGCTATCGCATCTTCGAGGGAGGCTATGAGCTCTCTTGTCGTTGCAAGGACGTTCTGGATGTCTTCATCCGTTGCTGCCTCCACATGGAAGCCGCAGCTTGCCGCTACGGGCACCCGGAACTTCGTTGCAAGAGCCGCTGCGATATCGTGGGCCGGAATCTCGTCCCTGTGGCAGGGAACAGCGAGGATGCTCACGGTTGCCGTCCGGTCATGCTCAGGCCGAGGTATTGCCTGCGCTGTGGCGCCGAGATGGGCATAGCCTGGCGTATAGGCCGTGACCGTGATGCCGCGGGGCATGAGGACAGCAACGGCCTCGAGCGTAAAGCGTCCCTCTCCTGCCGTGACGCATCTGATCTCTGCCATGCTGCCCCTCCCTCTGCATTTTCGGACCACCCCATGATAGGCGAGATGCCTTTCCGTTTCGAGCAAGCGACAGCATCGTCCAGGTGCCTGCATGCGCCCCATAATGGGGCCAAGAAGCAGAAAGACAGGGAAGGGGCAGGCATGGAGAGCGCATTCTGGGATGAGATCGTCTCCTTCCGGCACGAGCTCCATACCCATCCAGAGCTTTCGGGCAAAGAGCAGAAGACGAAGGAGCGCATCGCAGCATTCCTTTCATCTCATACTTCGTTTGTGCTTGAAAATCATGGCGGCTGGCTCTCGGCGCATCTGTGCCCCCAGGGTGCAGAAGGGGCCGCACCCATCGCCTTTCGAGCCGATATGGACGCCCTGCCGATCGATGAGACGATAGCGCTTCCCTATGGTTCTGTGGTGTCCGGTGTCGCGCACAAGTGCGGACACGACGGGCACATGGCAGCGCTTGTGGCTGCTGCCTGCCTCATGGACAGAGATTCTCGGATCAGGCGCCCCGTCTATCTTGTCTTCCAGCCGGCAGAGGAGACAGGTGAGGGCGGCCATGCCTGTGCAGAATGGCTTTCTGACAAAGGTGTCCAGGAGGTCTATGCCTTCCACAACCTGAGCGGACATCGGGAGGGTGCCGTGATGGTGAGAGAGGGCATGACGCAGCCGGCATCGTGCGGTGTGACCTTTGCCTTCGAAGGGAAAGGGGCACACGCCGGGACGCCGGAGCTTGGACGAAATCCTGCTTCCGCCCTGGTACGCCTCGAGATGGCGGCAGAGCAGCTTGACGGCACCAAAGCAGGAAAGCTCTGCTTTGCCACGACCGTGGGCGTGACGCTGGGAAACCACGACTTCGGGATATCGCCCGGCGAAGGCAGGATCTCGTTCACGCTGCGCGCCGGCGCAGATGAGGATCTGGCACAGATGGAAGAGACGCTCAAGCAGGAAGCCAGGTCGCTAGCTCAGCGCCTGGGCCTTTCCGTATCCTATGAGCTGCACGACCCCTTCCCGGCAACTGTGAACGATGCAGCCTGTGCCGAGCGGGTACGTGCCTGTGCACGCGAGCTTGGTTTTCAGCAGGAAGAGCTCGAAGAGCCCTGGCGGCCATCGGAGGACTTCGGCTGGTACACGCGGCTCATGCCGGGTGCCCTCTTCTATGTCGGCAACGGCGAGGCATGGCCGGCACCGCACGATCCGGCATATGACTTCAATGACAAGATACTGCCGGTGGCAGCGAAGATGTTTGCAAAGCTCGCTGAAGGAGCTGCGCTCTAGATGTGCTGGCCTGTCTCGGAGCCTCTGAGGCAGAGCAGCAGCGCCAGTACTGTCATCGTGCTCAGGGCAAAGAGCGGGATGTCGCCGATGCGGCCGGCAAACAGGAAGAAGAGCGCCGCGAAATAGGGGATGAGCCAGAGGGCCCAGAGGAGCGTGCCTACAGACCTCAGCCCTTCGACGAGACGCTCTGAATGGCGCGACCAGGCGGCAAGCGCCCAGATAGCGTGGATGGCAGGAAGCGAAAGCATCGAGACAGCGATGAAGATGCGCAGGGGCGTATCGAGGGTTCCTGCAGCCAGCGGCCCCAGCATCGTGCTTGCGAGGATCAGCGCGAAGGCGAGGCAGAAGGCTGCCACATGATGGGCATGAAGCTGGCCGCCACGGCGCAGGGAGAGCGTCGATGCGGTGTAGAGGATGAAAGCCGACACGCCGGTGAGAAGCGCCGGCAATGAAGGTGAATCCATAGAGAAGCCCCCGAAAAGAAGGCGCACCGTCCGGTGCGCCTGTCTTGTTCATGCAGTGCCTACTGAACAGTGGTTCTATTTATACCACTATTTGAATAACCTATGCATCCGGATGATGCGGCCCCTGCGCCTTCTAGAAGAGGACACCGAGTACGATCAAGACGATGCAGAGCGCAAGGACACACTTGTCATTCTTCTCCATCGGATAGCGCTTGAAGCTGCTCTCGCGCGTCCTCAGGTAGAAGCCGCGCTGCTCGGCAGCAAGCGCCGTCGCATCGGTCTTGCCGACAGAGGTCACGAGCAGGGGCACGCAGAGCGGAAGCATGAGCTGGAGCTTCCTGATCGGGTTCTTCGTGTCGTACTCGACGCCGCGGGCGCACTGTGCCTCCATGATGGAGTTCATCTCCTGGGAGAAGACTGGCACGAAGCGCAGAGCTGTCGTGAACGTGAACGCATAGCGGTAGGGGATATGGAGCACCTCGACGCAGGCATTCGCGAGGTCGTTGAGCTTCGTGACGGAGAGCATGAGGATGAGGGGAAGGGCGACACCGAGAAGCCTGAGGCAGGCTTTCGAGCCCGTGATGAGGCCCGTGCTTGTCATCCACAGGAAGACAGGCTCGCCCGTCCTCACGAATGCGGTCTGGAGGAGGAGCATGATGATCGCGATGGGAACAAGGAGCTTCATCAAAGAGAAGAGCTTGCCCTGGGACTTTGCATAGAAGCCGAGAGCGAACGTGAGGACAAGAAGCCCCAGCAGCATCACGTAGGAGTCGGACAGGAAGGTCGCCACGATGATGGCGGCAGCAATCGCAAGCTTCGTCACGGGATTGAGCCTGTGGAGGAGGGTCTTGCCCGGTACATAATCGATCACATTAACCATGCTGGACCATCTCCTCGGTAAGGTCGACGATGCCGGAAACCTGGCTTATGCCGGCAAAGGCCGGGCTCACGGTGCGGGAGAGCACCTGCGAGAGCTGGACGATCTGCGGTGCCTCGATGAAGGCCTCTTTCATGAGGGAAGAGTCGCTGAACATGTCGAGCGCGGCGCCCCGGTCCAGGATCCTTCCGTTTGCCATCACGACGACGCGTTCGGCGAAGTCGGAGACGACCTCCATATCGTGGCAGACCATGATGACAGCGCATCCCCTGTTTGCCATCTCCGAGACGGTATCCATGACGGTCATGCACTCGCGGTAGTCAAGGCCGCTTGTCGGCTCGTCCAAGAGCACGACATCGGGCTCCATCACGACGACGGAGGCAAGAGCGACAACCTGGCGCTGGCCACGGGAGAGCGAGAACGGGGACTCCTCTTCGGGGAGGCTGAAGCGCTCGATCACGCGGTGGGCGCGCCTCCGTGCTTCCTCTGCATCGATGCCCTGGAGCTCGAGGCCGAAGGCCACCTCGTCCAAGACCGTATCCTTGCAGAGCTGGTAGTCGGGATTCTGGAAGAGCGTCGCGCAATGGGCTGCGATGCGGCTTGTCGGGACTTCCTTCGTCGAGAGGCCGGAGATCCTGACCTCGCCCGAGGACGGCTTCAGAAGGCCATTCAGAAGCTTCGTGAGCGTCGTCTTGCCGGCGCCGTTCTGGCCGATGACAGCAACCATCTCGCCAGGATAGACGCTCATCTCGAGATTCGTCACGGCAGCGCCGCCATTGGGATACTGGAAGCAGACATCGCGGAGCTTCACGACAGGCTCGGCGCCTTCAGCATGGGGCCTGGCTGCCACGACGTGCTTCGAGCCCTGGCGGTAGCTTGTGCCGCTTGGCGCCTTGCGCGATGCAGCAGGAATGAGGCGCTCCTCGATAGCGGCAGCCTCCTCGACCGTGAGGCAGGGCTTGCCCGCAGGAAGCAGGCCATCCTCTGCAAGGCTGTTGTAGACGCGGGCAACGCGGGGAGAGTCGACGCCGATGGAGCGGAGCTTCTCTGCATGCGCAAAGACCTCGCGGGGCGTGCCATCGAGCAGGAGCTCTCCTTCTGCCATGACGAGGATGCGGTCGCAGTACTTGGAGAGGAGTGCGACCTTCTGCTCGATCACGACGACCGTGACGCCCTGGCGGCGCACCTCTTCGAGCGTATCGAAGACAAGGGTGGAGGAGGCGGGGTCAAGTGCTGCTGTCGGCTCGTCGAGCACAAGGACACGGGGACGCAGGGCCAGGATGGCAGCGATTGCGACCTTCTGCTTCTGGCCGCCCGAGAGCGTCGCAATCTCGCGGTCGCGGAGATCTTCGATGCCGACGGTTTTGAGCGTCTCCTCGATCCTGCCCTCGATCTCCGTGTGCGGGACGCCGAAGTTCTCGAGGCCGAAGAGCATCTCGTCCTCGACGACGGAGGCGACCATCTGCGTATCGATGTCCTGGAGGACCGAGCCCACGATCTGGGAGATGTCTGTGAGCGTGACATCGCAGGTGTCTTTCCCGTCGACGAGCGTTGCCCCATAGAGTGTGCCCTTGAAGTGATGGGGGATGGCGCCAGACATCACTGAGGCCAAGGTCGACTTGCCGGCACCCGAAGGGCCGATGATGCCCACGAACTCGCCCGTGCCGATGCTTGCCGTGATATGGGAGAGCGCAGGCTTCGGCTCTTCGCTGCCGTCCGCTGCTGCAGAGGCATACGTGAAGGAGACGTCCCTGAGCTCGATGATGGGCTTGGCTGTATCTTCTGCCATGCTGCCCTTTCTTGCTTGCTGCTTCATAGATATATATGTGCACACGCGCGTGTGCAGAAGGGCCGCAGGGCATGCCCTGCGGCCCTTCTATGGTAGACGATGGGGTGCTAGCGCTTGAGAACCTTATTCAGGGGGAAATAGAGCGCCTGGACGACGATGGCATTGAAGACGGCTGTGCCGAGGACAAGCGGGATCTTCACGACGACTGTTGCCATGGCTGCTCCCATGATCACGGTGCCGGCAACGGCGAAGAGGGCACCGGAGAGAAGCGTCGTCACGAAGGCGGCGACAAGCGGGGTGACATTCCTGCCAGCGACCTTGAGGTCGAGCTTGATGAGGGCAGCCATTGCGAGGGCGGCGACGAGCTCGGTCACGAAGTTGAGGCCCGGAATGGACGTCGTGAACTGGATGACGGCAGCGGAGATGAGGCCGAAGATGGCAGCCTGCTTGAAGTCAGCCTTCGTGAGAAGGATGGCAAGCGCATAGGAAGCGATGATGAACTGGGGCTTGATGCCGACCATCGCAAGGGAGTTGCCGACCGTGAGGTTCAGGATGAAGCCTGCCGCCAGAAGGACGGCCAGAAGGATGAGGGACGTGACGTCTGTTCCGGTATGAGCTGCTGCAGTGACGGTACGTGCCTGGGAATTTGCGTCTGCCATGATGAGCTTCTCTCTCTTGTAGCTATCTGTCTTGCTGCTCTGATTGCTGTACGTGCTTGAGTGCCTATGCCTCGACCTTCAGTGCCTTGCAGATCGGGAAGTAGAGTGCCTGGACGAGGATTGCGTTGAAGATGCCGGTCGCGAAGACGACGGGGAGCATGGCAGCTGCGAGCTGGGCTGCAGCGCCGACCATTGCGATGCGGATGAGCATGAAGATGACGCCGGAGACGACGGTCGTGACGAACGTGCCGATGGCAGGCGTGATCTTCTTGGCGGAGCCCTTCATGCCGGCTGCGACGATGACGGACATGAGCATGGCGGCAACACCCTCGGCTGCGAAGTCGACGAACGGCGCTGTCGTCGTGATCTGGATGACGGCAGCGGAGATGAGGCCGATGATGAGGGCCTGGCCGACGTTCGGGCGGATCACGAGGATCGTGAGGCAGAAGGCGGAGATGATGAACTCAGGGGAGATCATGCCGCCGGAGACAGACGATATGGCCTTGCCGACGGTAAAGTTCAAGATGAAGCCTGCTGCAAGAAGGACTGCCAGAAGAACAAGGGCGCGGACATCGAGCTTGCCGTGGTCCTCGGTGGTGACGGTACGTGCCTGCTGATTGTTTGCTGCTGCCATGATGAATCTTCCTTTCGAATGGGATTTCCCGTTTGTTTGTTTGTTTGTTGGTGTGGACAGACAAAAAGAGGGCCCCGGTCATACCGGAGCCCTCAAAGATTCGCGTATGTGTAATGGCGCGAGAGACTCACGATTGACCGATCGTATTCACATCGCGCCACCACCAGTTCATATTCATGTTGTCTGCGGTGTAGGCGATGCGAATCATCTCTGGCGCTCCTCTCGAATCGAATCAGTGTCCAAGTTGTCTGGACGTCTTGTCTGTTGTGCACACTATAAGCCAGGGCCATCCGGAGATGCAAGCAAGATCGTGTAAACGCTTTGTTTCATGCGGAAGGACTATCCTGTTCCTGTTGTTGTAATTTACTGGGGTGCTCGAACAATAACTGTCTCTGACTTAGCATCAAAATTCCCGTGCAGCTCCAAGGCTTGCCAGGGCCTCATATGAAATGAATGATGCGCTCTTCTCGTTTTAGGCAGTCATCATGGCATGTTAAAAGGGTACATTCGGTATAACATTATGCACGTTTTCTCGCTGGTGCTGCTAACAAATCTGAAGGAGGGGATCCGAGTGAATACTTCCGCATCGTCACCAGAGGACTCCTCTATAGCTTTGCTTAGCAACAGAGGCAGATATACCTTGTTCAAATACGGCGATACCTGTCTCACAATTATCGCTCCAGCCCCATTGGACCACTATCTCAAAGTCACGAAGTGGGACAACGGATACATTGCAGTACTGACGAAGTATAAATGCTGCAAAGAAGCCATTGAGGAATATATTGACCTTGTGCCGACTCTTCGAAATCTCTATATGGACCCCGAGAAGTTCTGTTCCAAGATAAAGAATGTGGTGGTCGCGAATGGTTGATATCAATAAAGCAGCCGAAGATGCGGATGTCATTATTAACGGCTTTGCCGTAGTTTTCGATCATGATGGATATAAGGTCATCAATTTGAACACCGGAGAAGGTGTCTCGGTTTTTGATGGTGACGGCACGCTGATTGAAAGCAACATGGACGAGATTGAGCTCGGTATTGCAACGAAAGTGCTGCACAGAGCCATGAAATACTCGAAGATTTGCTGAGGATCAAGGATGCCAAAATACTACTCATACAAGATTGCCGGTTACTTCCTCTACTTCACATCCAAATGCATTATCGAGGCATTTCATGTTCATGCCAGCGATGGGACACTGCGAGAGGAAGGCTCTGCCAAATTGTTTGTCAAGAGCGACGGAAGCACCAGAGTGATGAATAGGGGCCGTCTGACAGACCGCGAGCTCAGAGTGATTCAGCAGTTTATTGCTGACAACTACGAAGAAATGTATCTCATGTGGTCGAATTTTGGTGGAAAGGGCTACTTCCGCGGTTAGGGTCGTAGATACGAACCAAGCGGAGGAACGCTGAAATACCCTGCTGAAGGCTTGTCTCTTGCAAATATACTTTCCGCCACTGGGCGATGCGGCTTCTGTTCTATGACATCCGGGGTATAGCTTCAGCTGAAAGACAAGGAGGCAGCCATGGAACAGAAGATTCTGAAACTATTGGGAGCAGTGCTCGTCGTATTCATCGCGATCGATCTCCTGTTCCAGATAGCGGAACAGCTTGGAACGACGGAGCGAGCCATTGCCTGCTCCATCGCAATCGTGCTTATGGCAGGCTTTCCGATTGTCGTGCTGCGGGGCATCTTCGGTCCCGGCACATGGATTGTGCGCGGCTTCTGGCCGATACTTACGGTCCTTGTCATCTGCTTCGGCATCCCCCTTGTGATGCAGGGGATGGAGGGGACGCTTGATGGCAGCGCGGCAGCAGCGTTCGTGCTGCTGCCGGCATTCTTTGCGGTTGTGGCAAGCCTCAAGGGCATTGGCGGAGGCGGACCTCAGTAGCCCATCGCCTGAAGGACGAACATGATGACCGTGAGAATCGTCACGGCAATGACGATGAACCAGGTCAAGGCATTCCAGATGCGGCCGTTCGCATGCTTTCCCATCACATAGCGGTCGGATGCGATGAGCACCATGCAGACAAGCAGGATCGGCAGGATCACGCCATTGATGACCTGGGAGACCATCATGATGCCGAAAAGGTCGACATTCGGGATGCAGCAGATGGCAGCAGAGGCGATCGTGACGACCGTGATGATGCCGTAGTAGGCAGGAGCTTCCTTCCAGCTGCGGTCAGCTCCGCGCTCCCAGCCGAAGGCTTCGCAGACGGCGCTAGCCGTGATGCCCGGAAGCACGCAGGCAGCGAGGAACGAGGCACCGACAAGGCCCAGGGCAAAGAGGCCCGAGGCGTATTGTCCTGCCAAAGGCTCGAGTGCCTTGGCAGCGTCAGCTGCGGTATCGACGGAGATGCCTGCCGGGAAGAGCACCGTTCCTGTTGTCATGATGATGAACCAGGTCACGATTTCTGCCGCCACGGCGCCGGAGATGTTGTCGGCACGCTGGGCAGGGATATCGGAAGCATCGAGGTTCTTCTCCACGACGTTGCTTGACACCATGAAGATCATGTACGGAGAGATCGTCGTACCGATATTGGCGACGAGGAGCGAGATGTAGGACGGGTCGTTCGATACCTGGGGAATGATTGTGGCGCTGAGCGCTGCTTCCCAGTCAGGCTTTGCCAAGACGCCGGAGACGATGTAGGTGAGGAACACGGCCGAAAGGGCAAGGAGGATCTTTTCGATCTTTCGGTAGGAGCCGCCGATCGTGA
Organism: Atopobiaceae bacterium; assembly: GCA_051876355.1. Taxonomy (GTDB): domain Bacteria; phylum Actinomycetota; class Coriobacteriia; order Coriobacteriales; family Atopobiaceae; genus Olsenella_L. The sequence continues at coordinate 7,615 of JBJEHU010000011.1, read as the reverse complement.
GCATCCAGCAGATGAGGGCAGAGACCGGCACGCTTGCGATGATGGGCACATTGAAGAGCTGCATGCCCGAGGCGATGCCTGCAAACTCGGAGAGCGTGACGGCGAAGTTCGAGATGATGAGGGCAATCATGGCAAGGGTGGAGATGCGGACGCCGAACTGCTCGCGGATGAGGGAGGCAAAGCCCTTGCCGGTTGCGCATCCCATGCGGGCAGATGTCTCCTGGACGACGATCAGAAGAAGGCACATGAGCGGCACGGTCCAGAGCATGCCGTAGCCATAGGAGGCGCCGGTCGTCGAGTAGGTGGCGATGCCGCCCGCATCGTTGCCGGCAAAGGCCGTCAGGATGCCAGGTCCCATCGCGCCGAGGATGGCAAGCGCGCCTGCCTTCTTGGCCGTGCTGCTGCCCTTCTTGGGAGCAGGAGCAGATGTCTGGGACGTGGAGCCCTGCGTGCTCCTGGAGGTCTGGGACGTCTTGGGAGCATCAGGCTGCTTTGCGGGCGCAGCCTGGGAAGCCATGGGTGCTGCCGGAGCAGCTGCGAGGATCTTCTTTTCCGTCATTCATCCTCCTCCCTAGATGCCGGCCCACACGAGGATGAGCACGAGATAGAGCACGATTGCCACAGCCATGTAGATGATGGCAAGGGTCGTGCCTGAGGTCTCGAGATTGCGCTCGTCGCGGGTGCGGAGGACCTTGAGTGCAATCGGCGTTGTCGCGAAGCACACGAGCGCGCTTGCGGCAGCAGCGCCGACGCCCTTCATCGTGTACATCATCGGTGCATCCATGATGTTGACGATGATGGAAGAGGCAATGAGGGCGACGAAGACGGCGATGATGACGCCCAAGCCCACGCCCTTGAACACCATGCCGAGCATGGAGGGGGCATCCTCGTCGTCCGGATCGTACTCGAGGAAGTTCTTCGTCACGAAGGCAGCGGCATCGTTTCCTGCGATGACTGCCACGGGCATGCAGAACGCGATGATGGCAATGTCCTGCCAGGGGAAGCGGTTCTGGAAGAGGGCGGCAAGGATGGCGACGCCGAGCATCCAGACGAAGAACCAGGCTTCATTGCGCATGAGCCAGGCAAGGTCTCCCGTGCGTCCCTCTGCTGCGGTGTCGTTGTGGCCGGCACCTGCGATCTGTAGGTCCTCTGCGTGCTCTTCGTTCAGGACGTCGAGTGCATCGTCGACCGTGACATTGCCGAGCAGGTGTCCCTGGTCGTCCACGACCGGCATGGCAAGGAGGTTGTACTTCGCGATGTCCTCTGCGACATCCTCCTGGTCATCATCCGGATTCGCAGTCTTGAGGTCTTCGATATCGGCGATGTCCTTCAGATGGTCCTCGCTCTTGGCAAGGAGCAGGGCATTGAGGGAGACAGCGCCTGTGAGCTTGTCGTCCTTGTCCTTGATATAGATGTAGTGGATGGTCTCGAAGTCCTCGTCGAGGTTCGAGAGCACCTCGATAGCATCAGCCACCGTATCGTTCTCGAAGAGATCCACGACCTCTGATGTCATGATTCGGCCGGCCGTGTCTTCCTTGTAGCCCAGGAGCTGACGGACGGCGCGCTGCTCCTTCACGCCCATGAGGCGCAGGAGCTTCTCTGCCTTGTCGTAGTCGAGCTCGCCGACGAGCTCTGCTGCATCGTCCGGGTCCATCTCGGACAGCATCTGCGATGCATCCGTATCGTTCATGGAGGACATGATGTCAGCGGCGATTGTGTCATCGTCGAACTCGGCGATCGTGCCTGCCTTCTGCTCGGCATCGAGCTGTGCGAAGACCTGGCCACGCAGGCGCGGATCCAAGCGTTCGATGATGTCGGCGATGTCTGCCGGGTGCATGTCGTCGAGCGTCTTGTGCGTGACTGAGAGCTTCACGTCCGAGAGGTCGCGGTCGAGAAGGTCCATATAGTTCCAGGCAATGATCTTCTCGGGAATCGTCTTGCCCATGGCCTTCGCGATCTTCATGACGGCATGCTCGAGCTTGGGGGAGAGCGAGCGCAGGAGGCCACGCGCTCCCACCTCTGCACCCAAAAGGCGCAGCTGCGAGGAGTTCGTGTCGGAGAGCTTGAGGTCGTTTACGCGCACGACGCGGACGCCACGCGTATCGACGATCTGCTTGTTCAGGAGGTCGCGTGCAATCAGCACCTCGTCAGGCTGGAGGTAGCTGAAGCGGATGTCGGTCTTGACGACCTTCAGGCGCACTTCGTTCTCGTTATACGTGTCGACATACTTGCGCCACGAGAGCATGAACGGGGTGCGGCTGGGGCCTTCGATTGCGAGCGAGGTGACACGCGGAAAGACTTCACCTGTGGCAATGCCCAGGTCATTCACGCGGCCGATGTTCTCGCCCTTCGCGTCATAGACCGGATTGCCCAGGAGTTGGGACAGATAGATCATAGGTGCTCCTTGAATCAGATTGTTGTTCGGGGGTACCCCACGGCACAACTCACAAGAAGCACCGAGGGGTCATCGACTGTGAGGTCGAGGTTTCATCAATGACCCTTTCTCTGCGTATGTGTTGCTTGATTGCTGGTCCATGTCCAGCGATACACGCATTGTACTCTCCAATTCCGCCAGATTCTGTCTTGCTCTTTCAAGCTTGTGTCAAGAAACATCGTTTGTGCGCATGGACAGGTCATCGGTTCAGCTATCTGGCTGCCCGACACAATCCATCTAAAGGGAGACTTAGTTGGAACTCTGCACGTTTATGCGCCCAAAACGTGCTTTTTGGCGGCGAATCTTCACTGCTAGCGCAATGGCAAAATACGAGGTAGCGGCCCATGGGGCCTACAATGGCGCTTGCGACGACGTCCATTGGAGGAGACCGGCATGGGCCGCTGCAGCCATCTTAGCATCGAGGAGCGCGAGAGCATCATGGTCCGCTGGAGGGACCACGAGGGCGTGAACCGCATCGCGCGGGAGATCGGGCGGGACAAGTCCACCGCCTCGAGGGAGATCGCGAGGAGCGGGTGGGCCGCGTCGACGTCGCCCAGGCGCGTCTACAGGGCCTCGACCGCGCAGGCGCGGGCGGACGCGAGGAGGCTCGCCTGCAGGCGTCCCCGGGCCCTCTCCGACCCGGCCGGGCGCTCCCTGGTCGCCTCCCTCATCCGCGGCAGGCACTGGTCCCCCGAGCAGGTGGCGGGCAGGATGCGCGCCGAGGCGCCGTCAGAGGCGGTGAGCGCCAGCACCATCCGCCGCGCGGCCGGATCCGGGGCGCTGGACTGCGAGCTGCCCGGCCGGCAGTCCATGCGCAGGAGGCTCAGGCACCGCGGCATGAACTGAGTCAACACCTCGGACAGGCAAATGTGACATAATCACGCGGCAAGCATCGCCTCCCTCTCCGCCTGGGCATCCATCCTCGAGAAGAACCCGTCCATTAGATTGGCTGGGATCTGGTAGCCGATGGTCGAGTGCGGGCGGCGGCGGTTGCAGCAGCCCTCGACGTATTCAATCGAGGCGAGCCTCGCCGGATCGCGGGTCGCGAAGGTGCGATGGTGGTACAACTCGTCCTTGAATGTGCCGAAGAAGGACTCTAATGCGCTGGATGCGATTATGTGCCGAGTGGGTGCCGGACGGCAGGCGGAGGGGCATATCGGCAATCCGCTGAGCACATAACGCTGTAACGTCTTCCCTGTCGGGACTGCATCCTGCAGAGAGGAGACGGAATGGACAGGATACAGCAGCTTGAAGGCTTCCACAGGCATCTGCTCGACAACGGCTACTCGGAGACTGCATCGAAGAACTACCGCTTCCGGGTCAGCACGTTCCTGAAGAGGAGGCCGGAAGCGCTCGGAGCGGGAGAGGACGAGGCCAGGAGGATCGTCGAGGGCTACATCTCGGAGCTGCCGCGCAACACGGCGTCGACCATCCCTGCAGCGGCTGTGAGGAGATGGTGGACCTACAGGTTCGGGAAGCCCTACCGCGAGCGCATCGTCCCGTCGGAGCTCCGGCCGGATGCAGCCATCGATGCGGAGCTTGCGGAATTCGGGAAGTATCTCTCCATCCACGGCAACATAAAGCCCGTGACCATCAGGAACAGGATCGCCTCCATAAAGCTGTTCCTGCACGCCGTCTTTCCCGATGGCACCTTCGAGCGCAGGGCGATCACTCTGCATGACTTCGTCGACTGCCATACGGCCGCAGCCACGGCCGAAGGCGCGTCGATGCGCGCCCTCCAGGGAAGCGGCCTGAGATCGTACATCCGCTTCCTGAGATGGAAGGGCATGGAGTGCGTGCCACTCGATGCGGTGTCGCTGAACGGCCCTGCGCGCCGCGAGCATACGGTTCCCGGGCGGCTTTCCGAGGAGGATTTCGAGGCCCTTCTGGCATCCTGCGATTCCGGCACGGTGCGCGGGGCGAGGGATGCGGCGATGGCCCTGTGCATGGGCATGCTCGGACTCAGGGCATGCGATGTCGCGAACCTGGCCCTGGACGACATCTCATGGGCAGACGGCACGATTGCCGTGCGCGGGTCGAAGAGCAGGACAGGGAGGGTACTGCCCCTGGACGAGCGGACAGGAGCGGCGCTGGAGCGCTATGCCACGATGCGGGGGAAGGCCGAAGGAACCCGCTCCCTCTTCCTGAGCACGGCCGGAACGCCCATGCGGTCGCACCAGGTCCAGACGGCGATGTCGCTGGCTGCCGGCCGTGCGGGAATCGAGGCGTACCACGGGACGCATGGGCTGCGCAGGATGGTGGCCACGAACATGGCCAATGCGGGGATCGACGCGAAGACTATCGCGGACGTGCTGGGGCACGAGCGCGTGGACACGACGATGGGATACGTGAAGGCCAGCACGGAGAACCTCCGCAGGGTTGCGGCGCCGTGGCCCGGAGAGGGGCTGCGATGAGCGGGATCGAGGAGATGGCCAGCAGATACATAGAGTACAAGCAGGCGCTCGGGTTCGACTTCGCCGGAGAGGCCCAGAGGCTGCGCGCCTTCGCAGCCTTCCTCGGCGGCGACGATGCGACCGAGGGGTCGGCGCTCGCCTGGGCATGCAGCGGCGCCGGCCATCCGAGGTCGTACCAGGCACAGCGGTACGAGACGGTCAGGCGCTTCTCGGGATTCGCCCATGCGCTCGGCCCTGCCTTTCCCGCAATGCGGCCCGGGCTCCTCGGACGCACATCCGACCGGGTCGTCCCGTACATCTACAGCGAGGAGGATGTCTGCCTGCCCATGCGCGCTGCGCTCTCGGAAGGCTCGCCAGACGGCCTCAGGGGCAAGGGCCTCTCGTTCCTGATCGGGCTCATGTGGTCATGCGGGCTCCGCATAGGCGAGGCGCCCGGTCTCGGGGATGCCGACTTCGATGCGCATGCCGGGACCCTTGCTGTAAGGGATTCCAAGTCCGGATCGTCCAGGACGATCCCGGTATCGCCGGGCACCGCAGAGCGCATCCCAGGATACGTCGAGGGGCGCAGCGGGAAGGCAGGCGGCAGGGCTCCGGCCCGGATGATCGTCTCGGCCGGCGGAAGGCCGCTCAGCAGGGACTCTGCGGAAGGCATGTTCTCGGAGATCCGCTGGACGCTCATCGGGAGGGGCGAGGCCTTCTCAGGAAGGAGGCCGCGCCTGCACGGCCTGCGCCATTCGTTCTGCGTGTCGACCCTGCTGCGCTGGCATGCGGAAGGCGAGGATGTGAACGCGATGATGCCCTACCTCTCGGCCTATGTCGGGCACCGCAGGCTCTCGGATACCTACTGGCATCTGACAGGCGTCCCCGAGCTCATGGCAGTGGCGGCAGACTCGTTCCGCCGCGCGATGCGGATGGAGGCGGACCGGGCATGAAGGACATCCTCCCACAGCTCCTGAAGGGGTTCTTCCTCCAGTGGATGGCTGCCGGAAGGCAGCTCTCGCCGGAGACCGTCGCCTCCTAACGCGATGCGTTCTCGCTCATGCTCAGATGGTTCCGCGACGAGAGGGGCACAGATGCATCGGAGGTGGGCATGGACGACCTCACGGCAGAGAACGTCGAGGAATTCCTGCTGTACCTCGCCGAGAGGCGCGGCAATTCGGCGCAGACCGTGAACTGCAGGCTCGCGGCCATAAAGGCGTTCTGCCCATATGCGGCATACAGGGCTCCGGAGCGGCTTGCCGAGATGAAGCGGATCTCGGACATCCCCCGCCGCACGGAGAAGAGGCGCGAGGTCGGCTATCTGACGCAGGAGGAGGTCGGCTGGCTCCTCGATGCATGCGATGCCGCCTCGCGGCGCGGGCAGGAGGACCATCTCCTGCTGTCGCTGCCCTTCAGCACGGGAGCGAGGATAAGCGAGGCCGTCGCCCTCAGGATGCGCAGCTTCGAGAGGCGCGGGGGCAGGCTCTCGGTGCATCTTGCGGGAAAGGGGCGCAAGGAGCGCACGCTGCCCCTTTGGCCAGAGGTTGCCGGCGAGGTCACGGCATTCGCCGAGGAGAGGCAGCTCGGAGCCGACGACTTCGTCTTCCCCGGGAGGAATGTCGAGCATCTGAGCAGGTCGGGCGCAAGGTCGCGGATCGATGCAGCCGTTCGCCGGGCGTCGGAGCTCCATCCTGCCCTCGCCGGAAAGCGGATCACGCCCCACGTGTTCCGCCATTCCTGCGCGATGGCCATGCTGGAATCCGGAGTCGACCTCTCGACGATCGCCATATGGCTGGGGCATGAGAGCGTGCAGACGACGCACAGATACATGGTCGCAAGCATGTCCAGGAAGGAAGATGCGCTGGCGAAGGTGCATCCGGACAGCCGGCAGGAATCCGGCTGCAGGCGCTACAGAGCCCAGGGGGACATCCTCAGCTTCCTCGAATCCCTGTAGCGCGATGCATTATGTGCTGGGCGCCGGATGGCCGGGCCCCTCCGCCTGCCGTCCGGCACCCACTCGGCACATAATCGCATCCAGCGCATTAGAATCATTATGTGCTTGAGCACATAAGCCCTTGGCCACCGCGTTGCCGTGGCAGCTGCCGGTCCTGCCGGCGGAGAGCCTGATGCCGTGCGCAAGCGCCCAGCCGGCCATGGCCCTCGATGTGTACTGGCTGCCGCGATCGGAGCGGAAGATGGCGCCGCCGGCGATGAAGCCGCGGCCCCAGGCGGATGCCAGGGCGGCTATCGGCAGGTCGGCCGTCATCCTGCCGGAGAAGGACAGGCCCACGACCATCCTGGCGGCGAGGTCGATCACCGTGGCCATATGCAGCCAGCCCTCCAGCGTCCGCAGGCAGGTGATGCCGCCGCAGAGCACGGTCGTCGGGACGGGCGGCTCGAAGTGCCGCTGCACGAGGCCGGGGCGCTCCGGCGCATCCGGGCCGGGGATGGCGGTGCGCCTGGACTTCCTGGGATGGATCCCCTGCATCCCCAGCTCATGCATGCATTTCCTGATGCGGTGCAGCGTCGTCCCGGCGAACCCATCCGGCAGCATCGCATGCATCGTCCTGGCACCCCAGCGGCCTTCGGAGGACTCCCAGAGCTCCAGGACGGCCTCCCTGACGGCTGCCCATGGGTCCTTCTCCTCGGGGGTGCGGGCTGCCCAGTCGCAGAAGGACGAGCGCGCGATGCCGAGCGCCCTGCACATCGTGCTCACGCCGAAGCTTCCCTTCCCCGCCGCGATCAGTCCGAGGAGCTCGTCGCGTCCTGGCTGGCGGCGAAGAAGGCT
>JBJEHU010000010.1:0-3259 GCA_051876355.1 Atopobiaceae bacterium | reverse complement strand
GGATGACGCGGAGCGGCTTCTTGCGGGCCTTGTTGGCGTTGTTGGCAATGCCGATTGCGCCCTCAGCGGCTGCGAAGGACTCGTGGCCTGCGAGGAAGCAGAAGCACTCGGTGTCCTCGCCGAGAAGCATTGCACCGAGGTTGCCGTGGCCGAGGCCGACCTTGCGCTCGTCTGCAACGGAGCCAGGGACGCAGAATGCCTGCAGGCCCTCGCCGATTGCGGAAGCTGCCTCAGCAGCGGTCTTGCAGCCCTTCTTCACAGCGATAGCGCAGCCGAGGGTGTAGGCCCACTTTGCGTTCTCGAATGCGATGGACTGGATGCCGGTCGTGATATCGTACGGATCGAAACCGAGGTCGGTGCAGATCTTGCGGGCGTCCTCGAGGTCCTTGATGCCATACTGCTCGCATGCCTTGTTGATCTGGGCGATGCGGCGCTCATAGCCTTCGAACGTAACTGCCATGTTTATCAGCTCCTTTCCTGGTTACTCGACACGCGGATCGATGACCTTGGCGGGGTTGTCCCACTGACCGTAGCGGCCCATTGCGTCGTCTACAGCCTTCTGGGCGTCGACGCCCTTCTTCAGGGCATCGGTGAACTTGCCGAGGTTCAGGAACTCGAAGCCGATGATCTCATCGTTCTCGTTCAGTGCCAGGTGCGTGATGTAGCCCTGCGTGAGCTCGAGATAGCGGGCACCCTTGGCCTTCGTGCCGTACGTGGTGCCGACCATGGAGCGGAGGCCCTTGCCGAGGTCGTCGAGGCCGGTGCCGATAGGCAGACCACCCTCGGAGAATGCGGTCTGAGAGCGGCCGTAGACGATCTGGAGGAACAGCTCGCGCATAGCGACATTGATTGCATCGCAGACGAGGTCGGTGTTGAGACACTCGAGGATCGTCTTGCCCGGAAGGATCTCAGCTGCCATTGCAGCGGAGTGCGTCATGCCGGAGCAGCCGATGGTCTCGATCAGGCACTCCTCGACGACACCTTCCTTGATGTTGAGGCTGAGCTTGCAGGCACCCTGCTGCGGTGCGCACCAGCCTACACCGTGCGTGTAGCCGGAGATGTCCTTGATCTCCTTGGCCTGGACCCACTTCCCCTCCTCGGGAATTGGTGCAGGTCCGTGGTATGCGCCCTTGGTGACGGGGCACATCCTCTCCACTTCTGCGGAATACTGCATGGATTCTCCTCTCCAAACGCAATCGGCCTCAGACCCCCTATGAGCCAAGGCACAGCTTGCTAAACCGATAATACCGCGAACGCGGATATGCGCCATTCTGAATTTGCAGATGGTCATTGTCCTCAGAAAATGGCCAGATGGGAGCAAGAAGCTGCGAGGGTACAATGGACGGGAATAGCAAATTGCTCAACGAAAGGAGCATCTGTGACATTCAGGCAGACATCTGACAAGAAGGTCGCCGTCTTTCTCGCCAATGGCCTCGAAGAGATCGAAGGCCTCACGGTATGCGACCTTCTCTACCGTGCCGGCATTCCCTGCGATACCGTCTCTATCACGGGCACGAAGGACGTGACGTCCTCGCACCAGATCCATATCGTGGCAGACAAGAGGATCGAGGACCTCGACTTCGACGAGTATGACATGCTCGTGCTTCCGGGCGGCATGCCGGGAACCCTGAACCTCGGCGACTGCAAGGCGCTGACGGACAAGGTCGTGGAGTTCGCGAAGTCCGGCAAGGAGATCGCTGCCATCTGTGCAGCGCCTTCCATCTTCGCGAAGCTTGGCCTTCTCAAGGGCAGACATGCGACCTCGAACCCGAACTTCAAGGATGCCTGCGTCGAGGGCGGCGCCATCTACTCCGAGGCACCGGTCGTCGTCGATGGCAACATCATCACTTCCCGTGGCATGGGCACGGCCATCCAGTTCGGCTTTGCAATCGTCGAGCACTATCTCGGCGAGGCGGGCGTCGAGGACCTGAAGCCGAGGATCGTCTGGCAGGGAAAGTAGCCCTGCTTGCATAGGCACCCCATTCCGGCTACCATGGCTCTGCAAACAATTCGTGGTCGTTTCCGGGCTCTGCCATCTTTGCGCCGCGCAGCTTCATCGCTGTGCGGCGCTTTTTTGTGTGTCGGGCCAGGAAGGAGGATGCTCATATATGAAGATGAAGACAGGTGCAGGACAGAGCGTGGCTGCGCTCGAGATGCTCATGGGCGGTGCGAGCTATGGATTCATGGCAACAACGTACAAGCTCTCGTATGCGGCAGGCTATAGCTGGCAGGAGGTCGTGGCAGCACAGGCTTGGACAGGATGCGCCCTCTTCATCGCCCTTGCCCTCTTGGAGGCCGCGCACGGCACCCGTCTCGTGCGCCTGCCGGCACGCGAGGCTGCAAGGCTCATGGCGCTCGGCGCTCTTTCTGCCGTGACGTCTTCCTTCTACTGCTTCTCGATGACAAGGCTCGAGGCGCCGGTGGCCCTGACGCTTCTCTTCCAGTATTCATGGCTTGGCATCCCGGTGCAGCTCGTGCTCGATGGCAGGAAGCCAAAGCGCAGGGAGGCCATCTCTGCTGTGCTCATCGTTCTAGCGACACCCTTTGCAAGCGGTGTCTGGCAGAAAGGGCTTTCAGGCCTCGACCTGGCAGGCGTGGCTGCGGCATTGGTGGCAGCGCTTAGCTGTGCGACGTTTCTTGTGCTCTCGGGGCGTGTGAGCCCTGCATGCGGGACAGGGGAGCGCGGAAGCCTCATCTGCCTTGGCCTCGGGCTGGCGTCGCTTCTGGTCTGCCCTGCATATATTCCTTCGGGTGTCTTCTTCTCTGGCATGGCACCCTATGCCCTCATGGCAGGGCTCTTCGGCATGTTCCTGCCGGTGCTTCTCTTCGGCCTCGGCGGCCCGCATCTGAGTGCAGCCTCCGCGACCGTCCTTGCCTCTGCCGAGCTTCCGGCAGGCCTTCTTGTATCGGCCCTTGTCCTGAAGGACAGCATGAACCTCCTGTAGTGGGCAGCTGTGGCAGTGATACTTGCTGCTATTGCTTTCTCGTAAGAGAGAAAGTCTGCGAGGATGGAGGGCAGCAAAGAGCTGATTAATGAGACCTGAGGATCTATTGCATCGAAGTACGGCGTGCCATGAATTAATTGGATTCGTAGCAATGAGTTTTTCTAATGTCAAGTTCTTAAAGAAAGGGCGTCTCCTCTAGCAGGAAGTTCAGATTTGATCCACGCTCGAGAGAATGGCATGCCTTCTCGACATAAGTCCACGATGAGTGCCAATCTTCAGCCGATACTCGAACGTTGTCGCTGCAGAGCAACGCT
>JBJEHU010000009.1:0-17307 GCA_051876355.1 Atopobiaceae bacterium | reverse complement strand
GTTCGGCGGCGACAGGAATTCCTGCGGTTATGCTGGAGGTCACCAGTCATTTCCAGGAATTCGTTAGCATGGCACCATTCGAGCCGAGGTAGTAGTTCCCCACCCAGCAGTCGTGGAGCATGGCACCTGATCCGGAGAGGTAGTACCAGGAGCCGCTGACCTTCAGCCAGCCGGTCTGCATGGCACCAGATGCGGAGAAGTAGTACCAGGTACCGTCGATCTGCTGCCAGCCGTCTGCCATGGCGCCAGAGGCATTGAACCAGTACCAGGTGCCGTTGACGAGCTGCCAGCCTGTCGCCATCTTTCCTGAATTGGTGAGGTAGTACCAGCTTCCGCCATACTGCAGCCAGCCCGTCTGCATGGCTCCATTCTGGTCGCTGTAATACCAATCAGTTTCAAGATAGGGCTGGAACCATCCTGTTGCCATCTTGGCGTAATTAGCTACCGATCCGAATGAGCCCTGGAAGAAATACCAGATTCCGTCGATCTTCTTCCACCCGAAAACCATGTTGCCGTCTGAACCACAATAGATCCAACCATTGACATTGAAGTAGCCCATCTGGCCGACGTAATACCAACCAGTCACCATGGCACCATCGGGTGCGAAGTAATAAATCTTCATGCCGCCACCATACACATCAAGATCGTGCAAAGTGATATTAGTAAGCATCTGGCCGTGGCCATCATCACTATAGCCAAGGTAATACCATTTTCCATCAATTAGGCGCCAGTCATCATTGACAGCCGCTCCCGAAGGATCGAGGTAGTGCCAGTATCCATCGTCCCAGAGCCAGCCAGTCTGCATCCAGCCAGCGGAGTCGAAGTGGTACCACTTGCCATCGATCTTCTGCCAGCAGCTTGTGGGATAGGTGCCGTCGGCATTGCGGTACCACCATCTGCCATTGCTCGAGACCCACTCTCCCTGCGATGATGCTGTTGCTGCTTGAGCCTCCGTCACACCGAGGCCGGCAGCAGGTGCCAGCGCTGACGCTCCGGTGGCGACCAGGACTGCCGCCAGCACGAGAGCGAGCTTCCTTCTCCATCCGGATGTGGAATTGTTCGATCTCATCTGTTCCTCCTTCTGATGAAAGCCAGCTACCCCAGAACAATCTGAATGTACATCTATTCAATCTGCATGATGTTGCGCAACATCCATCATCATCCTCATGAAAGGGCATGAATCCACCAGAGAGCTCGATGAACGCTGCAATGCGTGAATGCAGAGAAAGAGGGGCTCCCTTCCGGAAGCCCCTCCGCTGTGCATCCTGCGCAAAAGAATCTGTTGCCGAAGCCTACTTGCCGGGCACCCAGGCGCCATCGGCGCCGACATAGTAGCCGTCGAGCGTCCAAGCATTCGTCATCATCGCCCCGCTGCTTCCGAGGTAGTAGATTCCGACCCAACAGTCATGGAGCATCGCGCCTGAAGGCGAGAGATAGTACCAGGAGCCGCTGACCTTCAGCCAGGCGGTCTGCATTGCGCCGGAGGCATCGAACCAGTACCAGGTGCCGTTCACGAGCTGCCAGCCCGTGCCCATGGCGCCCGATCCTGTGAGCCAGTACCAGGTGCCGCTGTCATTAAGCCAGGCGGTCTGCATTGCGCCGAACGAGGCGAAGTAGTACCACTGGGCATCGTCGTAGGTGCGCACTGTACCACTGTCGTCGTAGATCATGCCGCCATTGAGGTCATTCCCATCAATCCATGTCCACTTGCCATCCTCGGTGGGATAGCCAGTGCCGATCTTCTGCCAGCCTGTCACCATGAAAGCTTGAGCAGGATAGCTTCCCGCCACAGCAACACCACCAGAAGTTCTGATCCAGTCCCTCTGTCCATTCGGCCATTCCGGCATGAAGTAGTACCAGGTACCGTCAATCTGCTTCCAGAGGAAGTGCATGTAGCCATAACGCGGATCCGTGCTGGACTGGTCGAGGTAGATCCAACCTCCGGGATAACCGTCGCTTGCATCGACATGCTTCCACCCCGACGGGACGAGGACGCCATTGCCGTCACTGCAGACAGTGGGATAGTAGCCGTAGTAGAACCCGAACCAGTCAAACTGGGCCTTGTTGTAGACAAGCTTCCCCGAAGAACTGTCAAAGAGATAGACCGTGCCGCCGACATCCTGCGAGCCTGTCGCCATCTTTCCATCGGAAAGCAGGTAGTACCAGTTGCCGCCATCCAGGAGCCAGCCGGTCTGCATCCAACCGGATGCGTCGAAGTGGTACCAGCTGTAGTCGATCTCCTTCCAGCAGCTCGCAGGATAGGTGCCATCGGCATTGCGGTACCACCATCTGCTGCCGCTCTGCATCCATTGGCCCTTGGCCTCCGCTGTCGCAGCATATGCTTCCGTGCTCAGGACTTCTGACTTCGGAGCGGCCGCCGCTGCCCCGGGCGCGGCGATGAGTGCCGCTGCGAGGACCTCTGGGTGCCTGCCTCTCCAGCCGAGGCGCTTCGTGCCTGCATCCATGGTGTTCCTCCCTCACCTCGGGGATTCCTTGATTCAGGCTGAATGTAGCCTCTGTCCCTCCCCTATTTGTTGCACAACATTTTCCGGGCCCCTGAGCGGTCCACTTCAAGCAGATATATGCGTAGATACAAAAGCAGGAGCTCTCCCATGAGAAAGCTCCTGCCTGCTCTGCATATTTCGAGGAAGCTATTCCTCGTCGCCGTCAATCGAATCCTCGTCGACCTCTTCCTCGCCGCCGATATCGACCGGCTCCTCGTCGTCGGCTTCCTTCGCGCCGGCAGAGACAAGGTCCAGGCCCATCTGGTTCGAATCATGCTTCGGGGCCTGCTTCTTCTTCGCGACCATGCGTGCCACGGCGCTCACATGGTCGTTCTCGGGCAGGTTCATGATGCGGACACCCTGGGTCGCACGCTTGAGACGTGGAATCTCGTTCGCACGGACGCGGATGACGACACCGGACTCGCTCATGATCATGAGCTCATGCTGGGGGCCCACCACACGGCAGGCAACGAGCTTGCCCTTCTTGTCCGTCATCGCGATGGTCTGGACACCCTGGCCGCCACGCTTGTGCTCGGGATACTCGCTCACAGGCGTCCTCTTGCCGTAGCCGTTCTCGGTCACGACGAAGAGGTCTCCGTTGCCGTTCGTGATCTCCATGCCGAGCACGGTCGCATCGCTCTTGAGCGTGATGCCGCGGACGCCGCCGGCAGCCCTGCCCATCTCGCGGGCTTCGGACTCGTCGAAGAGGATTGCCTTGCCGTCAGTCGTGACGAGGATGACCTTCTCGCCCGGCTTGACGCGGCGCACATTGATGAGCTCGTCTCCGCCCTTGAGGTTGATAGCGATGAGGCCATCGTGCCTTGTCTTGTCGTACTCGGACATGGCCGTCTTCTTCACGATGCCCTGCTTCGTGGCGAAGAGCAGATACTCGTCCTTCGGGAAGTCGCGGCAGGTGATGACAGCTGTCGGATGCTCCCCTTCCTCGAGCGGCAGCAGGTTCACGATAGCGGTGCCGCGGGCATTGCGCGAGCCCACCGGCAGCTCATGGACCTTGAGGCGGTACACCTTGCCCTTGTTCGTGAAGAACATGATGTAGTCATGCGTCGAGGCGACGAAGAGATCCTCGACGAAGTCGTTGTCCTTCAAGCTCACGCCGCGGATGCCCTTGCCGCCGCGCTTCTGGGCACGGTAGGTAGCGACCGGCAGCCTCTTCACGTAGGAGGCATGGGTGAACGTGATGACCATGTCCTCTTCTGCGATGAGGTCCTCGACGTCGAGGTTCTGGACAGCATGGGCGTTGATCTTCGTGCGCCTCTTGTCGCCGTACTTCTCCGCGATTGCATGGAGCTCGTCCTTGATGACGCCCAAGATCTTCTCCTTGTGGGCAAGAAGGTCCTCGTAGTAGGCGATCATCTCGTGGAGCTCCTTGATCTGAGCCACGAGCTCGTCACGCGCGAGGCCGGTGAGCCTCCTCAGACGCATCTGGAGGATTGCCTCGCCCTGGATATCGTCGATCTGGAAGCGCTCGTTCATGCGCCTCTTTGCCTCGGCATCATCCCTCGAGGAGCGGATGATGTGGACGATCTCATCGATGTTGTCCACAGCGATGAGGAGTCCTTCGAGGACATGGACGCGCTTCTTTGCCTTGTCGAGGTCGTACTGCGTGCGCCTCGTGACGACGTCGACCCTGTGCTCGATGTAGTAGTGAATCATCTCGCGCAGAGACAGCGTCCTCGGCACGCCGTCCACAAGAGCGATATCGATGACGCCGAAGTTCGACTGGAGCTGCGTGTGCTTGTAGAGGTTGTTGAGCACGACCTCAGGCACGGCGCCGTTCTTGAGGTCGATGACGATGCGCATGCCCTTGCGGTTCGACTCGTCGCGCAGGTCGGAGATGCCTTCGATCTTCTTCTCGTTCACGGCCTGGGCAATCTTCTCCTGGAGAAGGCCCTTGTTGACCTGATACGGGATCTCGGTCACGACGAGGCGCTGGCGCCCGTTCTTGTTCTGCTCGACGTGCACCTTCGCGCGCAGCGTGATGGTGCCGCGTCCTGTCTCGTAGGCTTCCCTGATGCCGTCAGTGCCCATGATGATGCCGCCGGTCGGGAAGTCAGGACCGGGGAGCACCTGCATGATCTCATCCGTCGTTGCCTCGGGATTGTCGATCATGAGGCAGACGGCGTCGATGGTCTCCTTGAGGTTGTGGGGCGGCACGTTTGTTGCCATGCCGACAGCGATGCCATTCGAGCCGTTGACAAGAAGGTTCGGGAAGCCCGAAGGAAGGACGGCAGGCTCGGAGAGCGACTCGTCGTAGTTCGGCTGGAGATCGACTGTCTCCTTGTTGAGGTCGGCAAGCATCTCCATGGCGGCACGCGTCAGGCGCGATTCCGTGTAGCGCATTGCTGCTGGGGGATCGCCGTCGATGGAGCCGAAGTTGCCATGGCCATCGATGAGGGGAAGCCTCATCGAGAAGTCCTGTGCCATGCGAACCATTGCGTCGTAGATGGAGCTGTCGCCGTGGGGATGGTACTTGCCCATGACCTCGCCGACAGTCCATGCCGACTTCTTGTGGGGCTTGTTCGGCGTGATGCCAGCCTCGTTCATGGCGTAGAGGATGCGGCGGTGGACCGGCTTCAGGCCATCGCGCACGTCCGGGAGGGCACGCGCAACGATGACGGACATGGAGTACTCGAGGAAGGAGGCCTTCATCTCTTCTGCCATGTCGTCCGGCTTGAGCGCGCCGCCATGGATGTCGGAGAGATCGAGGCGCGTGCCTGCCTCATCCGAAAGCGTATGGGAGAGGTTGGCGCCAGCGAGGTTCAGATTCTCCTCGCCGCTTTCCTCCTCATCTCCGTATTCATCTTCATCGTCGTCGCCGTCGAGGTCATCATCGTCGGATCCGTCCAGATCCTCCGTGTCCTCGTCGGTGTCGTCCAGGTCGTCTTCGAACTCGTCGCCGCGCTCAGGGGTATTGTCTTCCCCGTCGTCTGAGAAGAGGTCGTCGCCTGGATGCCTGTTCTTGTCGTCAGCCACGTATCACCTTTCGCTAGATGTCGAGGAACCGCACGTCCTTGGCGTGGTTCTGGATAAAGTCCTTGCGCTTCTCCACCTGGGTGCCCATGAGGTCTTCGACGGCACGCTCAGCTGCCATCGCATCATCGATCGTGACCTTGAGCATGATGCGGTTCTTCGGGTCCATGGTCGTCGTCCAGAGCTGCTCAGGGTCCATCTCGCCGAGACCCTTGTAGCGCTGCACGGTGTACTTCGTCGGGTCTTCGTACTTCTTGGCCTCGAGAGCAAGCTCCTCGTCCGTATAGAGGTACTTGCCGTGCTTCTTGCCCTTCGGCTTCAGCTGGTAGAGAGGGGGCTGCGCCACGTAGATGTAGCCTGCCTCGATCATGGGCTTCATGAAGCGGAAGAAGAACGTGAGAAGCAGGATCCTGATGTGGGCGCCGTCGACATCGGCATCCGTCATGATGACGATCTTGTGGTAGCGGGCCTTCTCGATGTTGAACTCTTCGCCCACGCCCGTGCCGATGGCCGTGATGAGGGACTGGATCGTATCGGAGGAAAGGGCCCTGTGCTCCTGGACGCGCTCGACGTTCAAGATCTTTCCGCGAAGCGGGAGCACTGCCTGGATGGAACGGTCGCGTGCCATCTTTGCAGAGCCGCCTGCGGAGTCGCCCTCGACGATGAAGAGCTCGGTCATGGCCGCCTCGCGCACGGAGCAGTCAGCAAGCTTGCCAGGAAGGGATGCCGTCTCGAGGAGACCGCGCCTCCTCGTTGCCTGGCGTGCCTTCTGGGCTGCAAGGCGTCCGCGTGCTGCCTGGGAGGCCTTCTTGAAGATCTCCTTCGCCTGGTTCGGGTGCTCCTCGAGATAGTCGGAGAAGCCCTGGGAGACGATGCGGTTCGTGAGCGTGCGCATGTAGGAGCTGCCGAGCTTTGCCTTCGTCTGGCCCTCGAACTGCGGGTCCGGAAGCTTGACAGAGATGATGGCACACAGGCCCTCGCGGATATCGTCGCCCGTAAGGTTCGAATCCTTCTCCTTCAGGAGGTTGTGGCTCCTTGCATAGTCGTTCATGACCTTCGTCAGAGCGGTGCGGAAGCCCTCGATGTGCATGCCGCCTTCCTCGGTGTAGATGTCATTGGCAAAGCCCATGACATTCTCCGAGTAGCCGGCATTCCACTGCATGGCAACCTCGACTTCGCCCTTCTTCTCGAGCGGCGTGTCAGGGTCGGTCTTGCCCTCGATGTAGATGGGCTTCGAGCAGCCGGGAAGGATCTCCTTCTCGTTGTTCAGGAACTTGACGAAGTCGATGATGCCGCCCTGATAGCAGAACTCGTCCACACGCGGCGTGAGCTCGCGCTCGTCCGTGAGGATGATCTTGAGTCCCTTGTTCAGGAAGGCCGTCTCCTGCAGGCGGTCATGCAGCGTATCGTAGTTGAAGACCGTCGTCTCGAAGATCTCGTCATCCGGCCAGAACGTGACGGTCGTGCCGGTCGCCTTCGAGGTGCCGATCTGCTCCATCTTCTTGACAGTCTTGCCGCGGGCAAACTCCATCTGGTAGATGCCGCCATCGCGCTTGACCGTGACGATCAGGCGCTTGGAGAGGGCATTCACGACAGAGACGCCGACGCCGTGGAGGCCGCCGGAGACCTTGTAGGCATTGTTGTCGAACTTGCCGCCGGCATGGAGCACCGTGAGGACGACCTCGAGGGTCGGAATCTTCTTCTGCGGGTGCTTTGCCACCGGGATGCCACGGCCATTGTCCTCGACCGTGACGGAGTTGTCGGCATGCACGGTCACCTTGATCTTCGTACAGAAGCCAGCGAGAGCCTCATCGACAGAGTTGTCGACGACCTCCCAGACCAGATGATGAAGACCCGTGACGCTCGTGGAGCCGATATACATGCCAGGGCGCTTGCGGACCGGCTCAAGGCCTTCGAGGACCTTGATGCTGCTCGCGCCGTACTCTTCTTTCTTGGGCACGCTCATCCTCTCTTCGAAATGCACGTGTACAGACTGTTTCATGATAGGCCACAGCAGGGAGAATATATGGTCTGCCAAGACAGAAAGCGCAGGCTAAGCACAATCAAAATTCCCTCAGAAGGCCCTGAGAGCCATTTTCAGCCCATTTATCGAATTTGCGCATACTGGATACCTGACAGAGCCTATCTATGGCTGAAATCCGTTAGACAGGCTTTGCCCGCGAAACACCGGCCATCGGATCCATGCCCGAGGCGGCAGCGTGGAGGGGCACAGCAATAGGGCGGGAATGCCTTGCACATTCTCGCCCCGCTCTGGCATATGCCGAAGACGAAAAGGCTCAGCCCTTGCGCGCCTGCCCCTCCCCATCGCTTCTGCTGCGCTCAAGCATGAGCTTGAGTGCCTGGGCAGCAGCACCTTTCAGGCCCTCCGGCAGCTCTTCGCAGCCTGCATCGATCGCCTTGGAAGTCCTCTCGTCGAGAGGGGCCAGAGACGAGGCGGGCTTCACAGGCTTTGCCTGCCTGCGTGCACTCTGCGGGGCAAGCGGCTTTTTCCTCCCCTTCTTCGAGAGCTGGAACTTGATGTCGGACGCCGCAAATCCCCTGTTCGCAAGACGTGCGAGATAGAGCTCCTTGTTTGTCGTGAAGTCCTGGAGAAGCGCCGAGGTGTCTATGTAGACATAGAGCACCGGTGCCTTCGTCTTGAATTCCTTCACGTAGATGCCCTGGGTATGCCGGTGCTCGAGGTCACCGTTCGCCTGCCACCAGGCAGCGGAGGCCCTGGCCTGCATGCTCATGCCCCGCTTCATGGACCCCGACATGTAACCGCGCAGGAGCGTGTCCACCTTCGTGACACGCTTCATCGAGACCTCGCCCGAGCCTTCGGAGATGCGGTAGAACTCCTCGCGGGAGGTTGCATCCGTGTCTGTCGGCTCGAAGGCAGGATAGCCTTCCGTATCCTTATCCTCGCTCACCGATCTCGACCACCTTTGCACGTTCCAGAAGCTCATCAGGGAAATACCCCAGATTTGTCGTCGTAATGACGGTCTGCATCTCTTCCTGCATGAAGGACGTAAGGGCACGCCTCCTGCCTTCATCGAGCTCGCTCATCACATCGTCGAGAAGAAGCAGAGGGGATGCCCCCAGGATCTGCCTCGACACTTCGACTTCTGCCATCTTCCACGCAAGGACGATCGAGCGCTGCTGGCCCTGGGAGGCAAAGCTTCTCGCATCCCGGCCATCGAGCGCAAAGGCGATATCGTCCCGGTGGGGGCCGACACAGCTCATCTGTCTTCTCAGGTCCTGTTCCCTGCCCTGGGCAAGCGCCTCCGCCATGAGCGAGGTCAGGTCCTCGCGCGTGGCACCCTCCGGCAGGGGCCCCAGAGAGCTCTTGTAGGCGCAGGAAAGCTCCTCCTGGGCAATCTGTCCATAGATGTCGTGTGCAGCCTCTGAGAGCCTCCTGAAGAGCGCAAGGCGGTGCACGAGAAGCGTGGCCGCACCAAGGGCGACGCTTGCATCCCAGGCATCGAGAAGGCCCGTATCGAACGAAGGCTCCTTGAGAAGACGGTTCCTCTGCTCGATTCCCCTTGTATAGGTCCTGAGCACCTTCGCATAGCCCCTGTTCACCTGGGCACCGAAGGCATCGAGCTCGTCTCTTCGGTAGCTCGCAGACCGCTTCACGAGGGAGAGGTCGTCCGGCGTGAAGAGGACGCTCATGAGGTTGCCGGAAAGATCGTGCGCATGGCAGGGCTTGCCGCACCAGAAGAAGCGGCGCTTGCCGTCCTTGAGCGTGAGCGCCGCATCGACCTCACGTCCATCTCCTGAAAGCGCAAGATCGGCCCGTCCCGCCTCTGCCCCTTCGCGCAGGAGCTCTGCGGCTGTCGGCTTTCTGAACGAAGCCCCCGCCGTCAGGAGCTGGAGCGCCTCGACAGCGTTCGTCTTCCCGACGGCGTTGGGACCTGAGATGATCGTCATCTTCTCGTCGAAGGAGATCTCCCTCTCGGCGAAGCTCCGGAAGTTCCAGAGCGAGAGCGTCTTGACCTTGAGGCCCACGCGCTACATCCTGACCGGCATGAGGAGGTAGAGATAGTTCACCTTCGCATAGCTCTTGAAGATGCCCGGCTGCATGGCGGACTGGAGCTCGAGCGTGATCTCGTCCTGGTCAGACACAGCATTCATGCAGTCGTTCACGTAGTGGTAGTTGAGGGCGATGGCCATGTCCTTGCCTTCGGCGTCGATGTTCACATACTCCGTCGCATCTCCCTGGTCAGGAGAGGTGGCAGAGAGCTTCATGAGCTTCGCGTCGCACTCGATATCGAAGCGCACCGATGGATTCGCGAGGGCGATGACGGAGACACGGCGCAGGGCCGAGGCAAGCTCGGAGACATTGACCGTGACCTTCGTCGTGCACGACGTCGGCAGGAGCTGCTTGTAGTTCGGGAAGTTACCCTCGATCTTTCGGGCGATGAATGTCGTGTTGCCGAACTGGAAGACAACCTGGGAAGGGGTGATGCCGATCAAGATCTTCTCCGTCATGCCCGGAAGGCCGAGCACCTCATGGAACACAGATCCCGGAAGGATGGCGCGGAAGGCCTCTGCGTTCGACGTATCGACATTCGTGTCGCACACCGCAAGGCGGTAGGAGTCCGTCGCAACGAGCCGGATCGTGTTGTCCTCGACGGTCGTCAGGATGCCCGACAGGATAGGACGGGAGTTGTCCTTGTACGTGACCTTGTAGACTTTGTCCACCATCGTCTGGAGCACGTCGGAGTCGAGCTCGACCGAATTCTCGAACTCATACTCCGGGAAGGACGGGAAGTCTTCGGGCGAGAGGGCATTGAGGCGGAAGGAGGACTTGCCGGAAGCGATCATCACATTGTGGTCGTCGCCTTCGACAGAGATTGGAGCATCAGCCAGGTTCTTCACGATGCTCATCAGGATCTTGCCGGAGAGGACCGTCTCTCCCTCTTCGTCCACATTGGCCGGGATGGAGTGGCGGATGAAGATCGTCGTATCCGTCGTCTGGAGCTCGAGCGTCCCATTCTCTGCAATGAGATGGACGCCAGAGATGATGGGCTGGGAAGCGTTCGACCCCATGCCCTTCGATACGATTGCAAGTGCCTGTGCAAGTGAAGACTGGCTCACGGTGAACTTCATGGGTCCTTGCCCCTTTCTTATTTATATAGATATATAAGATACAAAGAAATAGCAGTCATAGTAAGGCCTGATGAAAAGTCGAAATCTCGGCATATCCCCTGTTGGATGCCTGTTTCATACGTGGTTGAAAACTGATTGGCCGTGAACACTTTCACCTTTCATCAATCCCTCGACAATTTCTTTCACCACGATATGACGAGTTGCTGACAGCTTTCGACAGCTTCTCTGCAAGATTTCTGACAGGGCTGTGCTAGTCCGTGATCTCCTCGGAGATGGTATCGACCTTCTGGAGGAAGATGCGGTTCTCCTTCCTGGCAGCGTCGACCCATTTGAGGCTGTGCATGACGGTAGCATGGGAGCGTCCGCCGAACTTCTTTCCGATATCGGCAAGCGTATTGTCCGTGAGCTCGCGGGAGAGCCAGATCGCGACATGCCTTGGCTCCATGAGCTCCTTGTTCCTCTTCGAGCCGATGAGGTCGGTGTGCTGGATGCCGTAATAGTTCTCGACAGCTTTCTGTATCTGCTCGATCGTCACGATCTTCTGCCCCGTCGGCCATTTGAGGCTTGCCTGGGCGATAACGTCGTCACGGGTGAGCTCCTCGCCTTTGAGCTCCTTCCTGTGCGCCATCATGAGGCAGGACTGGACAAAGCCCGAGATCACGCGGATGTTCGTGCCTGACTTCTCTGCCATGAGCTGGAGGTTCTCGTCGGAGATCCTGCCGGTCGCATCCTCTATATGCTCGTCGATCGCGTCCTGGCGCATCCTCTCGTAGAATGTCTTCACGAGCTTCAGCTTGAGCTCATAGCTCGGCTGTTCGATGCCGATCGTGAATCCGGAGTCGATGCGGGAGGTCACGCGCTCGTCGAGGCCGTCTGTGCCCATGCCGAGCTGCATAGGGGAGCGGTCTGCAGCAAGCACGATCTGCTTGCCATGGTCGCGCAGGTAGTTGAACGTGTTGAAGAAGAAGTTGATCGTGCCTTCGCGGCCTACCATCTGCTGGATATCGTCGATGATGAGGACATCGATTGCATGGTAGTGGCGCTCGAGCGCACCTCTTGCCGTTGCATCCTTCTCTGTCATGGCCTGGACGTAGTCGCTCACGAACTCTGTGCCCGTGCGGTAGACGCAGAGGCGCTGCGGCTGGGTCTGGACGATGTAGTTCTGGATGGCCTTCAGAAGGTGGGTCTTGCCGAGGCCGCTCTTTCCGTAGATGAAGAGCGGGTTGTAGCTCTTGTTCTCGCCGTCTGCGACCTGCTTTGCTGCCTGGAGGGCGATCTGGTTCTCCTCGCCTTCGACGAAGCGGTCGAACGTGAGCTTCGAATCGTTCTCCGGAATGGCCTCGATGAGGGGATTCTCCTGCGGTGCTGCCTTCTTGGGTTCGGGCGCGCGCGGAGCAGGCGCTGCGGCAGGGGCGGGTGCCTCTTCTGCTGGGGCTGCCTCCTGCCTTCTCAGGCCATCGAGCTCTTCCGGCGTCACCTCGGAGTTCGTGCGCACCGGCATCTTCTTTGCGTCTCCGAGGTCGCAGACAAGCGCGAGGTCCTCGAATGCCGCTTCCTTCAGGGCTTCCTCTATGAGGGGGCGGTTCTCGTCGACCTTGAGCTTCACGAAGCGCGTCGTCGTCGAGATGTGGAATTCGCCCTCCCCCATCTGCTCCGGCGTGCAGCTCTTGAGCATGGCAAGGACGGCAGGAGCGAGCTCCTTTGCCTTCAGAAGATCCAGGACATCATCCCAGAGGATGCGTGCCTCTTCGTTTGCGGATACCTCCATGCCTGCTCCTTGGGAGTGTGATGCCAATTTGTCGAAAACTCATTGTAGAACAAGGGACGGCATGTAGAAAACTGTAATTTGTTGTACTTTGCGCTAATGGGAGCCGAGGAAGAGGTTTCCGACCTCGGTCAGATAGTATTTCTGGCCATCCTTCTTGATGAGGCCCATGCCTTCGAGCTCTTTGAGCTCGCGCGACCAGGTGGGCTGCGATCCTCCATAGGCCTTCATGAGATTCGACGGTCCGACTGCCTCATGCACAGCAAGATATTGGAGCGCAGCCTGTCCTCGCTCGGAGATATGGAGACCCGAGAAGGCGTTTGCCTGCGGTGCAGCCTCGGACATGCCCTGCTGGGGCGCTGCCTGATTCTGCTGCCAGGACGCAGCCGGCATCTGGCCTGGCTGGTATCCGCCCTGATTCGGCGCCGTCTGCCCCATCTGAGGCATCTGCTGGCCTGCTCCCTGCGGCAGATTCTGGGGATAGTCCTGCTGAGCTGGCTGCTGATACTGCTGCTGGTATTGCGGATACTGCTGGTATCCCTGCTGCATGGGTGCCCCATACGGGTTCTGCTGAGCACCCCACATCTGCTGCTGGTATGGATTCTGCTGGGGCATCTGCTGCCACGAGGCAGCGGGCTGCATCTGGTTCGGATAGCCCTGCTGGTAGCCATTTGGTTGTGCCTGGGCGGGATAGGCCTGCTGGGAAGGGTATGCTCCGGGCTGCTGAGACGGCTGCATCTGCATTCTGTTCTGTGCTGCAGGAGCTTCCTCCTCCTTCGCGCTTTTCTTCATGGATATGGTCACGATCGTGCCATGGCCTATGTTGTCTGCAATCTCGAGCGTGCCGCCCTTGTCAGCCATGTACTGCTGGGCATACGGCAGCCCCGATCCGACGCCTCTGATATAGCGGCGCATCTCCTCGGTCGCAGAGCTCGTGCCGTATTCGAGCGCGCGCCCCTTCTGCTGGATGCCAGGACCCTGGTCGGAGAACCTGATCGTCATTCCCCCATCGAGGATCGAGACGGTCGGCTCCATGAAGTAGGCATGGATGAAGTTCTCGACAATCTCTCGTATCACCATGAACGGAATCGTGCCGCCCTGTTCATGCGAAAGGCGCGTGACCTCGCTCGTGATCTCTTCGAGGTAGGCACGCACGTCTTTCGGCTCCACGACGACGACCCGGGGCGCTGCTGCCGCATCGTCGTAGACCGCGATGCGCGCGGCATAGTGGACTTCGAGTGCAGGAGGCTGGCTGCCAGCTCCCGGATTCTCGACGAACGGGTAGAAATCTGTTGCCATCCCTGCACCTCCAGCGCCCTGTCCCATGGAATTTTCTGCCCTCATAGCTTACTACGGCGAAGAAAATTTCTTCCCATGGATGAAAGAACCCGAATAGTTTTCTTCTATGGCTGAACAATTGAAGAAAACTTTCACGAAGAAAGAAAAGTGGAAGAAAGTTTTCTGCCATTGTGAAAACAGCGTCGAAAAGAAGAAAGCATGTTTTCGACAAGCGACGAAAGAAAGATGAAAACTCAGACGAATATTCGCGGCTATGGCAGGAAACTTTCATCACTGGATGGAAAGTTGTCGAAACATGCAGAACATTTCAATCCAGCTGGTTCTGGGCAGCCTCGTGAGCCGAAAATTGGAATTGAGGAGAACTTTTCAAAAAATTGACATCATCGCAGGAAGACTCTTACAATCTTAGGGCTATTGCACCTATGCCTTTGGTACTTCTAACAGGAGGAAACGATATGAAGCGCACTTATCAGCCGAACAAGCGCCGCCGTGCCAAGACCCACGGCTTCCGTGCCCGCATGGCAACCAAGAATGGCCGCAAGGTCCTCGCACGCCGCCGCGCAAAGGGCCGCAAGAGGCTCACGGTCTAGGTGCATCAATGGAGACCATCAAATCCAGACAGGATTTTGAGCGGGTCTTCTCGCGTGGCCGCAGGTACACAAACCGGCTTGTCCGCATGACGGTAGCCATGGCTGACGAAGGCAATCCAGGCCGGATTGCCTTCGTTGCGCCTAAAAGGCTCGGAAATGCGGTCTTCCGCAACCGCTGCAAGAGGGTCCTGCGCGAGGCTGCCCGCATGTCGGGGATGCCTCTTGAGAAGCACGACGTGATCCTCTTCGCTACCCGCGACACGCATGATGCAAAACCGGACGATGTGAGCGCCGCCCTCGAGAGGCTTCTTTCGAAGGCTGGCGTTCGTTGATGCTGGAGGCAGAAAACGAGCAGTCCACAGCAGCGCGTATTCTCACCTCTCTTGTCAGGGGGTACCGTCGTTACATCTCTCCCCTTCTGCCAGATTCCTGCATCTATGAGCCGACGTGTTCCGAATATGCTCTTGAAGCCATCCAGAAGTACGGGGCTGCAAAGGGGTCGTGGCTTGCGTTCAAGCGCATCCTGCGGTGCAACCCGTTCCACCGTGGTGGCTACGATCCAGTTCCCTGATATCTGGCTACGGAGGAAAGATGTGGGATTGGTTTATTAACTGGATGACCAGCGTCCTTGCTGGCATCGAAAGCTTCTGCGGCGACTGGGGCCTCGCCGTGATCATCCTGACGGTTATCATCCGTCTTCTGATCACGCCGCTCATGACAAAGAGCACGAGGTCGTCCGCAAAGATGCAGGCACTCCAGCCGAAGATGATGGAGCTGCAGGAGAAGTATCAGGACGATCCGCAGCGCATGCAGGAGGAGATGCAGAAGTTCTATTCCGAGAACAAGTTCAATCCTCTCGGTGGCTGCCTCCCGATTCTCATCCAGATGCCGGTCTTCTTCGCCCTCTTCACGGTCGCGAAGAACGTTCCTGGCGATGCAAGCTTCTATGGCATCCTTCCTTCGATCGCAATCTCCCCTGCCCAGGCAGTCGCCCAGTACGGCTGGCTTGGCTATGGCCTTGTCTATGTGCTCTTTGTTGCAGCGTTTGGCGTGCTCACGCTCATCCCGATGCTCATGAACATGAAGAACATGCCTGAGGAGCAGCATAGCCAGAACCTCATCATGGGCATTGTCATGGCCGTCATGATGGTGTGGTTCGGCTGGTCTGTGCCGGCAGCTGTCCTTCTCTATTACGATGCCTCCGCTATCTGGCAGGTTGCCCAGCAGAAGTTCATCACCCAGCGCGTCATGGACCAGGTGAAGGCTGAGCAGGCCGAAAAGGAAGCAAAGCAGGGCCGCGTCATCGAGGTCGAGCGCCGCGAAGTCAAGAAGCGCCAGCACAAGAAGAACTAGCATTCCCGCAGCAGGGCACAGCCCCTGCTGCACTTTTTCTATCCAGGAGGTGTTTCATGGAGGAAGAACTGGAGGCAGAGGCCGCAGCCGATGCAGCTGAAGCCACATCAGACATGGCTGCCACGATCAAGCAGAAGTACGAGGCAGGCGAGGATCTCACCGACGACGAGCTCGATTTCGTCGCTGATGCTGCCATCCGCTCCATCAAGGACATCCTCTCCTACTTCGGAGAGACCGGCATCAGCATCGATGAGTACGACGGCGACAACGGTGAGCTCATCCTCGATATCAATGGTGGAGATTTGGCTGTCCTCATCGGACGCCACGGCCGCACGCTTGATGCGCTCCAGATGGTCGTGTCTTCGCTTCTGAGCAGCACGCTCGGCTTCCACTACCCCATCGTTGTGGACATCGAGGGCTACAAGAGCCGCCGCAAGAACAAGGTGCAGTCTCTTGCCCGTTCCGCTGCAGCACGTGCGAAGAAGCAGCACAGCGCTGTGAGCCTGCCGCCGATGAATGCCTATGAGCGCCGCCTTGTGCACCTGGCGCTTGTGGACGATGACAGCGTCGTCACGCATTCCGAAGGCGAAGAGCCGATGCGCCATGTGGTCGTGACGCTCGTCAAGTAGGTCCGAGACGCATATAGCATGGACATAAGGAAGGCTGCTTCGGCGGCCTTCCTTTTTTATGCGACAATTGCCTCGTAGAAGGAGGCTGCATGTTCGAAGACAGCGAATCGGTACGGAAGCAGTTGCATCAAGAATTAAATCAAATCGGCGTGGAAGCCGATGAGGAACAATGCAATCTGCTGCTTAGGGACCTCGACCTCGTCGAGGAGACAAACAGGCACGTGAACCTCACGAGGATCACGGACCCCGAGAGCGCTGTGACGCTCCATGTGGTCGACTCGCTCACGCTCCTCCCCCGCTTCCTTGAGAGCCAGAAGAAGACGCATCTCCCCTATCTGGATCTCGGCACCGGCGCCGGGTTCCCTGGGATACCTCTGGCTGTCATGAGCTCATCTCAAGGCCTCCTTATCGACTCGACCCAGAAGAAGATCTCTGCTGTCGCTGATTTCATCGAAAAGCTCGGACTTGATGACAGGATCGGTGCAGATGCTGTCCGAGCCGAGGAGCTGGCTCTTACCCACAAGCGCCAGTTTGGCACCGTCGTCGCGCGAGCTGTCGCTCCTCTGTCGGTCCTCATTGAATATGCTTCTCCCCTTCTCTGCCGCCATGGCGCTCTTGTTGTCAGTAAGGGCCAGCTGAGCGATGAGGAATATGATGACAGCCTCTATGCTGCAGAGCTCTGTGGCATGGACTTTGTTTCACGTGAAACTATCGAGCTCCCCCGGGATATGGGCCATCGCGAGATTCTGGTCTATACCAGAGAACGCAATCCTCAGATCAAGCTGCCAAGACGTGCTGGCATGGCACAGCACCATCCGCTTGCCCGTCCCTGAGCCTATGTTTCATGCTTACCCTTGGCTGAACATGGGAAGCTAATCTGTCAAGCGAGAATATATTCTATGATGCCCAGCTATCGGCGTCGATGGCTGGGCATATTTCATCGCTGGGGATTCCACTCCTGCCGTAATTACGACAAATCTATCAATAGAAACGATAACCGCACGAGGCTGAATGGTTATTGCCGAAGACGGCTTATGGCGGCTGTAGGCTCACGTATCTTGCCG
>JBJEHU010000008.1:0-17568 GCA_051876355.1 Atopobiaceae bacterium | reverse complement strand
ACACGCGCATGATGAACTACAAGAACGGCGACATCGACCTCTGCTTCTTCAGCACGTCGCTTCTGACCCAGTACGAGTCCGATCCGGACGTGAAGGACCGGATCGAGATGTACATGCCCGGCTCCACGCAGTTCGTGAACCTGAACCTGAACGAGCCTATGCTCCAGGATGTCCGGGTACGTCAGGCCCTCTCGCTTGCAATCAACCGCCAGGAGCTTGCCGATACGGTCCTTTCCGGCTCGGCAGAGCCCTGCACAGGCTTCATCCCGCCCTCGGTCACGAACTCCGATGAGGGCGCCGATGTCCTCGAATACGATCCGGAGAAGGCAAAGGAGCTCCTCGCCGAGGCGGGAGCGACGAACCTCTCGTTCACGGCACAGGTCAGAAGCTCCGACCAGGCGGTCATGGTCGCTATCCAGAACTACTGGAGCCAGATCGGCGTGAACGTCGAAGTCCAGACCATCGATGCCGGCCTCTGGCGCGAGGAGCGCGCGAACGGCGCCCTCACGATCACGCTCGTGACCTGGTCGACGCTCTCCTTCATCGGTGTGGAATTCATGGCGTCATACTTCTACAGCACGAACGCCTCGCAGCGCTCGAGCTTCTACAATTCGTCTGCCTTCGATGGCTATGTCGATGCTGCGAGGACATCGCTCGATGAAGACACCGCCAAGGAAGACACGATTGCCGCAGACCGCCAGCTTGTCCGCACGGACTTCGCGACAATCCCGGTCGTCTGGCCGAAGACCCCCTATGTGCTGCGCGAAGGCTTCGATGGCCTCTCGATCCTCGTGAACTTCCATTTCAAGGATATGGAGAAGACGGCCTAGAGCCTGCACAGCACAACGAGAACTGCATATGCCTCTCCCCTTCCAGCCTCCTTCTGAGCTGCACCTTTTCCCGAAAGCAGCTCTCATGGAGGCTGGAATTGTTACATCATGGCTTGAGGGATGGAAATCTCCCTAATTCCTAGTAAAGTGTAGGAATCAATACGCATGTCCGGGGACGCTGCCCTGCATCCGCTGCAGGGTACCGAGAGAGAGGAACCCCCATGACCAGCCCGAGACAGACAGTCCTTTCCCACGTGCTGCCTGAAAGCATCACGAGACGCTCGTTCCTGAGAGGAGCGCTCGGCGCAGCCGTTGCCGCCTCTGCAGCAGGCCTTGCCGCCTGCGGCAATACGGATGCCGGCACCGCCACATCCGATTCCGTCGTCCTCAAGGTCGGCACGCAGAACACGAAGACCTCGTTCGATACGCAGACGACATCGAGCACCTGGGGTGCCTCCGAGAACATCTGCGACACGCTCGTGACGCTCAACACGAAGACGCTCGAGGTCGAGCCGCTGCTCGTGACCGAGCTGCCGACTGTCTCGGATGATGGCCTCACGTATTCCTTCGAGCTGAAGGAAGGCATCAAGTTCCACGACGGCTCGACAATGACTTCATCGGATGTCGAGTACTCGCTCACGCGCCTTCTTGCGAAGAAGGCAGAGGCCGACTCCTTCGTCTACATCGAGGGCGGCCAGGAGGTGCTCGATGGCACGGCGGAGACGCTTTCCGGCTTCACCGTGGTCGACGATACGCACTTCACGATCAGGCTGAAGCAGGTCTACTCCTCGTTCCTGAACATGCTCTGCCAGTTCTACGCCTCGATCTATCCGAAGGCAGCCTGCGAGGCAGCAGGAGACGACTGGGGCACTGGCACGAACTTCATCGGGTCGGGTCCGTTCTATCTCGAGTCGAACGACGAGTCCTCCGAGGTCGTGCTCAAGGCCTTCGAGGACTACCACCAAGGCAAGCCTGCCATCGATGAGGTGGATGTGCTCTACATCGATGACGCAAACACGCGCATGATGAACTACAAGAACGGCGATATCGATCTCTGCTTCTTCAGCACATCGCTCCTGCAGCAGTACGAGTCGGACGACGATGTGAAGGACCAGATCGTCTTCTACACCCCTGCTGCGACCGAGTTCGTGAACCTCAATCTCAACGATTCCCAGCTCCAGGACGCCCGTGTCCGTCAGGCCCTCTCTCTCGCTATCAACCGCCAGGAGCTTGCCGACACGGTCCTCTCCGGCGCTGCCATCCCCTGCACGGGCTTCATTCCGCCCTCGGAGACCGGCTCCGACGAGGGTGCCGATGTCCTCGAGTACAACCCCGAGAAGGCAAAGCAGCTTCTCCAGGAGGCAGGCGCGACCGATCTCTCCTTCACGGCACAGATCAGGAGCCAGGACCAGGCTGTCATGGTCGCTATCCAGAACTACTGGAGCCAGATCGGCGTGAACGTCGATGTCCAGACCATCGATGCCGGCCTCTGGGCCGATTCCCGCAAGAACGGCTCGCTCCAGATCACGCTCGTGACCTGGTCGACGCTTTCCTTCGTCGGCGTCGAGCACATGGGCTCCTACTTCTACAGCACGAATGCCTCGCAGCGCTCGAGCTTCTACAACTCCTCTGCCTTCGATGGCTACGTCGACGCCGCGCGTGCCTCCCTCGACGATGCCACGGCAAAGGAGAACACGATCAAGGCAGACAACCAGCTCGTCCGCACCGACTTCGGCACGATCCCTGTCGTCTGGCCGCAGAACCCGTATGTCCTGCGCAAGGGCTTCGACGGCCTCGACATCCTCGTCGACTTCCACTACAAGGGAATGACGTACAGCGCGTAAGCTGCCGCCGACAATCCATCCTGCACGTTCAAGGGCCCCCGCAAGGGGGCCCTTTTCCTTACAGAAATGTAAGAATCGGCAAGCTTCTCCGATGGCAGAAGAGCAAGGCGCAGTCCATGATGGGAGCATAGATCCAGAGCCATCCCCAGACACTGCCCCGTCTGCCGAAATCAGGGCATTCGTGCATTCTGAGGCTGCGCCTATGGGTAGGCTAGAATTCAAGCTTTCTTTCAGAACTGCATCCCCCATCTCTTGTGTGTGTTGGCCCCTCTCTCAGACAGACAAAGGAGCGTGTACCATGGCTGAGAACAAGCATGTGCCGGAAGACGGAGCGCCGAAGCCCCTGGATGTCCTGGCGCCTGGCGAAGGACTCGGAAAGACGGCTGCCACGACGCAGCTACCCCGTGCCGAAGCGGAGGAGGATGCAGAAGGCCTTGCGGCCTTTGCCGCCCTGGAACGTGTCCGCAAGGAGAAGAAGCACAAGAAGCGTGTCCGCACCCTCATCATCTGCGCTGTCATCGCTGTGGCAGCCTGCGCGCTCATCCTGCCGCAGGTCTTTGCTGCCCAGAGTACGAACACTGTGGAGCATGTGATAGCAAGCGTCTACAAGGGCGACCTCATCTCCTCCGTCACGGTCTCGGGTTCCGCGCAGCCGGTCTCGAGCACGGTCGTGACGCCTGAGGTGGATGGCATCATCCAGGATGTGCAGGTCTCGGAGGGCGACACCGTGAATGCAGGAGACCTCCTCTTCACGATCAAGAACGACAGCCTCGACCGTGCCGTCACGCAGGCACAGCAGGAAGCCGCAAGCTCACAGCGCGCCCTCGACGATGCGAATGCTGCCTATGACCAGGCCTACCGCACGTACAAGAAGGCACTCGACACCTGGAACGCTGCCAAGACCGCAGAAGAGCAGTCCACAATGCAGGACCCGGACGATGTGTGGTATTCGACTGTCGTGCCTGCCGCCAGCTCCGTCGATGCCGCGAAGACAACGCTCGCGAACGCCCAGCAGGCTGTCACGGACGCCCAGGCAACAGCAGACAAACGCCGCGTCACGGCTCCCGTCTCCGGTTCCGTCATCGCCGTCAACGCCCAGAACGGCGCCTCCTGGGGTGCAGGATCTGCTACCGGCTCTGCCAGCTCAGGCCCGCTTGTCCAGATAGCCAATCTCTCGCAGCTCCGCGTCACGACTTCGGTCGACGAGATGGACATCTCCTCGCTCGCTATCGGCCAGAACGCGACCATCACGTTCTCGGCACTGCCTGATGTCACGCTCGATGGCACGGTCGAGCGCGTCGCCACCGCTTCCGAAAGCTCCGATTCGGGCTATGGCTACGGCTACAGCAGCTCTGCCACCTACAAGGTCTCCCTCATCATCCCCGCCCCCGATCCGCGCGTGAAGCCGGGCATGACAGCAGACGCGACGATCGTGACGCAGGACGTCCCTGACTCCCTGATCGTGCCGATCGCAGCGCTCCATGAGGCAGACGACGGCACATCCTATGTCTGGGTGCTTGTCGGCGACGATGCCGCAAAGGAAGAGAGCTGGGAGAAGCGCACGGTCGAGATCCTTGCGAAGAGCGCGGACGAAGCTGCCATCACGAACGTGAAGGAAGGCGACGGCGTCGACGTCTCCGGCTACGACGCACTTGATTCCTCATCCTCCTCATCCCCTGCCCTGGGCGAAAGCGGTACGGCAGGCGCTGTAAAGGTCTCATCATGACCCCGATCATCGAGATGCAGGGCATACACCGCATCTACGACGAGGGCGGCATTCCGACCCATGCCCTGCGCGGCGTCTCGCTCACCGTCGAGAGAGGCGAGCTCCTCTCGATCATGGGACCGTCCGGCTCCGGCAAGTCGACGCTCATGTACATCATGGGCTGCCTCGATACGCCGACCTCGGGCTCCTACAGGCTCGAAGGCCTCGATGTCTCGAAGCTCACGGACGACGAGCTCGCCGAAATCCGCTCAGAGCGCATCGGCTTCGTGTTCCAGTCCTTCAACCTGCTGCCGAGGGCGACCGTGCTCCGCAATGTGATGCTGCCCCTCCTCTATGGGCCGCTTCCGCCGAAGGAACGGGAGCAGAGGGCCTGTACCGCCCTTGCTGCCGTAGGCCTTCCGCCCGAGTATTACGACCACCGCTCGAACGAGCTCTCCGGCGGCCAGATGCAGCGCGTCGCGATTGCCCGTGCCCTCGTGAACGATCCGGCACTGATACTCGCCGACGAGCCGACCGGAAACCTCGACTCTGCGACGAGCCGCCTCATCCTCGAGACATTCCTGAAGCTCCGGGACGAAGGCAAGACGATCGTCCTCATCACCCACGATCCGGAAGTCGCCTCCTGGACAGACCGCTGCGTCCATATCAGGGATGGCAGGCTCCTCACGGACGAGCAGGAGCGCGCCTGGGTTGCCCAGTCGAAGGCCCATGAAAGGGGGCGCACATGAGAGCGAGAGACTACCTCGAGGAGACGTGGGAGGCGCTCGATGCAAACCGCGGCCGCTCCCTCCTCACCATCCTCGGCATCGTTATCGGCATCGCTGCCGTCATTACGATGACAGGGCTCATCGGCGGCGTCCGCGAATCCATCATGGGCGAGATGGGCGCAAACCGGGCACGGATCATCACGATCGGCGTGGGGTCGGGCATAAAGAGCACCGACATCGACTCGCTCGAGCAGAGCGTCGATGGCTACGAAGCCATCAGCCTCACGAACAATGCCGGCGTCGACCTTTCGAACTCCACGCAGAACGGCGGCAGCTCCGACTCCTACCTCCAGGTACAGGGTGTCGAATCGAGCTACTTCAAGATCATGGATACAAAGCTCATTTCTGGACGCATCTTCACGGACATGGAGGATGAGGAAGCCTCGAGCGTGATCCTCGTCGACGAGGGAGCCGCGAAGAAGCTCACCGGCATGGAGCCCGAAGAGGCGGTGGGCCAGAAGGTGCGCCTCGCCAATACGAACTTCACGATCATCGGCGTCTACGAAAGCCAGGCCGGCATGAGCTCGATCCTCACGTCCTACATGCCGCTCAAGACCTGCCAGAGGCGCCTTGGGTACACGAGCGTTCCGGCATTCACGGCAATCGGCCTTGCCCGCAAGGACAAGGATGTGATGGAGCTCGTGGCCGAGACCGAAGCCTGGGTGCAGAAGCACTACCACCTCGAGAGCTCAGAAAACCATATGGGCGAATACAGCGTCTCTGCGATGCAGTCTGCCATCGAACAGGTCAACAGCGCGATGATGACGTTCCAGCTGCTCATGACCGCAGTGGCCTCCATCTCCCTTGTCGTCGGCGGCATCGGCATCATGAACATGATGCTCACGAACGTGACCGAGCGCATCCGCGAGATCGGCCTCAGGAAGGCGCTGGGAGCGAGGAGCTCCGACATCACGAAGCAGTTCCTGCTCGAGTCCATCCTGCTCTGCGTCAGCGGCGGCATCTTCGGCATCTTCTTCGGTTACCTCGGCTCTCTGGCCGTGGCAAAGCTCGCAGGCTTGCTTCTGACATCTGCCGACTTTGGCGGCATCACGCCTGTCCTCGACCTCGCCTCGATTGCCACAGCGACCGGCATCTCGATCCTCATCGGCATCATCTTCGGCTACTACCCCGCGAAGCGTGCTGCCAAGCTCGACCCGATCGAGGCCCTACGCTACCAGTAGGCGCACGTTAAAGCCACGAAAAAGCACGCCGGCACTTCATCGGTGCCGGCGTGCATTCTTTCTGGATATTCAGCCTCTCCTAGGCGAGCGCATCTGCCTTCTCTTCTGCAACAAGTGTCGCATTGAGGTCGAGCTGGCGCTCTGCCTCCGTGAGGTCCTTGTCGAAGAGGTGGCAGGCGCAGAAGTGGCCCGGTGCTACCTCGTGCATCTCGGGTGCCCGCTCCGAGCATACCTTCATGCAGGACGTGCAGCGCGTATGGAATACGCAGCCCGTGGGCGGATTCGTCGGAGACGGCACATCGCCCTCGAGGATCTTCTTGTCCTGGATGCGCTCGTGGCGGATGCGGGGAATGACATCGAGAAGTGCCTTCGTGTACGGGTGGAGCGGATTTGCAAAGAGCTCCTTCTTCGGGGCAAGCTCCATCGTGTGGCCGAGGTACATGACCATCACGGTGTCGGAGATGTGCTTCACGACCGACAGGTCATGGCTGATGAAGATGTAGGAGAGGCCAAGCTTCTTCTGCAGCTCCTCGAGCAGATTGATGACCTTGGCCTGGACGGAGACATCGAGTGCGGAGACCGGCTCGTCGCAGACGACGATCTCTGGCTCGAGCACGATGGCACGGGCAATGCCGATGCGCTGGCGCTGGCCGCCGGAAAACTCATGCGGATAGCGGTACTTGAACTCGAGGTCGAGGCCGACGGCCTGCATGATCTCCTCGACGCGGGCGTCGCGCTCTGCCTTCGTCTTGTATGTGCCGGCGATATCGATCGGCTCGGCGATGATGTCTGCCACCGTCATGCGTGGGTTCAGGGAGCTATAGGGGTCCTGGAAGATGAGCTTCATCTTCTGGCGGGCCTTCGTGAGCGCCTCGCCCTTGAGGGCCGTGAAGTCCTCGCCGTCCAAGATGACCTTGCCCGACGTGGGCTCCGTGAGACGCAGGATGCACTTGCCCGTCGTCGACTTGCCGCAGCCGGACTCGCCGACGATTGCGAACGTCTCGCCGCGGTGCAGCCCGAACGACACATCCTCGAGGGCATGCACGACCTTGTCGGAGTGGCCGAACACGCCGGTCTTCACGGGATAGTGCTTCGTCAGATGCTCGACCTTGAGGACAGTCTCATTGTTCGTTGCTTCGGCACTCATGCTAGTCCTCCTTCCATGCATCGGTGTACTTCCAGCAGGCGACCTTGTGGTACTCGTCGCCGTCGATTGCCTCGAGCTTCGGGCACTGCTTGCGGCAGATGTCCTTCGCAAACGGACATCTCGGATTGAACGGGCAGCCCTCCGGCAGCGCATTCAGCATCGGGACATTGCCCGGAATCGCGTAGAGGGTGTCCACGTCGTTGTCGAGGGACGGGATCGAGTTGATGAGGCCGACGGAGTACGGATGCTTCGGATCGGTGAAGAGCGTGCCTGCCATCGTGTACTCGACAAGGTGGCCGGCATACATGACGATGACCCAGTCAGCCATCTCGGAGACGACGCCCATATCGTGGGTGATGAGCATGACAGCCGTGCCAAGCTCCGTCTTCATGCGGTCGATGAGCTGGAGGATCTGTGCCTGGATCGTGACGTCCAGGGCCGTCGTCGGCTCGTCGCAGATCAGGAGCGACGGCTGGCAGGCAAGGGCCATAGCAATCATGATGCGCTGGCGCATGCCGCCCGAGAGCTCATGCGGATAGCTCTTGAAGACCTTCTCGGGGGCAGGGATGCCGACAAGCTTGATCATCTCGAGAGCGCGCTTGTCTGCCTCTT
Source organism: Atopobiaceae bacterium (assembly GCA_051876355.1). Lineage (GTDB taxonomy): Bacteria > Actinomycetota > Coriobacteriia > Coriobacteriales > Atopobiaceae > Olsenella_L. Next base: position 9,461 of record JBJEHU010000008.1, on the reverse strand, counting down.
CCTTTGCCATCCCCGGATTGTGGACAAGGATGCCTTCGCGGATCTGCTTTCCTGCCGTCATGACCGGGTTCAGCGATGTCATGGGCTCCTGGAAGATCATGCCGATCTTGCCGCCACGGTACTGGCGCATCTCGTCCTCGGAGAGCTTCGTGAGGTCGGTGCCCTCGAGCTTGATGGCGCCGCCCGTCACCTTTGCAGGCGGCTGGGGCAGAAGGCCCATGATCGAGAGTGCCGTCATCGACTTGCCGCAGCCGGACTCGCCGACGACCGCGAGCGTCTCGCCGCGGCGCATGATGAAGGACAGATGCTGGATGGCAGGAAGCGCGCCATCTTCCGTGAAGAGCGTGACGCAGAGGTCATCCACATCGAGCAGGACATCCTTCTTGTGTGCCTGCTTCTGCTGCCTCTCGAGCTCCTGCGCGTAGATGCGGTCCGCTTCGGATATGGCATGTACGGTATCAGTCATGATGCTCCTCCCCTACGAACGCATCTTCGGGTCGAGCGCATCGCGCAGAGCGTCGCCGAAGAGGTTGAATGCCATGACCGTGATGATGATCGCGATGCCCGGGATAACGCTGTAGTAGGTGTTGGACTGGATATAGGGCTGGGAGGCAGAGATCATCTGGCCCCAGCTGGACATGGGCGGCTGGACGCCGAGGCCCAAGAACGACAGCGATGCCTCGCTCATGATGGCAGAAGGGATGCCGAGCGTCGCCGTGACGATGAGCGTCGAGACGCAGTTCGGAAGCAGGTGGCGGGTGATGACACGCCAGGAAGAGCCGCCGGACAATATGCAGGACTGGATGTACTCAGAGCCCTTGAGGCGCATGACATCGCCACGGATGAGTCGTGCCGTCGAGGTCCACATCAGAAGACCCAAGGCCACATAGAGGTTGATGAGGCCAGGACCCATAACGTACATGACGACAATGGCAAAGAGGAGGAACGGGAAGCTCGAGAAGACCTGGATGATGAAGGAGATCACGGCATCCACGGCGCCTCCGAAGTATCCTGCGCAGACTCCTGCAGCAAAGCCGATGATCGTTGCGATGAGCTGCGAGACGACGCCGACGGAAAGCGAGACGCGGCAGCCATAGATGATGCGGGACAGGATATCGCGGCCATACTCGTCCGTGCCGAAGGGATGTGCCGACGAAGGTGCCTGGAGCATGTTCGAGAGCGTCTGGGCATCAGGATCGTACGGTGCAATGATCGGTGCAAGCAGAGCGACGGCAATCAGGAAGACGATGATGCCGAGACAGACCATGCCGACACGGTTCTTCTTCATGATCTGCCAGGACACGGCCCAGTAGGTGGAGGCTCGCTTCGTTGCAGCCTTGGCAGTGCCTGCCTTGGCGGCAGCATCGAGGTTGTCCTTCGCGATATTGTCTGCGATGCGCTCGGCGTCGCGCGTGCGCTTGTCGTTCTTGTCGCTGTTCAAGAGTGCCATTATTCAGCAGCCTCCCCTCCGAGACGGATGCGCGGATCGACCACGGCATACAGGATGTCGACGATCAGATAGACGACCACGCATATGGCGGCAATGTACATGACGCCGCCCTGGATGAGCGGCAGGTCGCGCGCATTGATGGCATCAAGCAGGAGCTTGCCCATGCCCGGCAGCGCGAAGATGGACTCGATGAGAATCGATCCCGTGAAGATGTCGCCGAGCTGCGTACCGGCAATCGTGATGATCGGAATCAGGGCATTGCGGAAGCCATGGCCCAAGATCACGGCCCACTTCTTGAGTCCCTTTGCTTCGGCCGTCCTCATGTAGTCCTGGTTGAGCACTTCGAGCATCGAGGTGCGCGTGACACGGGCAATCGATGCTGCGTAGCGCACGCCGAGAGCTATCGTCGGCAGCACGAACGCCGCTGCCGATTTCGTGCCCGAAAGCGGGAACCACTTGAGGTTCAGCGCAAAGACGATCTGGAGGATGATGGCGACCCAGAACGCCGGCGCAGAGATGCCGAAGATCGCGAGGCCCATGAGCGTGCGGTCGAGCGCCTTGCCGTGATTGACGGCAGCAAGCACGCCGAAGATTAGGCCCAGTGCGAGCGCGAACAGATACGCAAATCCTGCAAGACGTGCTGTCACGCCGAACGCGTTGCCCATGAGGACAGAGACGGCCTTCTTCTGCGTATAGGAGGTGCCGAAGTTGCCCTGCAGCATGTTCGTGACCCAGGTGATGTACTGCTCCCAGACCGGACGGTCGAGGCCCATGGTATGGCGGACCTGCTGGACCGTGTTCTCATCGGCCATGTCGCCCATCATGATTCTGACGGGGTCACCTGGCACGATGTTCAGGACGAAAAAGGTGATTGCAGAGATGCACAGGATGACACCGAGTGCCTGCAGGATCCTCTTCACGAGGTAGCCCTTCATCGCCGCTCCTTCCCACGTGTTCCGTGGGGCTCACAGCACGGAAAGGAAGGACGGCTCCCTTGGCCCTCGTCCTTTCTTTCTGTCCTGCTGCCCTCTCCTAAAGTAACGGGAGGATGCCCCAGAGAGACACCCTCCCAATTAGCATAGACAGTTCAAGTTTCTATCTCGTATACGGCAAACAACCTTCAGAGACTTGATACCACCTACTCGACGGGGCTGTAGTCGTCCTTCGTCGTGTCGATGTCCACATCGAACATGTGGTAGATGAGGTTGCCGACCTTCGCATTGAGGACGTAGTCCTTTGCGACGAGCTGGTTCTTCGGCCAGTAGAGCGGCAGCGTTGCATAGTCCTGGCGCGTGAGCAGGTCGTCTGCCTGCTTGTAGAGGTCCGCACGCTCGGAGGAATCCTGGGAGACGCGGGCACGGCTCACGAGGTCGTCGAACGTCGCATTGTTGTAGAACGAGGACTTCTTCGCAGCGTTGGCGCTGTAGAAGTACGTGTACATGTGGTTGTCTGCATCAGCGTAGAGCGGGAACCAGCCGAGTGCCGTGATCTGCAGCGATCCTGCTGCCCAGTCGGACGACCAGACGCCGTTGTCCTCGACCTGGACATCCAGGTTGACACCGATCTCCTGCCACATGGCCTGGATTGCGACGAGCTGGCGCTGGTTGACGCCGCTCCTGACCTTGGCCGTGAGCGAGAGGTCGGAGACGCCTGCCTCGGAGAGGAGCTGCTTTGCCTTCTCGACGTTGTACTCAAAGGCAGGAGCGGAATCGTCGTGACCCGGCGTCTGCGGTGCAAGCCAGCCCGTAGCGACGGTGCCGGCACCGTTCACGACATTGTCGACGATGGAGTCGCGGTTGATGCCGAGAGACAGTGCTTGGCGGACACGGACATCCGTGAGGCCCATGCCATCGGACAGGTTCAGGTTCACGAACTGGACGCCGAGCGTGTCGTACTGGTTGATGAGCGGAGCGACGTCGGAATCGTTCTGGTACTGCTGCAGGAGCTCTGCAGACAGGTCGCAGTAGTCGATGTCGCCGTTCTTGAATGCCATGAGCTTCGTGTTGTTGTCATCGTAGAAGATGTACTTGAGCTCATCGAGCGCAGGCTGCCCGTCATGGTAGTCGTCGAAGCGCTCCATATCGACCTCGGTCGTGTCGTCGTTCGACACGATCTTGTACTTGCCGGTGCCGATGAAGTCGGTGCCGGTGCCCCACTTGTCTCCTGCAGCCTCGCATGCCTCATGCGGGAAGATCTGCGCATAGGAGATGCCGAGGTTGTTGATGAAGGTGACCATCGGAGACTTGATGTGGAACGTGAAGTTGTAGTCGTCCTCGCACGTGATGCCCTCATCGAGGTTGTCGCGCTCGCCTGCGAGCATCTCGGTCGCGCCGACAATCATATCGTACATGTACGTGGACTTTGCGCCCGTAGCCGGCGTCATCATGCGCTCGAACGTGTACTTGACGTCCTTCGAGGTGAGCTCGGTGCCGTCGTGGAACTTGATGCCCTGCTTGAGCTTGCAGTGGAGCGTCACGCCGTCGGACTCGAACGTCGGAACCTCTTCGAGCAGGCAGGTGACAAGCGTGTTGTCCTCGGTCCAGCGAAGCGGAGCCTCGCAGACGGACTCGGAGATCGAGGACTCGCCGGAGTTCGTCGACTTCTGCATGTCCATGCCTTCCTTGGCATTGGACTGGCCGAAGCGCAGGATCTTCTTCTTGTCGCCGGATGCGGTCGTTGCCGTGCCGGAGCCGCCACAGGCTGCAAGGCCCAGTGCTGCGGCGCCAGCGCCTGCGAGGGCAGAGCCCTTCACGAAGCTGCGACGTGTGACACTCTTCATGATTGTCCCTTTCTGTGTTCTCCCCTTCTGGGCCAAAGGCCCAGAACCGTGCTAGAGGCAAATGCCCCCAATTTGGTGTGTTTACAACCTAGCGCATTACTTCTTGAATCAAAACTTCTGGGCATGAGCTTAACGGGCAGTTTACATGTCCATGCCCGCAGGGCCTGGATCGGGACAGGACGATGCGGACCTGTCATGTCCTGGACACGAGACAGAAAAAGCGGCGGGAAGCCAGATGGTTTCCCGCCGCTTGGGTCGTGCTATGAGCCAGGAGCTACTCGGCGTCCTTCTCGGCCTCTGCCTCAGCAGGAGCCTCCTCGCCTTCCGGCTTGTCGAGCGGCTTGACCTCGACCTCGACGCCCAGCGTCTCGGCAGCAGCCTTCATGGACAGGGAGATACGACGACGGTCGAGGTCGATCTCCATGACCTTCACCTGGACCTTGTCGCCGACCTTGCAGACCTGCGACGGAGCGTCGACGTGCTGCTTGGCCATCTCGGAGATGTGCACGAGACCCTCGATACCATCGCCGAGGTCGACGAATGCGCCGAAGGTGACGAGCTTCGTGACAGTGCCCTCGACGATAGCGCCGACCGGGTACTTCTTGACGAGGGAGCGCCAAGGATCTTCCTGGGTCTGCTTGAGGCCGAGGGAGATGCGCTCGCGGTTGAGGTCGACGTCGAGCACCTGGACCTCGACTTCCTGGCCGACCTTGACAACCTCGGAAGGATGGTTGACATGGTTCCAGGAGAGCTCGGAGATGTGGATGAGTCCATCGATGCCGCCGAGGTCGACGAATGCGCCGAAGTCGACAATCGAGGAGACGGTGCCCTTGAGACGCATGCCCGGCTTGAGCTTCGAGAGGATCTCGGAGCGCTCTGCCTTGCGTGCCTCTTCGAGGACGACGCGGCGGGAGAGGACGACGTTGTTGCGGTTGCGGTCCATCTCGATGACGCGGGCCTCGATGCGGGTGCCGAGGTAGGCGTTGAGGTCCTTGACCCTGCGGAGGTCGACGAGGGATGCCGGCAGGAAGCCACGGAGGCCGATGTCGAGAATGAGGCCGCCCTTGACAACCTCGATGACCTCGCCTTCGACGTTCTCGCCCTTGTTGAACTTCTCCTCGACGCGGTTCCAGGCGCGCTCGTACTCAGCACGACGCTTGGAGAGGATCAGACGGCCTTCCTTGTCCTCCTTCTGGAGAACGAGAGCCTCGATCGTGTCGCCGAGCTTCACGATGTCAGCAGGATTGACATCCTTGCGGATGGACAGCTCGCGGGCAGGAATGACGCCTTCGGACTTGTAGCCGATGTCAAGCAGAACCTCATCACGCTCGATCTTGACGACCTGACCGGTCACAAGGTCTCCCTCATCGAAATCGGTGACGGAACCGTCGATGAGGTTGTTCATCTCCTCATCGGACACATCATCCAGGGAGAAGATGGACGAGTTCTGAATCTCACTCAAAGGTGGACCCCTTTCGGAAACGGGGCCCCGGTCGTCATGATTGCCGCTTGCCGTGCGGAGAGGCGCTATAGTGCACCAGACACAGACCGCAGAAATTGCATGCTCTCGGGGGCCAACAGATACAGGTGCACGACGTTATTGTCATGCAGTATTAAGAGTATCTTCATCGGCGAAGAAATTGCAAGCTCGCAGGGCGAATCTCCCGATATTTCTGGGAAGTGACCCATGCTTTCTTTATATGGCAACTCAAGATACATCTATTCTTGCTATGCCTGCATCAGAGACTCTCCATAAAAGAGCCTGGCCTCCCCTTCCGGGGAAGCCAGGTCTTGAAATGCTCCTGTTGCGCTGAACCTATGCGGCAGACACCGTGAGGATGCCGCAGAAGTAGCCGACAATCGCGATGACGAGGAAGAGCAGCATCGTCTTTCCAGCAGACCAGTTCTTCTTCACCATGAGCCAGTACGTGATGAACGACAGGATCAGTACCGGAAGGCCCGGCATGATGGAGTTCAGGATCGTGCCGAGGTTGATCGAGAGGTCACCGCTCGTATAGGTCCAGCCGATGTTGAACTGGGCATAGGAAGCCGTGATGGCGCCGACAACCACAAGGCCAATTGTCTCAGCGGCACGGGTGACCTTGTCCTTAATGCCGCCAGAGAGGATCTTCTCGGCTGCATTCGCGCCTGCCTTCACGCCGTAGCTGAAGAGGAACCACGTGAGCGGCAGCATGATGGCGAGGAACACGACGATGTAGAAGATCGGTCCCGTGAGCTCGCCGTTCGGGCACATGCCGAGGGCGATGGAAAGCAGAATCGGGATGAGCGTGCCCGGGAGGAGCGAGTCGCCGATGCCCGCGAACGGGCCCATGAGGGCAGTCTTGATCGCGTTGATGAACTCAGGCGTGATGTCCTCGTTGCCCTCTGCGCGCGCTGCCTCCATGCCGACGACGATGCCCGGCACGATCGAGCCGAGGTACGGCTCGGTGTTGAAGAACACCTCATGGCGCTGGAGCATCTCCTGCTGAGCTTCCTTGTCGCCCGGATAGAGGTCTTCACGGATGTCGCCGAGCATCTTGATGATGGCAGGGCCCTGCATCCTCTCGAAGTTCTGCACGGACAGGTTCCAGAACATCCAGTCCCAGTAGGCCTTGCGGATCGCCTTCTGGCTCAGATGCTTGGCACCACCCATCTCGGTCGAGTCTTCGATCTCCTGCTCGATATTCTTGGCTTCAGACATGGCTATTCCTCGCTTTCAGAGACGGGGGCGGCAGTGCTCTTGTACTGCATATAGGCGATGCAGAGCGCCAGAACGACGATGGAGATCATGTCGAGGCCCAGAGACTTCACAAGCACGAAGCCGACGCAGAAGAGGATGAGCTCGAGGTCGGTCTTGCAGATCATACGCATGAGGAGCATGAAGCCGACGAGCGGGAGCATGTTCGCGAAAATCTGGAGGATGTCGGTGACCTGGGTCGGCATCATAGCGACAAGCTGGGAGATGAGATCGGCACCGAAGTAGTTGATGAGAAGGATCGGGAAGAAGCGCAGGACGAAGTTCGTAATCTGGCCAATCACCGGGATGCGGGCAGCCTGATCGAGCTTTCCTGCATCGACGAGCTCATCCTGCTTGTGGACGAAGAACAGGTTGATAGCGCAGAGGCCATAGACTGCCAGGACGCCGAGCGTCGAGAGCGGCACAGCGAGGGCAAGCGCATATTCCTTGCCGGCGCCTGCGACCATAGCGAGAGGGATGCCGATCCAGGCCGCGAAGTTCACGTCAGCCGGCATCGTGCCGCCCGGGGTCACGAGACCGATATAGAGCATCTGGATGGCAGCACCCATGATGATGCCGGTCTGCACATCGCCCAGGATGAGGCCGATGATCATGCCGGAGACGAGAGGTCTGCCGATCGTATACCAGCCGGCAAGGCCGCCGATGAGGACAGGCGAATAGATGGATCCCATCCATCCGAAGAGTGCAAGAAGAAATGCCTGGAAGAATGTCATACGATGCCTCCTTGATAGCACGTCCCCAGCTCCCCGCTGCGCAGGGAGTCAAAGACGCTCATGCATTCAGTTCTTCTTTCAGCCAGACCGCCTAGAAGCGGTCCTCGACATCAGCCCATTCGATGCGGGGCTGGCTTGGCACCTGCTGGAAATAGATGTGGGCACCCTTTGCGACGCTGGCTTTCACTGCCTCTGCCTCCTTGGGCAGGAGATGGCAGGCTGCGTGCACCTCGGTCGTGCCCTTGCGCTTCGACATCGGGCCGACATTGAGCTCCTTCGGCATGTTCGGAACCTTCTCCAGGAGCTGGGCATAGACCTCCGGCGACTTCATGAGCACGAGCGTGCGCACGTCGTCGTTCATTGCCGCCTCGATCTTCGGCACCGCCTGGTCGACGGTATAGACGTTGGCATGCATGGATGGCGGAACAGCCGTCTTGAACACTGCCTTCAGAACAGAATTCGTGGCCGTGAAATCATCCACGACGATGATGCGGTCAATCTTCTGGTCCTTCACGACGACAGTCATGGTCTGGCCATGGATGAGCCTGTCATCGCAGCGTACAAGCGCTATCATCTCTCCTCCTTCTCTTGTAGTGCGCCAGAAGCTGGCCTCGCCTCTGGCAGCTATCTCTCGGAGCCCTGCGCGCCAAAGCTCCGCCTGGAACCTGGAACATATGCCAGCTGCGCTAGGCAGCGGCTTTCAGAAGGACGCTTTCCCTCACCTCGGCCGAGACGATGGCGCGGCGCCCTTCGGATGACTGTTCGAAATAGATGACGGGGACAGAAGCGCTCCCCTTCTTCCTGAATCCAGCCATAGCCTCGCGTACCGCTTCGAAGCGGCCCGTCCGGCTGCTGGAGAATCCGGTGAACATGAAGAAGATCGCTTCAATCGTGAAAAGCTGCATCAGGAAAGACAGAAGTTCCGACAGGGTATCTGCGAAGGCGGGACCTGCGGCGGGTCCGAGCGTCTCTGTAAGATCGGCAGAGCTGCCTCCGCGTAGGTTCACGGTCTGTCCCTTCTGGGCGATGCTCACCCGCACGCGCGAGCCGAAGGCCACGAGCAGGTGGTTGTCGCGCACAGTCTCCGCCTGCCGGCTCAGAATCTCTGCTTCTGCACACTCCTGCTCATCGCGTTCGCATACCGTCACCCCGTAGCGTTCCTTGAGCTGGCTCAGAAGATGCGCGCGTGCCTTCCTGTCATCGGCACCAGGTGCACCATCGCACCAGACAACGCCGATGCCGCGGAGCTCCCGTCCGAAGGATGTCGGATCAGGCAGGACATGGCAGATGCGCTTCAATGTCTTCTCTGCCGTTTCGGCATAGGCAAGCGGCACCGATGCCGTCTCCTTGAGGCTGAAATCGAAGAGATGGACCACGAGGCCGTAGCACTCGAACTCGATCAGGGCGACGATGCCGTAGCTTGGATTGATGATGATAGGGATGCGGCTCCTGCCCTCTGTCGCGACAAGCGCCGTATCCTCGGCGAGGATGCCGACCGTCATGAGGTAGGCGACGACTCGGGTCACCGTGGCCGTCGAAAGCCCTGATTGCACGGCAATCTCTGTCCGGGAAGGATGGCCGGCATCGAGGACACACTGAATCACGAGACGCCTGTTTGCCATGACCACTTCGGTCGGACCCAGCTTCCCCACAGTGCACCCCCGTTCCACTTGCTCAAGAACCTGCTGGCCACATGCTTAATTTCACTTGGCGGATTAGCATTCTGAGTGCAACACGATCCGCCATCTCATGAATGTGGCG
>JBJEHU010000007.1:0-17643 GCA_051876355.1 Atopobiaceae bacterium | reverse complement strand
AGACGGCCAACGAGGTCTATCGGGAGATGTTGCACTCAGCTTGACAATCCGCCGTATGGATATAAGGGAGCCTGTCTCCATGTAGTCAAATCTGCCGTCAGCAACCAGATGCTTGATCATTTCGCGAGCTATAGGGAAGCGCTGCACTTCATCGAAGACAACAAGGGAATGTCTGGGAACCAGCTCGACACCAAAGTAGAGCTGGAGCATCCGCAGAAGCGTATCGATGTCTCCTCTATGATTGTTGAATATATCGCGCACATCTTTGTCTACCTGCGAAAAATCGATGAAGAGGCTCGATTGGTATTCCTGGGCCGCAAATGCCTTCACAAGAGTTGTCTTGCCTACGCGTCTGGCGCCCTCGATAAGCAGCGCGCTTCTGCCATTCGACTCGGCTTTCCAATCGAGAAGTGTCCTGTAGAGCTTCCTTTCGAACATCATTGTTCCCTTACCATGCTAGCCTCTGCGATACCATCAATTATATGGGAGTATTGCAGAATCGGCTACTTATTGACCCTCTATTCTTTGCAGAATCCGCTAGTTAATGATCCCCGATTTACTGCAGAATCAGCCACTAATTTATCTTCTGACATGTCAGGTTATCGGCATGCCAGGAAGGCAGATATATGGCTTCAACAAGAGGAGAGAGCAAAGAAGAAGGATGGGGACTGATGGGATTGCGGACGGCCGGAAAGGGATGATGCCGCTATCCGGCTTGGCTAGATGAGCTGGTGCAGTTCCGGCAGCCTGTTGCAGCTTATGGCAGAACGGAGCATTGCGGCAAAGCCCTCCGGGTCTTCGATCTGGTACTGCATGTGGTTGTAGCCTTCAAAGACGGGGAAGCTGCCTTCTGGCCAGGCAGCCATGACGGCAGGACGGTACTTGAAGTGATCCTCTATGCTGCCGAACTCCCAGAACGTATGGCGCTGGAGCTCTTCTGAGAGCTTCGGGAATGGCCTGTCTTCGAGAGAGTCTCCCATCATGCGGCAGAGATTGCGGTAGGTGAGGGCCTTGCCTGCCTCTATGAAGTAGGGCTTGATTGCATCGTCGTCGCACCAGAGGATGTGCTTCAGTGTCTTGCCATGCGACCGGCAGAGGCTCTTGATCGCTAGATAGAGGAAAGGGCACATGAGACGGCGGGCGCCTCGCCCGATCTGTGCGAACTGTCCGCCATCAAAGACCGCATGCCCCATGGATATCCTGCCATGCGCCAGGAAGGCAACGGCGAGGTCTGCTCCGAGCGAGGATGCCACGACAAGCTCGAGGTGTCCTATACCCTGCTCTTCCAGGAAGCGCTCGACCTGGTCCACCTCGTCTGCCTTGCTGACATAGTGCTGCTCCGGACAGTAGGGTGTCGCTGTCGGCATGATGCAGAAATAGCTGTCCATAAGGTGCTGGGCGACAGGCTCGCTGCTGGCGCCCGTGACGCCCATAGCGTGGAAGAAGAGGATGGCAGGGTCTTCCGGATCTCCCAGTGTCTCGAAGAGCATGGCTGCCTCCTGCCCAGAGCAGATTGAACTTGAGCTGTAGGTTAGCCACATCTTACTTATAGCGATAAGACGGCAGGAAAGTCAGTCTGTTTGGCATAGCAAGGAAGGGGCGAGCAGCAGATTCGGGTGGCTTCGTGTCAAAAATAGTACGTTTCTGCTATAGATTTGACATCCTGCAGCTGCAGGAATGAACGGAACTCTCGTCACCTTCCGGCGTAGGGAGCTGCCTCAGCTCACATGCTCCAGAATCTCTGAAGCCAAACGGACCCATGCATAGTTTGGAAATAGCATGGGCGTCCACAGAAAGCCATCTGGGCAAGCCATGGTGGTCTCAAGACTTCCGAATCCGGATTTGGCCCCGGCTTCCTGTCGTCAGCGAGAGAAAGAATCGGCTTCGATCTGCAACGCGGCAGCTCCCATCGTGCCGGCTTCTATGACACTGCCATTTATCTGGGCTATTGCAAAATCGGCTACTTATTGACCCCCATATTTCTGCAGAATCAGCCACTTATTTTCTTCCTGACATGTCAGGTCAACGGCACGTCGGGAGGTCAGGCGAAGGAGGGTTCTCTCCTGGATGTTGCAGGAGCGACGAGGCCTTGCATGGAAAGCGGCTGGGTTCTATTCCATCCAGGAAAGCTCGGGTGCTGGCATGGGATGGCTGCCGAGCATGTGCTCCATCCAGACCACGTCGTACCACTGTCCGAACTTGTAGCCGCATTTGTGGAAGCGGGCACAGAGCGCATATCCCAGCCTCTGATGGAAACGGATGCTTCCATCGGTGAGGTAGGGGTCATCTGTCCTGTCCTCGGGAAGCGCCGTGATGCAGGCATACATGTTCTGGATGCCCATCTCTTCGAGCGCCCCTTCGAGCTTCTCATGAAGTGCCCTGCCGATGCCTCGCTTGCGCTCGTCCTTCGCTACATAGATCGAGGTCTCGACAGACCAGGAGTAGGCAGCGCGTCCGTGATAGACGCCTGCATAGGCATAGCCGACGAGGTGTGTCGGATCGTCTCTGTCTGCTGCCACGAGGTAGGGGTAGCGCTCGAGCGTATGGGCAATGCGGGACCTGAACTCTTCCGCTGTCGGCGCTTCGTATTCGAACGTGATTGCCGTTCCTTCCACGTAGGGACGGTATATCGCAGCAAGCTGTGCCGCATCGTCTGGGGTGGCAGAGCGGATGAGGAAGTCTTTCTCGGACATGGAAGCTCCTAGGTAGCAGGCGATTTATTGCCCTTCAGTCTATGCTGGAGGATGTCTTCCGGTACGAGTTGCCGCAGGCTTGTTACGTTGTCGCGTTTGGCGAGAGACGTTGTGGTACAAATGCTGAAAGGGTACACACAATAAGAGGCGCTTTGGCACATTCGCTCCCGAGGAGGCCTGCCATGGAAGAGGACTTTACCGTCCACAGCAAGACGATGGACCGCGATTTCGATGTCGAGGTCTACGGTACTGGCGGAGCTCCGATTATCGTGCTTCCTGAAGGCAATGGCTCCTGTTCGAGCTGGAACGACAACGGAATGGTCGAGACGCTCTCAGACCATATCGATAACGGGACGATCCAGCTCTTCTGCGTCGATTCGGCAGACCCGTCGGGCTGGTACTTCGCAGAAGGCATGCCCCGCTACCGCAAGAAGGCAGCGCTTTCCTATATCAAGTTCCTCTGCCAGGAGTTCGTGCCGTTCGTGCGCTCCAAGAACCAGGGCCTGCCGATCCTTGCCGGCGCCGGCATCGGTGCCCTCAATGCCGCAATAGCAATGCTTCAGCACCCGGAGCTCTTCGGTGGCCTCCTTGCCATGTCGGGTACCTATGATGCGAGGAATATCGTAGGGGAGGGCTTCGACGATGTGTGGGAGCAGCTCTCGCCCGTGGATATCGCAGAGCATCTGACGGCTGCCCAGAAGAAGTCCCTTGCTCCCCGCCATCTTGCCTTCGTGACGGGACAGAATGGCTCCGAGGATGGTGCCGACACGCAGCGTGCGCTCGAGGCCATCTTCAAGGACCAGGGCATCGAGGCCACGTTCGAGTACTGGGGCGAGGATGTCACGCATAGCTGGATGTGGTGGCAGGAGATGGCACGCCAGATGGTGCCGTGCCTGCTTTCGAAGGACGGTCTCGAAGAGAGGAAGAGGACTGGCATCCTCTCCCGTGCAGAGATAGCCGCCTCTCAGACAGCAGATGTCTTCGAGGCGAGAAAGCAGGACCTTGCCGGTGCCGAAGCCTGGCTCGACAATGCATCTGCAAATGTGGACGCTACGTCGAAGCGCCTTGACGCCGAGGAAGCCAATGTCGCCGTGCGCTCCGAGCGTGCCCGCGAGCTCCAGGAGAGCGCGAATGCGCTCTGGAGCGCCCGCGATGCAGCGGCACAGGCGCTTGCCGAGGCAGAGGCAGTGGCGCGTGCTGCGCAGGACGAGGCAGACAAGGCAGCCCATGCCCTGGCCGATGCCCAGTGGATCGAGGGCGAGGCACAGGCAGCTGCAGCCTCTGCCGTCGAAGAGGAGAGGCGCGCGAAGGAGTCGGTCGCGACGCAGAAGGACGTGCTCGAGCGTGCCCGCTATGCAAAGACACGCGCCGAAGCAGCACTCAAGGCTGCCTCGGCACAGAAGAAGGAATAGCCTCTAGCGCTTCACACGGGCAAGGTTCACGAGCCAGGCACCGACACGCTGCTTCGTCTCGTTCCAGCTGCGGCGTCTCACCTGCACAATCCCTCCGCCATGCATCTTCAATGCCATCATGTCGCGGTCAAGGTCGTCGACGAAGGCAAGGTTTGCCAGGAAGCTCTTGTGCGGACGGATGAACTGCTCCGGGTCGAAGGAATCGGCAATCGAATCGATCGTGCCGCGGATGCGCAGGGGCTCTCCGGACGTCGTATGGATGAGGACATAGTGGCGGTCCTGTTCGAGGTAGACGATCCTCGAGAACGGGACCGCCACATCCTTGCCGTCGCAGCGTGCGACGATGCCGGGAAGCGATGCCTGGATGCTCTGCGCATAGGAAAGCGCGTCCTCGATAGCCTGGCGGCAGACCGGCTTTTCTAGGTATCCCGCCATGTTCAGGCGGTAGCCATCGAGCGCATAGTCCTTGCTCGAGGTGATGAACATGGCAGGAACGGTCGGGTCCATCTTCCTGATGCGGATCATCGTCTCGATGCCCTGGGGGATGTGGTCTGCCTGCTCGGGCTCGTTGAGATAGATGTCCATGAGGATGAGATGGTAGATGCCGGGCGTGTAGTCCTCGATGAAGGCCTTCGCATCGGAGAAGATGACAAGCTGGGCGGGCGTGGAGCTCTCTTCCACGAACTGCTTCACCCGTTCCTCGTCTTCCGGGCTGTCCTCGCAGAGTGCGACCATCAGCTTTTCCATGGGTGCTCTCACCTGTCCTTTCCATCTGCAAGAGCAAATGTCACATCGGCTGAGAAGATGCCGTTACGTGCCTTGAAGTGGGCGTCGCCACCGTGCCGTGCTGCCGTTGCCTGGATGGAGGCAAGGCCTATGCCCGAGCCTTCGGGCTTCGTCGACCGGAAGCTGCCGTCGTCTGCCTGGTCGACCTCTGCGTAGCTGTTCTCGAGCCAGAGGGCGAAGAACGTCCCCTGCCTCACGCCCTTGAGCTCTATCTTTGCCGGAAGGCCTTGTGCCTGTGCCTCGCCGGCTGCGGCAGAGGCATTGTCGAGCAGGTTGCCGACAATGGCGCACATGTCTTCCTCGTCTGTCTGGCTGAGCGTCTCGGGCAGGTCGACCTTCACATCGATATCGGTGACGCCGCGCATCTTTGCCCTGCCTATGTAGTAGCCGATCACGGCATTCACGGCGAAGTTCGGGCAGTGGTCCTCGATGCCGCCCTGTGGGATGCGTGCCTGGATGGAGGAGAGGAACTCCTCCACGGCCTTCTGGTCGCCCTTGTCGTTCAGGGCCCGGATTGTCGCTATCTGGTGGCGCAGGTCATGCCGCTGGCGGCGCACCTCGTGGTCGAGCTGCTGCACGAGCTGGTACTGCTCATGCTGGGCGGAATCGCGCAGGCGCATGATGTGGGCACGCTGCTCGAGCTCGAGATTGAGCTTTGCTGCCTCGACGCCCCGCCTGATGAGGGAGATGGCCGTGATGCAGGAGAGGATCGAGAAGATGAGCGTGCCTATGAGGCTGAATGTCATGTCCGTCAGCACATGCCAGTAGTTGTAGTTCAGAAGCTCGAGCAGAAGGAAGAAGTCGAAGACATACTGCACTGCCATGTACCAGAGCTGGAGGCGGCTCTTCTTGCCTTTGGCTGCCTGGATCGTGATGCGGATCGAGAGGATGAGATAGGTGAAGATAACGACAAAGTAATAGATGGGCAGGACATCCGAGAACTGGATGACGCCTATGAGCTGGCCTGCCGTCGTGAGGATAACGAAGGTCTCGTTGATGGCACAGAAGACATGTCCGAGCTGCTGGTCCTCCTTGTCCTCATCGAGCAGGACCATCAGGCGGGAGAGCGCTATCGGCATCGAGAACAGGCCGAAATAGGTGAAGAAGTGCAGAAGCACGGGACGGGTGATGAGGACACAGGAGAGGTCGGACTCGCCGAGCGTCCAGATGCCGTCGAAGAAGTTCAGGAATCCAAGCCAGTAGACGAACTGGCTCTCCTTGCGGTAGCGCTTGAGCGCGAACGAGAGGGCGACGAGGATGAGGCCGACCGCCAGGATCGCGATCGCGAAGAAGGTCTGGGTGCCCATGTGGGTGAACATCCAACGGCGCACGGCATCTCCTGAGCCGAAGCAGCTCTCCTGGAGGCGCAGGCCCCAGTAGTGGCTGGGCACCGTGAAGCAGACCTTGATCTCTACTGGTCCGTCGTGGTGCGCGATAGGGAAGACGAGGGCTGCCGGCGCCGGATGGGCCAGAAACGAGGGATAGGTTCCTTCTGCTCCGTAGGACGCTACCTCGATGCCATTCGCATAGACCGTGAATGGCGCATAGGTGCTGGAAAGATACATCACATCGTCTGTATGTGCCCAGACAGACGTGGAGAGCTCCACGGTGCTTCCGGCAGCTATGTTCGTGATGCCATTCGGTACCGAGATAGTGCTCTCGATATCGTCAATCTTCGTGCCATCGGGGTCCCAGGCTTCGACCTGCCAGTCTGTGAGATCTACGACATCGGCCGTCTGGGTGAGACCATCTGTATGCCACGGTCCGGCAATTGCGCTGGAGATGCAGAAGAGAGCGAGCAGCACGACCAGGACAATGTCCTGAGGGCGGATGCCCTTCCCAGCCGCTATTTCCCGCCTCTTATTCATGCCTTCCTTGGTCCTTGTCCTGATATCGATGGTACTTACGAACGATACCATTCAATGCACGAGTGCAGAGATTTCCCATCCACCTGATGGCGGCATTTATGCCATCTGAAGGCAAGCGGAAAGACCCTGATGTGCCCTGCTACCAGATACGGCCTTGCATTATGCAGCATAAAAGCGCTGAAACTGCACAAGAGACGGCAGGCGGCTGGCAGGATAGCTTGAGAACCTGAAAGGAATGAAAGGATGGCAAGCGCATCCTTGCTGGTGCATGCAGGTTGTCACTGATGCCAGATACCAGCAAATATGCAGCTGGATGCCGGGGAAGGCTTTCAGGCCGGCTCAAGCAAAGACGATGAAAAGATATCTGCAGTCGCTTCTTGGCATCGTATATGCCACAAACAGGCATACATAAACCTCTTCCTTATAGGCACGCGTGCGTATATTTGCAGCTGCGTTGTTCCAGCTTCAAGAGATATTGCGAGGTAGATGATGAAGAAAGGGAGAATGATTCCTGTCTGGGCAGGAGCTTTCATGTTCCTGCTGGCATTTTCGGCTCTCGTAGCCGTGCTGGCAGTGCCAGCAAAGGCGGAAGAGACCACAGACCAGATCGTGGCGGTCGGCACGAATCTCGACGGGAAGGTCGAGAATGTCGACGTCGAGCAGCAGCCCTATACATTCAGCGGCACGACGATGACGCCAGACACGTACGGCAACATCTTCCTTGTCGGCTGGTCTGGCACGATCGAAAGTCCCGAAGACGATCCGGTCGAGCCCGGTGACTACCTGACTGTGAAGGTCGACCCGAAGCTTCGCGTCTATGGCCTGCTCAATTCGAGCGTGACGAAGTTCCCGGACCTTGTCTCGACGGTCGATGGCTCGACAGTGGCCGTGTCCTACTACGATGCGGCGACAAGTACGGTTACCTGCGTGTTCACCGATGCGGTATCTGGTACTGAGACGGAGCGTGTCTCTTCCATCTCGTTCCAGATGACGGCAGCCATGTCCATCGAACGTTCCGAAGTGCCGACAAGCGGCATCTACAATTTCTCGATTGACTTTGCCGGCACGCCGCTCGACTTCGCCTACGAAGTGTCCTATTCGTCCCTTCTGCCCGATCCTGTCTACAACAATGCGTACCAGAAGTATGAGCTCACCTCTGGACGCGTGCTTCTCGACTGGATTAACCCGGAGACCAAGCGCTATGAGCAGAGTTTCCTCTTCGGTCCGGTGGACAAGGGCGCCAATACGATTGCATCCCGTTCTTCGCTCGACTTCGGCTTCGATGTGCTTGGCTCTGCCACTCCGGCAGACAATCCCGATATCCATGTCTACCGCGTCATCGGCGGCGCGAGCTCCATTCCCGAGAACCTCGATATTCCCTCTTCTGCCCTCGAGGACGTGACGAGCCTCTTCACCGCCACGTCGACAGAAGGCGGCGGGCTGCGCTATGCGCCGACGACGGCAGGCACGCTTCCGACGACCGACTATTACTATGTGGTGGTCGAGAACGGCTACAACCCATCTGTGAACTTCGACAGCGGTGCCACGATCCAGAACTATGCCTCAGACGGCACGATCCCTTCCGATATGGCTCATATCTCCTACGGTAACCAGTTCTCGACGGCCCAGCTTGCCGGCATCGCGACGCCGACCTATGCACCGCGGCTCGGCAAGAAGCTCGAGATCACGAAGACCGATACGGACGGCAATCCTCTTGCCGGCGCTACGTTCGAGCTCATCTCCTCTGACGGCACGATTGTGAGCACGATCACGACAGGGGAGGACGGCACAGCGACGACAGGCCTTGTGCCTCTCGGCACCTATACGCTCCGCGAGACGGAAGCACCGAAAGGTTATGCCGCAGCAGACGATGTGACGGTTAACCTTGAAGCGCTTGCCGGAAACCCTGCGAAGGTCACCGTCAAAGACGAGAAGACTCCTGAGCCTGTCGAGCCGACTGAGCCGACGACGTCGGAGGAGCCTACCACACCTGAAGAGCCGACGACACCGGAGGTGCCATCTGAGGGAACTGCCACGCCGAGCGATCCTGGGACAGGCGATACGTCAGCACCGGCAGAGCCTGTCCAGGCAAGCGAGACGGCTCCTGCCACGGCGAAGACCGATGAGGCTATGCCTGATACGTCCGATACATCGCTCGGAGTTCCTGCCATCCTGGCCATTGCCTGCGCCGGTGCAGCTCTTGCCGCCTGCTCGCTCGTCCTGAAGCGCCGCAGCAGGTAGCCTGCCTTCTGGCAGAGAACCAGACACCTTATCTTGAGCCGTCTTTCCATGAGGGAAGGCGGCTCTTTTCATGCTGCGGCACATGCCAGCGGCTATATGGGCCTTGAGCGACAGTCAGAAAGTGCCCTTGCCGGTCTGTGTGCCGCTGCATGCCTGAAAGCAGGCTGGCCGTTTTATGCCAGCTGGCCGGCATTCAGGTTGATTGTAGCCAAATAGCGGCTCGGCTTGAATTAATGACAGTAACCAAATGGCAGATTCGTTCGATGCCTGCGTCTCGCAGATGTTCTGGAGGGGAAATCGTTGGGTCTTCATGGGGGACATCTCGCTCGGAAAGGAGCCCCCGCTCCATCTGGCAGGAGCACTGCAGCTGCGGCGACAGAGCCGAAGCATAACAGCGCTGCTGTACCCTCACGCCGTGAGTACTGGCATGTCGTGGGACATGTGCTCGAGACGCTCGTCGTCGTGGCAGCAGGCGCTGTCCTCGTGTCGAGCCTGCTTGTGCCGGTGCTTCGCATCTACGGGACATCGATGACGCCAGACCTCGAAGAGGGCGACCTCGTGGCTGCCATCAAAGGCAAGAGCTTCACCACCGGCGATGTCATCGCTTTCTATTACGGCAACAACGTGCTGGTCAAGCGCGTGATCGCAGGGCCTGGCGACTGGGTCGATATCGCAGAGAACGGCACGGTCAGCGTGAACGGCACGCCGCTCGACGAGCCGTATCTGACCGACAAGGCATACGGACAGGTCGACATCGACCTTCCGTACCAGGTGCCGGATGGCCGCTGGTTCGTTATGGGAGACCACCGCTCCACATCAGCAGACTCGCGTACGAAGGCGGTCGGCTGCGTCTCCGAAGAGCAGGTCGTCGGAAAGGTCTGGCTACGCGTGTGGCCATTTGAGAGGATGGGGGTGCTCTCGTGAGCAGTCACATGAAGAGAAGCTGCAATGAAGAGGGCAAGACCTCCGTCGCAAGGCATCTCGGAACAGCAGCGAAGAAGATCGTCAGATCGCGCACCGGCAAGATCGTCACAGCATCGCTCGCGGTGCTTGTCGCAGCCCTCACCGCCTATGCCCTGATCCTTCCTGCCCGTGCGCTCAATTCCAATGGTGCATCTGCGCAGGATGTCACAGCGGCGACCGAGAGTGCAGAAGATTCTTCTGCAGCAGAAGCTGATTCTTCAGCTGCTGCTGGTGCTAACGAACAGTCCAGCTCCGAAGGCTCGGCCACAACGACGGATATCACTGCGTCGAGTGAGGACGATGGGACGTCTGAAGAGGATGCCTCCATGTCGAGTGCGGCAGCAAAGAGCAATACCCTTGCGGTTTCCTCTCTGGCAGCAAGCAGTGGAGGATATTCGGTCACCACTTCGCGTGTCATCAAGCAGAGCGGCCTTTCTGTGCTGTGGGTAGGTGACGAGGAAGTCTACTGCCTCAACGTGAACAGGGAGTGGCCTGCAAATGCGGGTCCAATCCAGTCGGATGGAAGCTACTATGCACCGAGCGGCTACACGCTGGGCACGCTCGATGATTACGGCTTCAGTACGGCTAACTACAAAGGAGTGCGTGCCGTTATCTACGCTGGCTACCCGCTCAATGGTGCAGGGCTCTGGACAGATGGACAGTATACGGAAGACGAGCTCATCACGGCGACGCAGTTTGCCCTCTGGCATTTCACCGACAACAAGGGCTGGGATTATGCAACCGAGCAGCTCAACTCGTTCAAAGCTTCTTTGACCTTCAGAAACCATGTCTATACCATCTATACAATGCTCATCAACACGTCTGCTATCACGGTGCCCGATGGCTTCTCAGTCAATGCCTATCACGCTCCGTCGAATTTCTATGCCCAGACGGGAAAGCTGCTTCAGGATGTCCTTGGCAGCAAGTTCAGCAAGCTCGTGAAGATCAGCAAGGTCGGGCTTTCCGGCACGAGCGAGAGCGCGCTTTCTGGCGCGAAGCTCAAGATTGTCCAAGGTGCTTCTTTCTATGGAACCGTCATTGACGAGTGGACCTCGGATGGCAAGGAGCACAGCCTCGCTCTCCCGCTTGGCACCTATACCCTCGTCGAGGAGTCGGCACCCGATGGCTACAAGACGGCCCAGAACATCACATTCAAGATCGAGAATGCCAAGAGCAAGCTGACGCTCTCCATTCTGCAGAGCGATGGCTCGTGGGCTGCGCAGGACACGTCCACCATCGAGATGGTCGACAGCCCTGTTCCGCAGGTCCCGCATGAAATCGAGGTGACGAAGACATCAGTCGGCACGGGAAATGCCCTCTCCGGCGCTACGCTCACTGTCTATTCTGGTGAGTCTGCCTCTGGCACCGCTCTGGATACCTGGACGACCGATGGGTCTGCCCATACGCTCTCGCTGAAGCCGGGCACCTATACGCTTGCCGAGACATCTGCTCCTTCTGGCTACGACACGGCCAGCCCGATCGTGTTCCGTGTGAACTCCGATGGCTCCGTCGATGTGAAAATCGATGGGTCATGGCAGAACCAGAGCACGCCGCTCGTCGCGATGAAGGACACGCCTACGGTGACGAAGAAGTCCATCTCGGTCCAGAAGAAGTGGACGGGCGCAGAATCTCACCCTGACAGCATCACGGTCCAGCTCATGAATGGCGACACCGTCGTCGATGAACAGGTGCTGAGCGATGCAAACAGCTGGTTCTACCAGTGGAACGATCTTGCCTACAGCGTTGAGTCCGACTGGAAGGTCGTCGAGAAGGATGTGCCTGATGGCTGGGAGTCCACCATCACGGAGGATGACACGCCTGCCACGGAGAAGCAGACCGTTACCGAATACCGTCGAGTCAGTACGATGGATGCAGCAGGGGACTATATCCTTGCCTACAATGCAGACGGCACCAGCGGGGATTACCAGGGTCTCCTTTCTGGCTCGGACCTGGCGCTGAGTGGCCTCGGCACCTTGAAGACCTCTTCGTCGGCGGATGGGTCAGGCACTGCCATCATCGATTCTTCTGCAGTGAACGATGCTGTCATCTGGCATGCAAGCTTTGTCGGTACCGACAGCAATGGCTACAAGCATTTCCTTATGCAGAATGCCTCGACCGGAACGTATCTTCAGAATGGCTCCGGCAACTATGTGAGTCTTGCTACTTTGAGCCCCTCCTCGATAACAAGCTGGAAAAATGGTGCTGCGCTGACCATTGATACGAACAATGAGATCTGGCTCGGTACGCGTTCCATGGGATACGACGGATCCGGAAATCTGGGCACCTGGACCTGGCCTCAGTCTTCCAATCAGCGCTGGTCTGCCTGGAAGAAGACAGAAGTCACCGCCTCGAAGGCTTTGGCTGATGTCCGCTATACGATCACGAACTCGCCTACGCAGGTATCGCTTTCCCTCGATATCCACAAGGTGGCTGCAGATCAGCAGACGAAGAGCCTTTCCGGTGCCGTCTTCGACCTCTGGAAAGAGGACTCTTCTGCATCTGACGCAATTCCCGGTGCAGGCGTGCAGGGCTCGCTCGTGCAGTCTGGCATCACGACCGGCACAGATGGCACGGCAAGCGTCTCTGGACTCAACCCCGGCACGTACTGGCTTGTCGAGACTGCAGCACCTTCTGGCTACCAGAAGCTCTCCGATCCTATCCGTGTGACGCTCTCTGCTGATGGAGCAGCAGTCGATACCTCGGTGACATCTGCCAATGCAAGCGGGTCCGCCGTGACCGTGCTCGATCAGCCTACGACCTACGAGCTGCCTGAAACAGGCGGCATCGGTACCCCAATCATCGTCTCTGCTGGTGTGGCGCTTGTTGCCACAGCCGGCTTCCTCCTGTGGTCCAGACAAAAGCGGAGAAAGGGAGGCTGCACGGAAGAATGAGGCGCATGACGGGACGGCGGTCCCGAGGAAGAAGACGCAGTCAAGCAGTTGCAACGAAAGGAGCACTATCTATGAAGCATGCACGATTCCGCGAAGGGCTGAAGGCTCTCATGGCAGGCGTTCTTGGCCTTGCTATGGCCTTCTCGATGGCAACACCGGCACTCGCGGCCAACACGAACTCCCATACCATCACGGTCAATGCGCAGGACGATGCTGATCACACCTATGCAGCCTACCAGGTGTTCTCTGGCGACTACTCCGAGACAAGTGGCGTGCTCTCGAACATCGAGTGGGGTACCGGCGTCGACGGCGCAGCGGTCCTTACCGACCTCAAGGCCAACAGCGCATTCAATGGCGCCTTCGACAATGCGTCGAGCGCAGCAGATGTCGCCGAGGCACTGAAAGGCCAGCAGAACGACAGCGATTTCATGAAGGCGTTCGCTGACGTCGCAGGCGCACATCTTGCTACCGCTGCTAGCACCTCTACCGCAAAGGGCAACCGCGTCTATACCATCAGTGTCACGGGCGATGGCTACTACCTCGTGAAGGACAATGCTGCTGTCGACGGCAACGGTGCCACGACGCGCTACATCCTGAACGTCGTCCACGATGTTACGGTGAACTCGAAGTCCAACGTCCCGACCGTCGAGAAGAAGGTCAAGGACACGAGCGACACGACCGGCGCGACTACCGATTGGCAGGATTCTGCTGACTACGATCTGGGCGATTCCGTCCCGTTCCAGATCACTGGTACTGTCGCAACCGACTATGCAAACTACAAGACCTACTACTTCGAGATTCAGGATCAGCAGTCCGCAGGTCTGACCTTCGATGCAAGCTCGGTCAAGGTCTACAAGAACAGCGTCTCCGATGAGAACCTCATCTCCTCTGACAGCTACACCCTCGATACGACCGGCACCGACGGCAACACGTTCTCTGTCGTCTTCAACGACCTCAAGACTGCTGTCCCTGGCCTCAATGGCGGAGACAAGATCATCGTCACCTATAACTCCACGCTCAATGACCAGTCTGTCATGGGCACCACCGGCAACCCGAACAAGGCCCGCCTCGTCTTCAGCAATGACTCCCACGGCACCGGCCACGGCACGACTCCTTGGGATACCGTCATCGTCTTCACCTACAAGGCTGAGGTCAACAAGGTCGACGGCAACTCCAAGCCCCTTGCCGGCGCTGACTTCAAGCTCGAGAAGCTCGTGAACGGCACCTGGACCGAGGTCACTTCCAAGTCCATGGATGACACGGGCACGACCTTCACGTTCTCCCGCATCGATGACGGCCGTTACCGCATCACCGAGACCAAGACGCCTGATGGCTACAACAGCATCCAGCCGATCTACTTCCAGGTCATGGCAGAGCACAACACCGACTCTGCAGACCCGCAGCTCACAAGGCTTGCATTCGCCCAGACCGATGAGAATGGCAACGTGCTGGCAACGGCTTCCCAGAACTTCACGGTGACGCTCACCGAGAGCGAGGCAAAGGGCGCAACCGCCGTCGTGAACAAGAGCGGCCTCACGCTTCCGAACACGGGCGACATGGGTACCACCGCCCTCTATGTCGCAGGCGGCCTTGCTGTCGCAGGCGCAGCTCTCGTCCTCGTCTCGAGGAGGATCGCTTCCGCGAAGAACGAGCAGTAAGCCTCCCTTTCAATGCACGGAGCAGCTGATGGATATGACATGAGATGCTCCACACCATGCAGAGGAACTCGTCCTTTCTTTCCAAGCGCCCCTGTTCCAGGCATGTCCTGGCAGCAGGGGCGCCTTTGCCTGACTGTCCATCCGCTCTGAGAGGAGTCTCTTGAAGAAGCACGACAAGACAACGATTGCGCTTGTTGCCATCCTTCTCGTTGGCCTGGCGCTCATCCTCTATCCGAGCGTGTCGGACTACATCAACTCGTTCACGGCATCCACTGCTGTTGCAGACTACTCGGCGACCGTGGCAGACATGAGCGCAGAAGACCGGCAGGCGCTTCTCGATGATGCGGCTGAGTACAACTCGGAGCTTGCGGCGGCAGAAGACCAGATGACCTGGTCCGAGAAGTGGTACGACCGCTATGAGAGCCTGCTTTCTGTCGATGGCTCCGATGTGATGGGCGAGGTCAGCATCCCGAAGATCAATGTGAAGCTCCCTATCTACCATGGTTCGGATCCCGAGACCTTGCAGATGGGCGTGGGGCACCTCGACTGGAGCTCTCTTCCGGTTGGAGGGGAGAGCACGCATGCCGTGCTCTCGGCACACCGTGGCCTTCCGTCGGCGACGCTCTTCACGCACCTCGATCAGATGACGGTAGGCGACCATTTCATCATCACGGTAGGTGACGAGACGCTCACCTACGAGGTGGACCAGATCCTCACAGTGGATCCGACAGATACCGAAGCGCTCCGCATCGTGCCAGGAGAAGACCTCTGCACGCTTGTCACCTGCACGCCATATGGCATCAACACGCAGAGGCTGCTTGTGCGGGGACACCGCGTGCCGAACGATATCGAGGCAAGCGAAGTCACGGCAGATGCCGTGACCATCGACCCGAGGCTCGTTGCCCTGGCGCTTGCTGTCGTCGTGCTCCTCATCCTTCTCGTAATCGTCCTTGTGAAGACGCGCAGGAAGAGAAACTAGGGGAGAGAAAGACAGAGGTTAGAGATAGACAGGGCCGGCATCCTCCGAAGATGCCGGCCCTGCTTTGCGCCGTTTTGTTCTAGCCTGGCTGTATCTCGCGGTAGAGGCGGATCAGCGGTGTGTCTTAGCCTGCAGGTTTTCAGGCTCCTCGACCCGGATGCTTGCATCTTTCATGGTGCGATGAGCTCTCCTGCATTCTTGGACAGTTTTGTTGGTCGTTTTGATGGGACGGACCTTGTGTCTCGCTGCGAAGCAGGCCGAGTGGTAGCAAATCAGAATATGAACGGTAAAAAAGAAAACATGTCAGATTTCTGTATTTACAAGTGCTTTTCAGACTCTATAATTTTACGCCATAAGAAGACATGTCAAATATATAAAAAGACATGTAAATAAAAACAGCTTACATACGTATCTGGTGCCATGTAAGACAGTGCCCTGCATGGCAGAGGCCTTGGACGGAGGGAAAATGCTGAACAGACAGCAGACGCGAGCAAAGAAGCTTCTTGCGGCTGTTCTTGCTGCGAGCCTGGTGATCTGCCAGGCGCCTGGCATGGCATTTTCAGCTCAGAGCGATGAAGGTGAGACAGGTGCTGCCAGCCTGCTGGAAGGCACCTCTGATGCTGCAGATGAAGCTGCATCCGAAGGCGCTGCGGCAGTAGGCACGGAGGACGCTATAGCTGAAAGCAGCGGCTCGGCTGCCACAGCATCTGCTTCAGCAGCGGATGCAGACAGCTCGAATACCAGCATCAATACCTCTGCATCCAGCTCCGATACCGAAAAATCTGCATCGAGCGCAAAGGCTGCTCCCATGCTTGCGGCGAGCCTTGCTGGCTACTCATACGACCAGGAAAGCGTGGATGACGGGAACGGCAACCAGATTACGGTCTCCTTCCAGGGAAATAATGTCCTGCCGGAAGGCGCCAAGATGCAGCTGACGCTGGTAGCAGATGATTCTGTGCAGGCGCAGGCAGCAGCTGCGACTGCCGCTTCCAACCAGCGTCATATCATCTCCCACAAGACCGTGCATGTCCGTTTCGTCGATGCAGGCGGCAACGATGTGACGCCTGCAGGACCTGTCCGGCTCACCGTGAACTACAGCCCCAGCATGATATCGGGTGACATGTGTGCGGTGTATGCGGTCTCCGGCAGCACGGCAAGGTGGCTCAGCGGCTCCGACAACAGCAAGAACGCAACGAACTTCGCTGCAATCAGCGACATGACGTTGGCGCAGACAAGCGATCTTGTGATAGGGATCCAGATAGCGGCGAGCTATGTGGATGGCCACATGACGGACTACTCGCTCGGCAACATCCTTACGAAGTACACGGTATTTGCCCAGAACGAGGCTACAGGCACCCACCAGGTTGGTGCTATCGCTACGGGTGGCGATGCAACCTTTAGTTCCTTGGGCGACGGCTCCGTAAAGCAGCAGGCCTACAACTTCGTCGGCGGCAATGCCAACATCAAATCGTTTGCATCCGATGGCCTGAAGGACAAGTCCATCGTGTACAGCGAAAGGAACATGGATCGGCACCTGGACACCCAGCAGGTGACAAAGATTTGGTCGCACGACAAGGACCCCTACATCGATATGGATGCTGCCTTCAAGAGCATCAAGAGTGAGATTGGCTCTGTGGAGGCAGATATCACGAATTCCAATTCCTGGCAGAGCGGATTTGCGACGGTCACGAACGTCGACGGCAGCACAACCCATCAGGAGGCCACAGGCGGCAAGTACTACAAGGTCGACAGCATCGCAGACCTTACAAGGATCAACAAGATTCCTCTCGACTCTGACACCATCATCTACTGCACGGCATCCGGCGAGATTTCCTTCAACAACCAGCTCAAGTTCAACGACGAGAACGGCAACGACCTGCAGACGCAGGAGACCGGCGAAGGCATGTCCATCACCTGGATTTTCCCGAATGCAACGAAGGTGCACCTGACGAATGGCCCGTTCTTTGGTCATGTGATTGTGCCGAACGGCGATATCGTGGGCGACGGCGGAGGCAACTACTCCGGTGCACTGGTGGCAAAGAATGTGTATGTCGGTGCGGCTGCAGGACAGGGCGGTTGGGAAGGCCATCTTTTCCCGTGGCGGATTAGCATTCTGAGTGCAACACGATCCGCCATCTCATGAATGTGGCGC
>JBJEHU010000006.1:0-159913 GCA_051876355.1 Atopobiaceae bacterium | reverse complement strand
TGGTCGGGTGGACTGGATTCGAACCAGCGACCCCTTGACCCCCAGTCAAGTGCGCTACCAAACTGCGCCACCACCCGTTTATGCGTTGTGCCACTCGCTCGCACAGCTCAGCTATCTTAGCATGAAATTCTGTGCAAGCAAAGCACTTTTTGCATCCTTTCTAGATGACACCCGTGAAGCTCGAAAGACCATACTCGCCGAAGATGCGCATGCGCTTGAGCTGCATAGGGTCGTCGCCTGGCTGCACGAGCCCATACTGCGTCGTGAAGGCCAGCGAGAAGCCAGCATCCTTGACAGCCTGCGGTGCGATATCGGACACATCGCCGAAGGGATAGGCAAAGGCATCCTTCGTCTTCAAGATATCTGCCGACTGGTTGAGGTCTGCCACGATATCTGCCTCGCTCATGTCGAAGATCCTTCCACCATGTCCCTTCTGCGTATAGCCAGCACGGTGCATATCGAAGGAGTGCGACTGGAAGACCACATAGGGGCTCGCGTGCTGCGAGAGCTTGTCGAGAATATCTCCGTCGGAGCAGATCAGGAACGAGGTAGCCGGAATCTTGTGCTTCTCGAGCTCGGGGATGCCGAGGTTCAGGAATCCCTGCGCGCCATCGTCGAACGTGAGCACGCACGACTTGTCCGGAAGCGAATGCGTGCCATCGATATAGGCCCTGAGCTCTGCCCAGGAAGGATAGTAGTAGCTGTTGTCGTTCAGCCACTGCAGCTGCTCATCGAGGCTGGTGGTCGAGATCATGTTCTGGTTCGTCGTTGCACCTTCAGGAGGATTGGCGGGATCGTAGATATCGTGGTACATGAAGACCGCTATGCCATCAGAGTCCCATCCGCCGTCGACCGTATCCACCACATGCACGGTACGCGTCGCCGTCGCGACATATCCTGCCGAATCGGACACCGTATAGGTGATTGTGTAGTCGCCTGCCGTCTGTGCGTCCACGCTGCCGGTCTCTGTCACCTTGTCCGTAATCTGGCCATCCGTTGCATCATGCGCATAGCAGCCGCCTTCGACGTAGCTCTCGCCGCGCTTCACGTACGTGTCGGCGGAGCCAGCGAGAGTCATGACAATACGGCCATCGTTCGGAAGCCCAGTCGACGATTCGTCTGCTGTCGTGTCTTCCTGCGTCTCCTCCTGGGCGGTGCCTTCGTCCGCCGGGACGCTCTGGCCCGTCTTGCTTTTCAGAAGCTCATGCCCTGCTGCCACGACACAGATCGCTGCGATGACGCAGGCAAGCGCGAAGAAGAAGATATGCCTTCTCCTGCGGCGTTCTTTCTGGTGTCTGCGCTCGACATAGCCTTCCGCTTCCTCGTCTCGGGTATGCCGGGGTTCATAAGCGTCTCCCGCTGGATCCTGCTGCCTCATATGGCGTGCTGCCATGCTTTTCTCCCCTCCTGAAAGCATGCTGGTTGCGTCTCCATCATAGCGGGCACAGGGATATGTTTTCTAGGAATCGCGCTGGCACGTCCCAGAGGGCAGAGAGACTCCAGATGAAAAGAGGAGCCGGATTGAATCCGTCTCCTCTTTGAAGCTCTCTGTCTGCCTCTCTCAGAAGAAGCTCTTGCCGTCAAGCATGTCCTCGTCGTAGGGGATGCCGGCAAGCTTCATGGCAGTAGGCGCCTCGTCGATGAGGCGAAGCCCCTGGTAGCGTCCTGGCACGACGCCTGGCCCCATCATGATGCAGCAGGGCTTCTCGCCACGGAACGGCAGATGTCCGTGCGTCGCGAGGCTGTACTTGTAGTCCTCGCCGCCAGCTGGTGTCACAAGCGCTCCTGTCGCATCGTCGCCGAAAGCATAGTTCGGCGCCGCCTCGAAGACATAGGAGAAGCTGCCTGCCGTATGGAACTTCTGCCGCGCTTCCTCGTTCGTGAAGGCATCCGTCACATATCCCTGATCGAAGAGGGGCTTGAGCGCGTCGAGAGCAGGCTTCACATACTGCTCATCCTTCACGAAGAGCTCAGCCGAGATGCCGCCCGACTGCACATAGGCGCGCCAGGAGCTCACCTCTCCCTGCTCGTCCGTCTCGAGAAGCCCTGCCTTCGCAAGCAGCACATTCGCCGAAAGCTTGAAGTCCACTTCGAGCTGACCATGGTCGCCGAGTACCACGATTACGGTATCGTCCAGAACGCCTGCATCCTCATATGCTGCAAAGATGCGCTGCAGCCATCCGTCGTGCAGACGAAGCGCCTCCTGCACCTCTGGTGCGTGGACGCCCTTCACGTGACGGACATGGTCGAGCTGGGCCTGGTGGTCCAAGATCACATCAGGTGCTTTCTCGCGGATCAGGTCCTCGAGGCAGCGCACTTCGAACTCGTCGTAGGTCGGATGCATATCGGACGTGTCATAGCAGGCAAGATGGCGCTTGACATATTCCCAGCCCGCTTCATTGCAGCCATCGCGGAATGCATCTTCCGGCGTCGGGCGCTGGCTCCACTCCCAGACCTCGGGAATGCCATACGTCACAGGAGCGCCCTTGCTCACCGGCCAGCCAAGAGAGGCTGTCGTGAGTCCCTGCCTGTTTGCCCAGTCGAAGATCGTCGGAACCCTGATGGCAGAGTAGTCCCAATACCATTCCTCGTTCCTCGAAGAGGGATCGAGCTTCTGGTTGTGGGGCACGCCCGTATGCTCAGGCCAGAAGCCGGAGCCGATCGAGGCGTGGCAGACATAGGTGAGCGTCGGATAGACCGACTCCACATGCTCGAAGATGGCAGCATGCTCCATGAGGCGGGAGAAGCCGGGAAGATGACGCGTATCGGGAAGGTCGGTCGTGAAGAGCGCATCGACGCACATGACCAAGAGCTTATGCATTCTCTGGCACTCCTTAGGCGTTCTTCTGGAGGATGGCAGTCGCCTGCTCGGCAGCGCTCTCGAGGGCATCGGTCGGATCGTCCGTCGTGTTCATGACAGCCTCGACCGTATCGGTGTAGATCTTCGAAGCCTCGTCGAAGCCAGAGTTCATGCAGTCGCCCACAGCATACTGGAGCTGGTCGAGCGCGACCTGATACTCAGGAATCTCCTGGTAGGCCTGCTTGATCCTGTCATCGTCAGCAGCGGACTTCCTCGTCAGGAGATAGCCGGTCTTGAGGTGGTTCTTGACAGCAGCATCCTCGCTTGTCATGAAGTTGATGAGCTCGGCTGCGGCCTCCCTGCGCGCCCCATCGATATTGCCGCACATGACAAGGTTGCAGCCGCCTGTCGGCACCTTGTTCTGGACGTTCTTCGGAATGAAGCCGACGCTCACCTCGTAGCCGCCCTGCTCGGCAAGGCTCCGTGCATGCGTGAGATCTGCCGTCGAGGAGACCCACATGCCGACCTGCTGGTTTGCGGCATTGGAGTCGAGCGTATCGGAAGCATTGCTGCCAGCAACGAACGAGAAGTTGTGGTTTGCGCAGGAGTCCTGGAACCACTTGACCATCTCCTTGGCAGGCTGTTCGGCAAACGTCGCATCCGTGCCTTCGATGCCATCGCCCCAGAGCGTGCCGCCGTTGCAGAAGGCAAAGGCCTCGAGCGCCCAGTTATATGAGTAGAAGCCGTAGCCCTTGACACCGATCTTCGCGAGCGCATCGGATGCCGTGACCATATCGTTCCAGGTCTCAGGCGCCTTCGAGGAATCAAGTCCTGCCTTCTCGAACAGCGTCTTGTTGTAGTAGAGGACAGGCGTGGACCTCAGGTACGGCACACCGTAGAGCTTGCCGTCCACCTTGCAGTTGTCCATGAGGCCATCCCAGAAGTCATCCACATCGGAGGAGTCCACATAGTCGTCGATCGGCTGGATCATGCCGCCGTCTGCAAAGACCTTCGTGGAGTTGATGACCATGACGCAGACATCGGGAGCCTCTCCGGCAACGAAGGCGCTCTTGAGCTTCGAGTTCAGGTCGTCGTAGGAGCCCTGCGACTCTGCCGTCACATGGATGCCCTTCTCCTTGCCGACAGAATCATTGAACTCCTGGATGCGCTCCTCGTTGTTCTCCTTGATCTTGTCGGTCCAGCAGTACCAATACGTGAGCTCGATCGTGCCATCAGAAGACGTCTCGGCAGATGCCGTCGTGCCGGCGCCATCGCCCTGGCAGGCAGCAAGGCCAGCAGCCGAGGCAGCGGCACCGAGTCCTGCACCGAAACGGAGGAACTGGCGGCGGGTGAGATCGTTCATAGGAATTTCCTTTCTGACGATGAAATGCTTTCTGTATCGCGGCACAGTCCGCCAGAGGGGCAGGCATGCCTCTCTATTTCATGGACTGTGTTGTGGGTGTTCGGGCTACTTGTCGCCCAGGTACGAGAATGCCTTCACGATATGCTTGTTCGCAAAGAGATAGACGATCATGATCGGGGCCGTGAGGACGACATTGGCGGCCATGAGGACCTGGAAGTTGACGCCAGACTCAGAAGCCCTGAGCGCAGCGACACCGACCGGAAGCGTGCGTGCTATGTCCTTCGTCGTGAGCACGAGCGGCCAGAAGTAGTCGTTCCAGGTGCCAATGAAGGTCAGCAGCCCCAACGTCACGAGCGTAGGCTTTGCCATGGGAAGGAACAGCTTCCTCACGATCGTAAACTCGCTTGCATGGTCGAGCTTCGCCGCCTCGATGAGCTCGGGCGGCATGCGGTTGAAGGTCTGACGGAGCATGAAGATGTTGAAGGCAGAGGTCGCAAACGGCAGCACGAGCGAGGCATACGTATTAATCATGTGCCACTGCGCGAACATGATGAATATCGGCAGGAAGATGAGCTGCACCGGCACCATCATCGTGATCAGGGTCATGCCGAAGAGCGCCTTCTTGCCGCGGAACTTGTACTGCGAGAATGCATAGGCTGCAGGAATGACCGTGATCGTCTGGCAGATGAGGACCGTGACCGTGACGATGATGGAGTTCATGAGATAGGTGCCGAAGGGACCCGACTTCATCGCATCGAGGTAGTTGTGCCACTGGGGCACAGCCGGGAAGAGCGATGGCGGGAACTGCATCGTCTCGCCGAGCGTCTTGAGCGAGGATGTGACCATCCAGAAGAACGGGAAGAAGAATACCAGGACAAGGATGATATCGACGACGAGCCTTCCTGCCTTTTGGGGAAGGTGCCGGGCCAGTCTGTGCCCGGATAGCTGTGCTTGCATGAGGCTCCTAACGATAGTGGACGCGCTTCTCGAGCAGCTTGAAGTAGAAGAAGGCAAAGACGGCGATGAGGACCAGAAGGACCATGCCGATAGCTGCTGCATAGCCGACCTTGTAGAACTGGAACGCATACTGGTAGAGCGAGAACACGAGCGTGTTCGTCGCATTCTGCGGCCCTCCCTGCGTCATGATCTGGATGGTCTCGAAGACCTTGAGAGATGCGATGACCTCGACGATCACGAGGAAGAAGAGTGTCGGCGACACCATGGGCAGCGTGATCTTCCTGAAGGTCGCCCACGGCTTTGCATGGTCGAGCTCTGCTGCCTCATAGAGGTCCTGAGGGACCGACTGCAGGGCCGATGTGAGGATCAGGGCATCGTAGCCCACAGACTTCCAGACCGAGATTGCGATGAGCGAGCCCAGCGCGTAGTGCGGATCTCCGAGCCAGTCGATCGGATTCACGCCGAAGACAGCCAGGATCTCGTTCAGGAGGCCGTAGTCCTTGTTCATGATCCAGAGCCACAGGAGCGAGACCGAGGCGAGCGATATCACATAGGGCGAGAACACGACGGCCTGCAGGAACCGGTTCCTCCTTGTCGCAGCCTTGAGATGGAGAGCCACGAGCATGCCGAGAGAGACGGAAAGGCCGACCGTGAAGACCATGTAGATGAGCGTGTTCGCAAGCGTCTGGTGGAACTGCGTATCATGCAGAAGGTCGACGAAGTTCTGGAGGCCGACGAACGTCCTTTCGGGATTCACGAGGTTCCAGTCGAAAAGGGAAAGCCCTCCCATCTGGAAGATCGGGACGATCCAGAACACGACAAGCACAATCACGGAAGGACCGATGAGGATATAGGGGCGCATCTTCTCGAACACGCGCTTGGCGCCTGCCTTGGCATCTGCTGAGCTCCTCGTGCCAGCAAGGGCAGTGCTCGCTTCCATCAGACAGCCACCCTTCTCTCCTGGGCATCGAAGAAGTGAAGGGAAGCCCGGTCCACCGAAAGCGTCACAGGCGTTCCCACCTCGACGAGCGGCTGGTTGAAGGTCTTGAAGGAGACCATGCCGAACGGAGCCTCTGCCTGGTAGATGATCTCCGATCCCATCACCTCATGGATCTGGACCTTCGCACCGAACGTGAAGGAGCCGCCATCTTGTCCGCCATCCGCAGCCAGGAGGGCACGGGATGGCCTGAAGCCGACGAAGGCAGCGCCAGCAGGCGGATCGGGAAGCGCCAGCCCTTCTGTCGGGAAGATGTTCATGGCGGGAGTGCCTATGAACTGGGCCGTGAAACGGTTTTTCGGATGCGCATAGATCTCTTCGGGCGAGGCATCCTGCTGGACGACGCCGTCCCTCATGAGGACGATCTTCGTTGCCATCGACATCGCTTCTGTCTGGTCATGCGTGACGTAGACGAAGGTCGTCCCGAGCCTCTGGTGGAGGGCGATGAGCTCGGTCCTCATCTGCGTGCGGAGCTTCGCGTCGAGATTCGAGAGCGGCTCATCCATGAGGAAGACCTTCGGCTTCTTCACCATTGCACGTGCGAGCGCGACACGCTGGCGCTGCCCGCCGGAGAGCTGGGAGGGCTTCCTGCCGAGATATCCCTCAAGGCCTACGATATGCGAGATCTCGTCGATGCGGCGCTTGCGCTCGGCTGCAGGTACCTTCATGTTGATGAGACCGAACTCGATGTTCTCCTTCACGCTCATCGTCGGATAGAGCGCATAGTTCTGGAACACCATAGCTATATCGCGTTCGGAGGGGCTGACCTCGTTCACACGTTTGCCATCGATCAGGATATCGCCTGCCGTGACGTCTTCGAGCCCTGCAATCATGCGCAGGGTCGTCGACTTTCCGCAGCCGGATGGACCTACGAGGACCGTGAAGCTGCCATCGGGAATCTCGAGCGAGAGATCGGGGATGACAGGAGGCTTTCCGTCGTAGGATTTCTTCACGTGACGCAACTCGATGCTCGACACCAAGCAATCCTTTCTACGCATTCCCTCAATGCCGTGAAGGATTGTCCCGGACGAGCATCAGGTGCCTTCTGCTATCGCGTCACGATTCTATTAGCATTCGTACGCGTATATATGCGTTTCGTAATGCTCGAAAAGGTTCCGTAAGCATCCTGAGCCAATTTCGTGATATGAAGAATGCCGTTCGTTCGGAGCATTGTTACATCTATCATGTCTCCTTCTAGCTGCCGCAAGAGTTTATGAACCTGTTAGGTAGCGGCAAGCGCTGCTTGAGATGCAGCGGCGATGATGTCTTTGTCATCAAGGAGGTCATCATGAAACACACCGCATCCATCCAGACAGCAAGCATCGCCACGAAGGCTCTCGTGCCGCTTGCCGCAGCAGCGCTCTTCGTGCCAACCGCGCTCGAAGCGACCGAGCCAGGCCTTTCCCGCATCGACACGTTCGGCCTTGCGCTTTCCGCCGCTGCAGCAGCGACGCCTGCCTTCACGCTCGCAGTCTTCATCTCGAATGCGCTTCTGCCCATCATCATCCTGGCGTTCCTCTTCCTCTTCTGGAAGAGCAGGCGCGAGGCTGCGCTCCTCTTCGGTGCCACGGCCCTCTCGCTTGGCACGGACGAAATCCTGAAGCTCCTCATCATGCGTCCCCGCCCCACAGCGGCGCTCGTTTCAGCCACCGGCTTCAGCTTTCCTTCGGGGCACACCGCCTTCGCTGCTGGCGCCTTCTTCATGCTTGCCTTCATCTGGGCCGAGCACAGGCCAGAGCATCGAGCGCTTCCCTGGATCGTCTGCGGCACAGCAGTGGCCCTTGTCGCCCTGTCGCGCGTCCTTCTGGGCGTACACTATGTGACAGATGTTGCTGCAGCCATGCCGGTCGGCTTTGCAGCAGCCTGGATTGTCTGGCAGCTCCGCTCGCTCAAGCATCCTGCCTTCGCGGGGGCACAGCCCAGCAGCGCCCGCTGAGCCAGAAGCGTCAGCACCACCGAAGGAGCATATCCATGCGCGAGCCCCAGACCATACAGCAGCGTCTGCGCCTCTCGAACATACTCTCGCTCGTCGTCCCGCTAGCGGTCTGCATCGTCGTAGCCCTCCTCTGCGCTGGCATCTTCCTTGTCCAGCTGAGAGGTGGGCTCGATCTTGGCATTTCAGATGCCGAAGACATGGCAACGGTTGGACGGGTCACCTCGGAGACGGCAGGGCACATCCTCGATGCCGGAGGAGACCCGACAGCAGCGCTCGACGAGCTTGCACAGAGCCTCTCCGGCTCTGGCGTCGTGCTCGAGGTCACGGCAGACGACGGAACGCTCGTCTATTCTTCCGGCTCAGCAGATCTTGCAGACGAGCTGATGACATCGGCTGCGACGCTCGACGACACGAACGGCGTCCTTGTCTCAGAGGCCGGGACAAGCCTCTATCTCCACCGGGAAGGCGCATACCATATCGCGCTCTTTGCGCACTATGCCGAAGTCAGAGGACACGCCCTGAAGCGTGCCCTCGTTATCTCTCTCGTTCTTGTCATTGCCGCAGCCGCTGCCTCGATTGCGCTTCTCGGCCGTGTCTCGAAGCATCTTGTCCTCGACCGTGTCACAGCACGGCTCGACAGCCTCTCGGAAGGCGTCTCCCGCATCGCGCAGGGAGACCTCACATACCGTCTGCCCGAAGATACCGAGGATGAGTTCTCTCCCATCTGCCGTGACTTCAACACGATGGCGGATGCGCTTGCACAGGCCGACGAACGATCGGCAGCCGAGCAGCGCTCGCGCCAGGAGCTCATAGCCGGCATCAGCCATGACCTGAGGTCTCCCCTGACCTCCATCCAGGGCTACGTCGAAGGCCTTCTCGACGGCGTCGCGACGACGCCCGAGCGCCAGCGCCGCTATCTCGAGACGATCGACCGGAAGGCGCAGGAGCTCTCCCATCTCGTCTCAGAGCTCTTCCTGTTCTCGAAGCTCGACCTCGACGACTATCCCGCCACAATCGAAGAGGGCGACCTTTCCGCTGCCGCCGCCTCGGCCCTGGCAGACATCCGCGAAGGCGGCACTGCCGACGGCATCACGCTCTCAGAGGATCTCATGTCCCCCATCCCCTGCCGCTTCGACCGCGAGCTCCTCTTCCGCTGCATCTCGAACATCGTCGGGAATGCCGTGAAGTACGCTCCCGGCTGCACGCTCGCGGTCCGCACGGCTGCGGAGCCCGATGCTGCCATCTTGGAGCTTGCCGACAACGGCCCCGGTGTCCCTGATGAGACGCTTCCCCACCTCTTTGACGTGTTCTTCCGCACCGATCCCGCACGCCAGCATCCAGGGACAGGATCTGGCCTCGGCCTTGCGGTCGTCGCCCGCGCTATGCAGCGCATGGGAGGGCACGCCGAGGCTGCCAAGACGCCAGGCGGCGGGCTTACAATACGACTCGCATTCCCGAAAGCCTGAGGAGAGACAATGGCACGCATCCTCATCGTCGAAGACGACGAAGACATAGCTGAGCTCGAACGCGACTATCTCGAGGCGAATAGCCTCGAGGCAGAGATTGCCGGCACGGGTCCTCAGGGCCTGAAGCTTGCGCTCGAAGGCGGCTTCGATGCAATGATCCTCGATGTGATGCTTCCCGGCATGAACGGCTTCGATGTCTGCCGCAAGGTCAGGGAGAGCTCTGCCCTGCCGATCCTGCTCGTGACGGCGCGTACAGAGGATATCGACCAGATCCGGGGCCTGGGCCTCGGAGCCGATGGCTACGTCGTGAAGCCGTTCTCCCCTTCTGTCCTTGTGGCCCGCGTGAAGGCGCTGCTCGCCACCGCCGAGCGCTCGCGCCAGGATGCGGGAGGCACCACGTCCAATGCCTCCCGCCATCTCCTTTCTGCCGGCAATGTCACGGTCGACGAGGAGAGCCATGAGGTGCGGGTGAAGGGAAAGCTCGTCGAGCTTGCCAACAGGGAATACGAGCTCCTTGTCTTCCTCCTCAAGCACCGCGGCACCGTCTTTTCCCGCGAAGCCCTCTACGAGCGCGTCTGGGGCGAGGAAGCCTTGGGCGACGGCGCGACGGTGACGGTCCACATCCAGCGCCTGCGCGAGAAGCTCGAGGAGGACCCCTCCCACCCGACGCTCATCCAGACTGTGCGCGGCGCAGGCTATATCGTGCGTCGCTGAGCCTGCGAGTTTAGGGACTGTTTATCCTGCCTTGCTTCTTGCTTGAGGTGCGCCCCGTAGCATTCAATGCAACATCGCACCGCAATCTAGGAGGCACACATGCAGGATGCAATCTTCACGTTCATGCAGCAGTTCGGCTATCTCGCCGTCTCGGCCCTCATCTTCCTCGAGAACGTCTTTCCGCCGATTCCGAGCGAGCTCATCCTTCCGCTTGCCGGCTTCTTCGCACGCACCGGAGCGCTCTGGCTCCCTTTCGCGATCCTTGCAGCAACGGCAGGCTCCCTTGCAGGCGCCTATGTCCTCTACGCTATCGGTACGATCCTCGACGAGCAGCGCATGGAGCGCCTCTTGACCTCTCGTCCGGCACGCCTTCTCGGCTTCGAGCGTGACGACGTGCATGCCGCCTTCGGCTGGTTCGAGACGAAGGGTGCAAAGACCGTCTTCTTCTGCCGCTGCGTCCCCATTGTGAGGAGCCTCATCTCCATCCCTGCCGGCATGTCGCGCATGGGGCTTGTCCGCTTCTCGGCCATGACATTCGCAGGATCGCTCATCTGGAATACGGTCCTCTGCACGCTCGGCTACCTTGCAGGCGATGCCTGGCAGAACGCCGCATCGGGTGCCGCGTCTGCAATCGATATCGCATCCTACATCGTGATCGCAGCAGCCGGCATGGCAGCGCTCGTCTGGTTCGTGAAGAGGATCCTCCCGAAGATCAAGAACCAGGGCAGGGGCGGCAAGGGCACCGTCGCAGAATAGCTTTTCCCAAAGCGCAATGAAGGCCGGCTGCATCCACAGCCGGCCCTCCTTCTGCATCCTGAGAGCTAATGCCTTCAGGCATTCCTTGTCGCGATGACGGGAACGCCGATCCCTGCGGCGTCAGCAAGCACCG
The DNA here is from genome assembly GCA_051876355.1 of Atopobiaceae bacterium. GTDB lineage: Bacteria > Actinomycetota > Coriobacteriia > Coriobacteriales > Atopobiaceae > Olsenella_L. The sequence goes on along the minus strand of JBJEHU010000006.1, from coordinate 148,791 downwards.
TGTCGCCGATATGCACCGGCGCCTTCACGGACGTCTTTGCAAGCGCTGCCATAACGTCGAAGATCTTGCCCTTCGGCACAGGCTCTGCCGTCTTGACCGACACCATCTTCGACGTCTTCGATCCTTCGACCGGCACGGACGTCGTGACGATGCGGACCGGGTTCGTAAGCTCCTGGCGCGCATAGATGTCGCCACGCTTGCAGGTGTTGCCCGTGACCGAAACGATCTTCTCCCCATCGAACGTGACCGTCACCTGGCAGCCGAGCGGGCAGTTGATGCACGTCAGCGTCTTTTCCTCCATGATCAGGCCTCCTCGAGGACGACACGTATGGCCTTTGCATCGGGATGCTTCGCGAGATCTGCCTTCTTGAGGATGACCTGCTCCATCTCTCCCGGTGCCACAATCGGACGCTTCTTGTGCGCAATGCGGACATCGTCCACATAGACGGACTCGAACACGTTGCGCTTGACGGCACCGACGCGGAAGCGGACCGTGAGCTTCTCGTCCATGTGAGCAGTGTCGATCGTTGCCGGCACGGTATAGCGCACGCCGCCCTCCACCGTGACGGGAATGCCCGAAGACTCCGTAGCAGGCTCTCCTGCCTGGACATAGGCAGCGGCATGGGCGCCTGCCGAAGCCGCCTCTTCGGAGACATAGTCCACGAGGTCATGCACATGCAGCACGTTGCCGCAGGCAAAGACGCCCGGAACATCGGTCTCGAGCTGCTCGTTCACGACAGGGCCCTTCGTCACGCCTGAGAGCGCGACGCCAGCCTTCTGCGAGAGCTCGTTTTCCGGTATGAGGCCGCAGGAGAGCAGCAGCGTATCGCACGTGTAGTGCTCCTCGGTTCCCGGAATGGGCTTTAGATGCTCATCGACCTGGGCGATCCAGACGCCCTCGACGCGCTTGTCGCCCTCGATCTTGACAACGGTGTGGCTGAGCTTCAGAGGTATGCCGAAGTCGTCGAGGCACTGCACGATATTCCTCTTGAGGCCTCCCGAGTACGGCATGAGCTCGGCTACGACCTGGACATGCGCGCCTTCGAGCGTGAGCCTGCGGGCCATGATGAGGCCAATGTCGCCGGAGCCCAGGATGACGACCTCGCGTCCCGGAAGGACGCCTTCGATGTTCACGAGATGCTGCGCGCATCCTGCAGTATAGATGCCGGCAGGACGGGTGCCCGGGATATTGAGGGCGCCACGTGGCCTCTCTCGGCAGCCCATTGCGAGGATCACCGATCTTGCCTCGATCTGGATGAGGCCAAGCTCGGGCGACACGGCTGTGACAGTGCGGTCATGGCTGATATCGATGACGGTGCACTCGAGGAGGCACTCGATGCCACGCTTTTCCGCCTCGTCGATGTAGCGCTGCGCATACTCGGGGCCTGTCAGCTCCTCGTCGAACGTATGGAGGCCGAATCCGTTATGGATGCACTGGTTGAGGATGCCGCCAAGCCTGTCTTCGCGCTCGAGCACGAGTACATCTTTGAGGCCAGCATCGAAGGCTGCAATGGCAGCAGCAAGGCCTGCAGGGCCTCCGCCGACAACGACGCACGATCTCTTCATCAGCGCTCGCCTCCTTCCCCGTAGCAGTCCTTGTCGTGGCCGACCACGAACTCAGAGCCCTTGCCCTTCTTCGTGATGTTCTCGAGCGTGAGCTCCGGCACTTCGCGGGCGAGGATGTCCATGACCTTCGGCGTGCAGAAGCCGCCCTGGCATCTTCCCATGCCGCAGCGCACGCGGCGCTTGATGCCGTCAAGGGAGCGGGCACCGCACGGGCGCTTGATCGCATCGACGATCTCGCCCTCGCTCACTTCCTCGCAGCGGCAGACGATCCTGCCATAGGCTGGATTCTTCTCGATGAGACTACGGCGCTCCTCGACAGGAAGCGTTGCTGCATGCACGATGCCCTTGCGCGTCGTGGCATACGTGCCGTGAGGCTTCTTCTCGAGCTTCAGGATGCCAGAGACGATATCTGCGACCGCGACGCCCAGGGCAGGCGCTGAGGTCAGGCCAGGGGACTCGATGCCGGCACAGTCGACAAAGCCGGGTGCATCCTTTGCCTCGCCGACAAGGAACTCATGCTCGGGCCTATGGGCGCGAAGGCCTGCAAACGAGGTGATGACCTCGCGGAGCGGCAGATCCTTCACAGTCCTTGCAGCGCCCTTCCTGACAGCATCGAGGCCATCTGCAGTCGTCGCCGTATCGTCCTCGTCCTCCTGATCGGTAGCCGTCGGGCCGAGAATCAGGTTCCCGTGGCAGGTCGGCGTCACGAGGATGCCCTTGCCCATCTTCGACGGCAGGCAGAAGATCGTGTGATGCACATGACCGCCTGCCCTCTTGTCGAGGAGCAGATACTCGCCACGCCTGGGCACGATGCTCATCTTGTCAGAAGAGACCTGGTTATGGATCTCGGCGGCATGCGTGCCAGCGGCATTCACGACGCAGCGCGCGCGGAAGGTGGCGTCTGCGGTCTCGATCGTCCAGAGGCCATCAGCCTCTTTCGAGAGCTTCTCGACCTCTTCATTGCAGCGGATGTCGGCGCCATTCGTCTCGGCGACCTCTGCCTGTGCGATGGTCAGCAGGAACGGGTCCACGATGCCCGCCGTCGGTGCCCAGAGCGCGCCTGTGGCGGCATCTGCAATGTTCGGCTCCATCTCGACAAGACGGCCGCGGCCGATGATCTCAAGGCCACTGACGCCGTTCTTCTCGCCGCGCTCCTTCAGCTCTTCGAGCTTCGGCATGTCCTCTTCGGCTGTGCAGACGACAAGCGATCCTATGCGCTGGAACGGCACATCGAGGTCTTCGCAGACCTGGCCCATCATCTCGTTTCCGGCCACGTTGTACTTTGCCATGAGCGTGCCCGGCTCTGCATCGTAGCCTGCATGGACGATAGCCGAATTCGCCTTCGACGTGCCGGAGCACACATCGTCTCCGCGCTCGAGGACGAGGATGCTGCACTGGCGCTCTGAAAGATTGCGAGCGATTGCCGTGCCGACAACGCCCGCGCCAATGATGCAGACATCAAATACGTCATTCATGTAAGCAATACCCCCTCTCGTTGGAAGAAAGCTGCACTTCCTTCCCCGAGAGTGAGTCTATGCATTGTCAATCCTAGACAGCGTCACTTTTCGGCAGCGAAGCCCATTGGCTTCTGTAGAGGTTCGCATAGAAGCCTCCCTGCGCGAGAAGCTCGTCGTGCGTGCCGCGCTCGATGATGTGGCCGCCGTCGATCACGAGGATGCAGTCGGCATTCCTGACCGTCGAGAGACGGTGCGCTACGACAAGCGAGGTCCTGCCTTCCATCATGCGGTCGAACGCATCCTGCACCTGGAGCTCGGTACGCGTATCGATCGAGGACGTCGCCTCATCAAGCAGAAGGATCGGAGGGTCGGCCAGCATGACGCGGGCGATGCAGAGGAGCTGGCGCTGTCCCTGAGAGATCGTGCCGCCGTCCTCGCCGATCACCGTGTCATAGCCCTGGGGCAGCTGCTGGATGAAGCGGTCGGCGTGAGCCTGCCGTGCTGCTGCCTCGACCTCCTCTGCTGTCGCATCCGGTTTGCCGTAGGCGATGTTGTCGCGCACGGTGCCCTCGAAGAGCCACGTATCCTGCAGGACCATGCCGAAGGCAGAGCGCAGCGAGGAGCGCGTGAGCGTCTGCGTATCGTGGCCATCGACCTCGATCGTGCCGGAGTCCACATCATAGAAGCGGAGAAGCAGGTTGATGAGCGTCGTCTTGCCGCAGCCCGTGGGGCCGACAAGCGCAAGGCGCGTGCCAGGCTCAGCGGAGAATGCGATGTCCTGGAGAAGCTTCGCGTCCTTGCGGTAGGAGAAGCTCACGTCCTTGAACGCAAGCGCACCCTTCGGGTTCTCGAGCACGAGCGCATCTTCGGGATCCGGCTTCTCCTCCTCGGCATCGAGCAGCGCAAAGACACGGCGCGCCGAGGCAAAGGCCGTCTGGACCTGCGTCACGATGGCGGAGATCTCGTTGAACGGCTTCATGTACTGGTTCGCATACGTGAGGAAGCTCTGCACCTGGCCGACCGTGAGCGGCGAGGGCCAGCCCGTGACGACAGCGGAGATGCCGACCGCCGCGACGGCAGCATAGATGATGTTGTTCACGAGACGGGTCGAGGGGTTCGAGAGGGCGCTGATGAACTGCGCCTTCTGGCCGGCGACATAGAGCCTGCTGTTGATCTCCTCGAACTCGGAGATGCTCTTCTTCCCATAGGCAAACGCGCTCACAAGCTTCTGGTTGCCGATCATCTCTTCAGCAAAGCCGGAAAGCTCGCCCTGGAGCGCTTGCTGCGATGAGAAGCTCTTCGCTGCTCCATGGGCGATGAGCCAGGCGACGAGAATCGAGAGCGGCGTCAGCACAACGACGACCGCAGCGACTGGCACCGACAGCGAGAACATGAAGATGAGCGTGCCGGCAATCATCACGATGCCATTGAAGAGCTGCGTGAAGCCCTGCACGAGGCCGTCTCCCACCGCGTCGATATCGTTGATGACACGGGAGAGCAGGTCGCCATGTGCATGCGTGTCGAGGAGCCTGAGCGGCACGCGGTCGAACTTGTCATAGGCATCGATCCTGAGATCGCGCACCGTGAGGTAGGCAAGCCGGTTCGTGCCATAGCCGCCTGCCCAGTTCGCGCACGCAGCGATTGTTATTGCCACGGAAAGGCGGACAAGAATCGGCTGGAGCGCAGCGAAATCGACAGAGCCTGCCGCAACCATCGTATCGATGGCACGGCCGATGAGGATAGGCACGATGAGCTGTGCCACGACAGAGATGACCGAGCAGGCAAACGAAGCAAGCGCGAGCGCGGCATAGGGCTTCACGTAGTGCGAAAGACGGGCAAGCACAGTCTTGACCGGCATGTCCGGCGTATCGAACTGGGGGTCCTGGCCGCTTCCCTGAGACCCTGCAGCCACGGAAAGCATGGCCTTGGCAGAGACGCCTCCCTGATAGGCATTAGGCATGGCAGGCCTCCTTTCCGGCAAGCTGCGAGTCGCAGATCTCGCGGTAGATGGCGCAGCTGTCGATGAGCTGCACATGGGTTCCCAGCCCCTCGACGTGTCCATGGTGGAGGACAAGAATCTGGTCTGCACCCATGACGGCAGAGACACGCTGCGAGATGATGACACAGGTCGGATGCTGCGGAAGCGTACGGAGCGCTTCCCTGAGGTGTGCATCGGTCGCAAAGTCGAGGGCCGATGCCGAGTCATCGAGCACGACAAGCTGAGGCTCGCCGACAAGGGCACGGGCAATCGTCAGGCGCTGCTTCTGGCCACCCGAGAAGTTCCTGCCGTCTGCCTCGACGATAGAATCGAGCCCTGCCTCCTTCGCGCGGACGAAGTCCTCTGCCTGGGCCGCCCGAAGCGCTGCCCAGAGCTCCTCATCCGTTGCATCGGGGACGCGCCAGGAAAGGTTCGAGCGGATCGTGCCGGTCACGAGATGCGCTGTCTGGGGAACGCTTGCCACCTCATGCCTGAGGTCGTCGAGCGGCCATTCGCGCACATCCTGCCCGAAGACGAGCACCCGGCCTTCCGTCGCGTCGTAGAGGCGCGGAATGAGGCTTGCAAGCGTCGACTTGCCGGAGCCTGTGCCGCCGATGATGCCCAGGGTCTCGCCTTTCCCAAGCGAGAGCGTCACATCGGCAAGCGCTGGCTTGCCCGGTCCGTAGGAGAAGCCGACGTGGTCGAGCACCAGCGCAGGGGCGGCGCCATCAAGTGCAGGCACCTGTGCGCCTTCCGCATCCTTCACGGACGGCTCTGTCGCTATGACCTCGTCGATCCTCTTCCTCGAGGCAGCGGCGCGGTTGAAGATGATGGCAAGGTTCGCGACATAGGCGATAGCGATGAGGACCTGCGTCATGTAGTTCACGAAGGCGACGATCTGGCCCTGCTGGAGGACGCCCGTCTCGACCTTGAAGCCGCCCGCCCAGAGGACACAGACGACGCCGAGATTCATGAGGAGATAGGCACCGGGGTTCAGGAGCGCCGCAAGCTTGCCGACCTTGATGGCAGTATCGGCCTGGGAGACAGCCGCCTCGCGGAAGCGCTCCTCCTCCCGCTTCTCGTGGCGGAAGGCACGGATGACACGGACACCGGAAAGCGCCTCGCGCGTCACGAGCGAGATATGGTCAAGCTTCTTCTGCATGAGCGAGTAGTACGGAATCGAGTGCTTCATGACAAGGTAGAAGACAAGCGCGACGAGCGGCGTCACAAGCAGGAAGATGAGGCCGAGCGTGCGGTCGATCATGATGGCAGCGACGAGCGAGCCGATAGCGAGGATCGGCCAGCGGATGAGCTGGCGGATGCCCATAGCGACAGCAAGCTGGATCTGGTTCACATCGTTCGTGATCCTCGTCACGAGAGACGGCGTGCCGAAATGGTCGATCTCGGCCGCGCCGAAGCTGTTGACCTTCTGGAACAGCGCATTCCTCATGTCGGTGCCGACGCCCTGCGAGACCTTCGAGGCGACATACTGCGTCACAAGCGTCGAGCAGTACCCGAGGCATGCCATGCACACAAGAAGGATGCCGCGCTGCACGACATACCCTGCGTCATGCGTCGCGACACCCACATCGATCATATCAGCCACGATAAGAGGCGTCATCACATCGAAGACGACCTCGACCGTCTTGAAGAGCATGCCAACGATGGTCTCAAGACGGTATTTCTTCCAGAGCTCCTGCTCCATCTGCACTCCCCGAATAGCTACTCGATGCCAAGAGTGTCGGAAAGCTCCAGCCACTCGTCTTCGAGATCCGATATTTCCTTCTCGGCAGCTGCAAGCTCGTTCTGGAGCTCCATCAGGTGCTCGTAGTTCGTGGGGTCTGCCTCTGCCATCTCCTTGCGAATGCGGTCGGGCTCCCCCTGCCTCTTGTCAAGCTTGCGTGCCACGGCGTCGAAACGCTTCCTGAGCTCGCGGCGCTCTGCATTCGAGAGCGCAGGCTCAGAAGGGCTCTCCTGCTTCGAAGCGTCCTCTGTCATTGTAGATTCGCTTCTTGCGCTCTGGGCATTCCTGTTTTGTGTGGCTGCATTCAAAAGGCGAAGGTATTCGTCCGTGCCGCCCGGGACATGGCGGAGATGGCCGTCTATGAGGGCGAACTGGTCATCGGTCACGCGCTCCATGAGGTAGCGGTCATGGGAGACGAGCAGGAGCGTTCCCGGCCATGTGTCGAGGAGATCCTCGAGTACGGCGAGCATGTCGGTGTCGAGGTCGTTTCCCGGCTCGTCGAGCACAAGGACGTTCGGCTCGTCGAGGAGCACGCACATGATAGCGAGACGGCGGAGCTGGCCACCCGAGAGGTCCTTGATGAACGTCGGGAACTCGCGGCGCGCGAAGCCGAGCCGCTCGAGCAGCTGCTCGGGGCTCTGGGGCTTGCCGTCGACGACGTAGTACTTCTTGTAGGTCGCAAGAAGCTCCTCGACGCGCCAATCGTCCTTCTTGTGGAGCTCTTCGAGGTTCTGCGAGAGTATGCCGAAGCGGACCGACTTGCCGATCTTCACATAGCCGCGCGACGGCTTCATGCGGCCGCACATGACCTTCAGGAGCGTCGACTTGCCGGCACCGTTCTCGCCCAGTATGCCATACCGGTCGCCCGGGCCGATGAGCCAGGAGAGGTCCTTGATGATGGGGGTGTCGCCGTAGCCGGCTGTCACGTTCTTCATCTCGATGACGAGCTTGCCAAGGCGCGAGACGGCAAGCCTCTTGAGCTCGACGGTGTTCCTGAGCGGAGGATCGTTTGCGATCAGCGCCTCCGCTTCCTTGATGCGGAACTTCGGCTTCGAAGAGCGTGCCTTCGCGCCGTGGGCGAGCCAGTTGAGCTCCTTGCGCAGGATGTTCTGGCGCTTGTCCTCCGAAGCCTGCGCCATGCGGTCACGCTCGACACGCTGCTGGATGTAGGCAGAGTAGCCGCCCTCGAAGGGATCGATCGTGCCGTCGTGGACTTCCCACATGTGCTCGCAGACCTCATCGAGGAACCACCTGTCGTGCGTCACGACAAGAAGGGCTCCTGTACCTTCAGGCCAGCGCCTCTTCAGATGCTCGGCAAGCCAAGTGATCGCATGCATATCGAGATGGTTCGTCGGCTCGTCCATGAGCATGACATCCCAGGAGCCGACAAGCAGGCGCGCAAGGTCGCACCGCCTGCGCTGGCCGCCTGAGAGGTCTGAGATCTTCGCATCCCAGTCGACGCCGACAAGGAGCTCGTCGATGATCGAGCGGATCTTGGGATCCGATGCCCATTCGTACTCAGGCATATCGCCGACGACGCTGTGCCCCACGGTATCCTCGTCGTCGAGCTCGTCCGACTGTCCGAGGTAGCCGACCGTGATGTTGCCGCGGCGCACGATCGTGCCGTCATCTGGCTCGATGCGCCCGGCGATGAGGTCCAGAAGCGTCGACTTGCCGTCGCCGTTCCTGCCGACGATGCCGATGCGCTCCCCGGCATTGATGCCGATCGTCACGTCCTTGAGCACCTGCTTGCCAGGCCATTCCTGGGACAGGTGCTCGCATCCGATGAGTATTGCCAAAACGTTCCATCCCTCTTCATGAAAAGGGCCTCTGGCGAGGCCCTCTGGCTATCTTTCCTCGAGAAGCTCCTGGATCTTGTCCAGGATCTTCGCGGCGACCTCCGTCTTCGGAAGCACCGGCAGCTCCACGGTCTCGTCTGGCAGGATGAGCGAGACCTTGTCTGTGTCAGAGCCGAACGTGGAATCCGTACGCGAGATATCATTCGCGACGATCATGCTCGCATGCTTGCGCTCGAGCTTGTCGCGTCCATAGCGCTCTGCATCGCCGGTCTCTGCCGCAAAGCCACAGACGACCTTTGCGCCTTTCGTGGCACCGAGATCGGCAAGGATATCCTTCGTCTCGACGAGCTGGATGGTGTCAAGCTGCTCCTGGCCCTTCTTGAGCTTGTGGCCGGAAGGAGAGGCAGGCGTATAGTCAGAGACAGCAGCCGCGCAGATCGCGATGCCGCACGTCTGCCAAGCTGCAAGCGCTGCCTCATGCATCTCCTCTGCGCTCGTGACGCTTATGCGTTCCACTCCATAGGGCGTGCTCAGGCTGACCGGTCCCGAGACGAGCGTGACCGCGGCGCCCCTGCGCGCTGCCTCGGCAGCAAGCGCATAGCCCATCTTTCCCGATGAAGCATTCGCGATGTAGCGCACCGGATCTATCGCCTCATGGGTCGGTCCAGCCGTGATGAGGATGCGCCTGCCAGCAAGCTCATCAGTCCTCTTCAGGACCTGGAGTGCTGCCTCGGCAATCTCCTCCACCGGCGGAAGCTTCCCTTCGCCCACATCTCCGCAGGCAAGGCGTCCCGCCGAAGGAGCCATGACCTCAATGCCATGCTTCCGGGCAAGCTCCACATTCTCCTGCGTCGCAGCATTGCGCCACATATGCACGTTCATGGCAGGAGCAATGAGCACAGGAGACGTCGCTGCAAGCACGCACGACGTCACGGCGTCATCTGCCATGCCATGGGCAATCTTTGCGAGCACGTTTGCCGTGCAGGGGCAGACAAGCTGGAGGTCGGCCCACTCTGCGCTGTCGATATGCGGAATCGCTGTCGGCGGGAAGGCAAAGAGGTCGTCGAGCACGGGATAGCGTGTAAGGCCTTCGAACGTCGCCTTGCCGACGAAACGCTCGCCGCCCTCGGTCATGCCGACCCGGACCTCGCAGCCGGCCTTCTGGAGGAGCCTCAGCACCTCTGCTGCCTTGTAGGCCGCAATGCAGCCCGTGACATGCAGAAGGACACGGAAAGGCCTGCTTTCTGCCATCTACTCCTCCTCGGTGCCGGTCACAAGGATGCGGTGGCAGTACGGGCATTCGCAGATCTGCCCCTTGCGCGCGATGTCGCCGAAGTCGGAGGGCTGGAGCGCGACGCGGCAGATCGACGGCTTGTTCCCATGGAGCGTCTCCACAGCAAGGCCGCCGAAGCGCGTCGATGCCTCGCTGTACTTCTTCTGCATCTCGGGAGAGATATGCCCAAGCACGCGCTTGCGCTCTTCGGTGAGTTCTGCGACGGACTTCCTGATGCCTGCCGTCACATCCTGGTAGGCACGGGTCTGGTTCTCGGTCTCCTCGTCGAGGCGGACCTTGAGCTCGCCTGCATGCGCTTCGGCATCGAGCATCTTCTGGAGGTTCTGCTTCAGGCCCTCGTGCGTGTATTCATACTTCTCGCGGCGCTTTGCGAGCGATGTGAGCTGGTTCTCATAGTCCTGGAGCTCGCGCGGGGTGCGGCCGTCCTCGTTGGCTTCGGCCTTGACCTCCTCCTCGTGCTGCTTCAGGCGCTCCGTCATGTCCTCGTTGTCCTTGAGCTCGAGCTCGGCATCCTTGCGCTGGCCCACGATCTTTGTCATGTCCTGCGCAAGCTTCTTCTGTGCCTGCTTGATGGCTGCGAGCTTCTTCAGCTGCGGAAGCTTCCTGATCTCCCCGTCATACCTGATGAGCGAAAGATCGATCTCCTGCAGACGTACCAGCGCTTGTGCCTCATTCATGGATTCTCGCCTTTCCTTCATCCAGCTAGTTCTTCGCGTTGACGATGCCGATGAGCGCATCGGCAAAACGGTCGAGGTCTTCATCTGCCACACGCTCGTCGAACGATATCCTGAGCGCTCCCAAGGCATCATTTCTGCCGATGCCCATGGCCGAGAGCACATGGGACGGGTCGAGCGAGCCCGAAGAGCAGGCAGAGCCTGCCGATACCTCGAAGCCCTTCTGGTCGAGCTTCAATATCAGGGTCTCTGAGTCGAGGCTTGGCACATAGACGCTCACCATGCCCGGAAGCCTCGTGTCGTCGATTGTGGCAGAGACCGTCGGGAAGATGCCCGTGCCCGGGGCACAGATCTTCGCGAAGAGCCTGTTTGCCTTTGCGGCACAGGCGCTTCTGCGCTCCTGGAGATGGTCGCACTGCGCCTTTGCGGCTGCTGCGAACGCAAGCGCTCCCCGCACGTCCTGCGTGCCCGGACGCTTGCCTGCTTCCTGGCCGCCGCCAAAGTTCTGGGGACGGAACGGGCAGCGCATGCGCATCGCCAGGGCGCCGATGCCGACAGGGCCGCCGATCTTGTGGGCGGCGATGCTCACGGCGTCGCATTCATCGATCTCGAGCGGGATGCGCCCGAATGCCTGCACGGCATCGGTGTGCATGAGGGCGCCGGCCCTATGGGCAATCTTTGCAAGCTCGCCGACCGGCTGAATCACGCCGGTCTCATTGTTCGCAGACATGACCGAGACAAGGGCGCAGTCCGCACCCACCACCTGCTCGAGCTCCTCTGGCGCAATCCTGCCATCGCGGCCAGGGCGCACGAGGGTGACGGCAAAGCCGCGCTCCTTGAGCGCCGGCACGACATCGAGCTCGGAATCATGCTCGATGGCAGATACGACGATGCGTGTACGCTTCCTGTTGCGGGCACGGGCACCTTCTGCAATGCCGTAGAGGGCAAGATTGTTCGACTCCGTGCCGCCCGACGTGAAGACAATCTCGCCGGGACGGAAGCCGCCGCCGAGCGCCTTTGCGATGGTGCGTCGTGCGCCTTCGAGCGCCACGGCAGCCTCGCGTCCGAGCGTATGGAGCGAGTTCGGATTGGCACCGGCATAGGGTGCCTCCGCATAGGCAGCCTCTGCTGCCTTCGCCTCGGGCCCCATCGGAGCCGAGGCGGCATAGTCGAGATAGACGTATGAATTCATAGGTATCTGCCGCTTCACGCTTTCCTGCCGAGCCCGGCCTCAGCAGCCTCGGCAATCTCTGCCATTGCACGCTGGCGGTCTTCTGCCTTGAAGATGGCACTTCCTGCCACAAGAAGACGTGCACCTGCGGCAGCGACGAGCCCTGCCGTCTTCTGCGAGATGCCTCCATCGACCTCGATCAGAGGATGCGCCCCATGGGCCTCGGCAAGGCGCAGCACCGTACGGATCTTCTCCGGCGTCTCAGGGATGAACTTTTGTCCGCCGAATCCCGGGTTCACCGACATCACGAGGACCATATCGACCGTCGCAAGGAGCGAATCGAGCGCATAGACAGAGGTCCCCGGGTTGATTGCGACACCGGCAAGCTTTCCGGCTGCATGGATCTCGTCGACGATGCGCTGTGCATGCTTTGCGCATTCGATATGGAACGAAACCATATCGGCGCCAGCCTCGAGATACGAGGCGACCTCCTCGTCCGGATTCGAGATCATCAGGTGGACATCGACGGGCGTATCCGTGGCCTTCTTCAAGGCCCTGAGCACCGGATGCCCATAGGAGATTTCAGGCACGAACACGCCATCCATCACATCGAAATGGATATAGCGGGCCCCAGCAACCGTCTTCACCTCATGGCCCAGATCCATCAGATCGGCCGAAAGGATAGACGGAGCGATTCCGATCTCGTCGAGCATGCCGCCCCTATTCTCTTGCGCTACAGCCCGTAGAACTCCACATGGGGATTTCTTCCCAGAAGCGTTGCAATGGCTGCATCTACTGGTGTTCCTTCATACAGGATAGCGTGAACGGCCGAGGTTATGGGTGCCTCGATGCCCTTTTCACAACAGAGCTCCCAGACGCTCTTGGCAGCACGCGCACCCTCGACGACCATATGGGTGCGGGCCTCGTAGGCTTCGAGGCTCTCGCCACGCACGAACCCTTCGCCGAACGTCCGGTTCCTCGAATGCTCGGACGTGCACGTCGCGACGAGGTCGCCCATGCCGGCAAGCCCCATGCAGGTAAGCGGGTTTCCGCCGAGCGCAGCCACGATGCGGCTGATCTCTGCAAGCCCTCTTGTCATGAGCACGGCAAGCGTGTTGTCGCCGGCATCGAGGCCGACCGCGCAGCCGCAGGCGATTGCTATAACGTTCTTGACGGCACCGGAGACCTCGACGCCGACAAGATCGTCCGACACATAGGCACGGAAGCTCGGGCTCACCATGAGCTTCTGGAAGAAGGCAGCGCACGCAGGCGCGGTGGAAGCGATGACGGCAGCAGAGACCTTGCCGAGGCAGATTTCCTCAGCATGGTTCGGGCCGGAGAGGCAGGCAATGCGTTCGGGGTGTCCGACCGCATCCCCGACGACTTCCGTCATGAGCCGGCCGGTCTCCTCTTCCATGCCCTTCGTGAGCACGAGGAGCGGCATATCGTCCGGCACAAGCGCTGCCAGATCGGCTGACACCTTCGCGAGGTGCGAGGATGGCACGACGATGAGCGCCGCATCGGCATCCTTCACGCATGTGGCCAGAGAGGTCGTCGCATGGACGTTTTCCGGCAGCGCATAGCCAGAAAGGTAGCGCGGGTTCCTGTGGTCGCGCTCGATGCCGGAAGCGACCGCCTCCGAATGTGCCCAGCCCATGACCTCATCGGCATGGAGCGACACGAGCCCGGCAGCCGCCGTGCCCCAGGAGCCGAGGCCTATGACGGCGACCTTCATTTCGCGTCCTTGCTCTCATGATGGAACGAGAACTTGCGCTCTTCGCCGTGGACGAGCTTCTTTATGTTGCCACGGTGTGCCCAGACGACGATGACGGTGATCGCGACAAGCGGCCAGATCGTCGCAGGAGCAGCGCCTGTGACTGCTGCCCAGATAGGAAGCGACACGGCTGCCATGCTCGAGCCGAGCGATACATAGCGCGACGGCACGGCGAAGACGACGAAGACAAGAAGCAGGCCGAAAGCAACAGCCGGCATATAGCCGAGCGCCGCACCGAAGCCGACAGCGATGCCCTTCCCGCCATGGAAGTGGAGATAGGGCGAGAAGACATGGCCGCAGATGGCCGCAAGGAAGATGACAGACGCCATCCACCCATAAGGTCCTGCCGGTGCCACGAGCGAAGCGTTGCCTCCGAACAGCACGGCGCAGAACACCTGCTGCCAGATGAGCGTCGAGAGGAAGCCCTTGAGCGCATCGAGCAGGAGCGTGAGGCCGCCGGCCTTTGCGCCGACCGAGCGGGCGACATTCGTCGTGCCGATATTGCCCGAGCCGACCTTGCGCACGTCGATGTGCCCCTCCTTCGAAGCGATGAGGAGGCCGAACGGGATGCCGCAGACGAAGTACGTCACGACAGCCGCGACGAGAAGCAGGCAGTATCCTCCGGCATCGATCATTTCTGGGCTTCCTTCCTTCTGAAGTTCAGGCGAATCGGCGTTCCCTCGAGCTCGAACTCGTCGCGCAGGCGGTTCTCGATGAAGCGGCGGTAGTTGTCGTTCACGAGCTCGGGGCTGTTGCAGAACAGCGTGAAGACGGGCGGCTGGTAGCCGGTCTGCGTGACGTAGTTGACCTTGAGGCGCTGGTTCTTGTGCACGACCGTGTAGCCGGTCTCGCGCAGGCGCTCCATGAGGTTGTTGAGCTTCGACGTCGGGATATGGATCGTGCGCGCTTCCTGCACCTTGTCGGCAAGCGCCAAGATCTTGTCGATAGAGCGGCCGGTCTTGGCAGAGACACGGAGATAGGGCGCCCAAGGCATGAATGCAAGACGCTGCTGGATCGTTCGGAGCGCTTCGTCGCGTGCGTGGTCATCCTTCATGAGGTCCCACTTGTTGAGGAGGACCGCAATGGCGCAGCCGCGCTCGATAGCCATCTCGGCGACCTTCTGGTCCTGCTCCGTCACGCCCTCGGTCGCATCGACGACGATGAGGGCGACATCGGCACGGTCGATTGCCTGAAGGCCACGGACATAGGAGTAGTACTCGACGTCCTCGTGTACGAGGTTCTTCTTGCGCATGCCGGCCGTATCGATGAGGCGGTACTTCTTCCCGTCATGCTCGACGACCGTGTCGATTGCATCGCGGGTCGTGCCGGCCACATCGGAGACGATCGAGCGCTTCTTGCCGATGAGGTCATTCGTGATCGACGATTTGCCGACATTCGGACGTCCGATGAGGGCGATCTTAAGCGTCCCGTCGTCTTCTTCCTCGGATGTCTGGCCATCGTCTTCAGGGAAGACTGCCACGATATCGTCGAGGAGATCACCCGTGCCGAGGCCATGGGACGCAGAGAGCGGCCTCGGCTCGCCGACGCCGAGAGAATAGAACTCCCAGAGATCCGGCTCGTTTGCCGGGTTGTCGCACTTGTTGCAGACAAGGAAGACGGGCTTGTCACTCTTCCGGAGGATGCGTGCCACTTCCTCGTCCTCGTCCGTGACGCCGGTCGTGGCATCGACGACGAAGACGATAGCATCGGCTTCCTCGCAGGCCGTGAGTGCCTGCTCGCGGATGCCGGGGGCAAACACGTCCTTCGACTTCACGGACTCGATGCCGCCGGTATCGACGAGCACGAAGTCATGGCCTGCCCAGTCTGCCTCATGATAGGAACGGTCGCGCGTGACGCCGCGGGACTCATGGACGATTGCATCGCGCTTCAGTGCGATGCGGTTGACGAGGGTCGACTTGCCCACATTCGGGCGCCCTACGACAGCGACGATCGGCTTTCCCATATTCACTCCTTAAGCGCGCGCTGCGCGCCTCGCTAGCTATCTTCGCCGGCGAGCTCCTCTATCCTTGCACGCACGGCATCTATCTGCTTCTGGGGCGTCGAGGCGCCTGCTGCGATGCCGATGGTGGAAGCACCGGCGAGCCAGGAGCCCTCGAGCTCAGACACATCTTCGATATGATACGTTCTCGGACACCTATCCGAACAAATCTCCGCAAGATGCGTGGTATTTGCCGAGTTGCGGCCGCCGATCACGATCATCGCATCGGCGCGTTCGGCAAGCTCGGCCGCAGCCTTCTGGCGCCGCTCCGTCGCCTCGCAGATCGTGTTGTAGACGCGGAGCTCCTCCGTGATCGGAGCAAGCGCAGAGACGACCTCCTCGAGACGCGCCTTTGTCTGCGTCGTCTGGACGACGAGGCCGACACGGCGGGAGAGCTGGCAGTTCTCATATGCTTCCCGGACATCGTCCGCGCTATTCACGACAAGCGCTCCCGGTGCATGGCCGAGCGTCCCTTCGACCTCGGCATGCCCGCGCTCGCCCAGGACCAGGACCTTGTAGCCCTCGCGCGAAAGCTGCTCTGCAAGGTGGTGCACCTTCTGGACATAGGGGCAGGTCGCATCGACCACATTGACGCCTGCTGCCTTTGCCTCTTCAAATGCTTCAGGCACGACGCCGTGGGCACGGATGATGAGCGTCGAGCCCTTCTCCTGAACAGGGGAATCGGCGACACCGACGCCCTCCGCCTCGAGCTCCGAAACGACCTTCGGGTTGTGGATCAGAGGCCCGAGCGTCTTCACAGGTCCCTTGACCTCATGAGCCGCCTTCTCTGCTAGCTCGAGGGCACGGGCCACGCCGAAGCACATGCCTGCCTCTGCCGCTATCTCGACTCTCGCCATCCTACATCTTCCCCGGATGTTCCTGGCGCAGCTCATCTCTGAGCTCGTACACCTTCTCCATCGAGACCTTCTCCATCGCGGCAATCTGCTCCTTGCGCTTCTTGACGCCGAGGGAGGAGAACTCGATCGGGTCTCCTGCCTTCATGAAGACACGCTTCGGGCGCGGGAAGTGCTTGCCCTTCGGCGTGATGTCGCGGGCACCGACAATGGCCAGCGGCTGCACGGACGTACGTGCCATCTGGGCGATGAGGGCAAAGCCGCCGTGAATCGTGACCGGCTGGTCGTCTGTCTTGATGCGGGTGCCTTCCGGGAAGATGAGCACCCAGTCCCCTGCTTCGAGCGCTCGCTGTGCACGGCGGATAGCCTTCACGTCGGCTGTGCCGCGCACGACCGGAATGCAGCCGTAGCGGGAGAACGCCCAGTGGACGAAGCCGTTCTTGTCGAACTCGCTCTTCGAGATCGGGCGGGTCCTGATGTGGTGATGGTAGAGGGCAATGGCAACGACGACTGGGTCGAGCATGGAGACATGGTTCATTACGATGACACGGCCCTTGTCGCCAGGCTTCCAGTCGCCCCAGAGCTTTTCGGCCTCTTCAATCTTCCATGGGAAGAAGATCTTTGTCCAGATCCAGGCACCTGTCATCGAGATTGCCAGCCAGGCACGCGAGGGCCACGGGAACTGGCGCATCGGATGCTCGTAGTAGTCTTCCGCAGGAATCCTGTGGAATGCCTTCATGGGCTCAGCCTGCTTCGGCGTCTTTGCCTTCGGCTTCGTCTCTGCCGTCCTTGCAGGTGCTTCCTCCTTGGCAGGAGCCTTCTTCTCTGCGGGGACAGCAGCGGCTTCTTCGGCAGGAGCCTCTGAGGCCTTTGCCTTGGCTGCTGCTTCGTCCATGAGGGAGGAGATCCTGTCCACGACTTCCTCGACGGTCATGTCCGACGAATCGATCGTCACGGCACCCGGCGCCGGTTCGAGCTTGAACGAGGCACGCGACGAGTCTGCCTTGTCGCGGCGTGCCATGTCCTTGAGAATCGCCTCTTCATTTGCAGGATCGACCGAGACGGTCTCGCCTTTTGCCATATCGCCACCCGCACGCTCGACAGCGCGGCGGTGTGCCCTGGCCTCGGCATTCGCGACAAGGAAGACCTTGACCTCGGCGTCAGGGAAGACGACCGTGCCGATGTCCCTTCCTTCGGCCACGACATCGCCAGAGGCACCCAGCGCCTGCTGGCGGGCAACCATGTCCTTGCGGATCTCTGGGATGCCGGCCACGACAGAGACATCGCGGTCGACCTCTGCCGTGCGGATTGCATCGCTCACGTCCTCTCCGTCGAGGAAGACCTGCGTCTTCTCGGCAAAGGGGCCGAACGAAATCTTCGCTTCCTTTGCACAGGCAGCAAGGGCGGAAGGATCTGTGAAGTCGACGCCCTGGCGCTCTGCACGCAGGGCACAGGCGCGATACATCGCTCCCGTATCGAGATAGGTCAGTCCGCGCTTCTTCGCCAGCGCCTTCGCGACTGTCGACTTGCCCGAACCTGCCGGTCCGTCGATCGCTATCCTCACTTGGCATCACCATCCCAGTTGTCGAGATCCTTCACGACATCCTCTTCGACGCGGCGCTTGACCTCTTCCGGCGTGAGGCCGAGCGCAGCCAGGAAGTATCTCTTTCCATCGTAGGAGAGAACGAACGACGATACATTGGAAATCTGGATACGCCAGAAGCGGTCGGCCGGCGTGCCGTAGATGGCGCGCAGGATGCTCCTCGATATTCCGCCATGCGTCAGAAGCACAGTGCGTCCGCGCTCGCTCTCGAGGTCGTCGAGGAGCGACTGGACGCGTGCCAGGGCATGCTCGTAGGTCTCCCCGCCCGGTGCCGTGATGGAGTGGCCCTCGGCGTCAAGCGCCCACGGGAACGACCAGCCGCGCTTGTGCGCCTCCTGGGCAGAGAGGCCTTCGGCCTCGCCGAAGTCCATCTCGATGATGCGGTCCTCGACGACAGGCTCGATGCCCAAGCGCTTGCCCGCGGCAAATGCGAGCTTCGTGCAGCGCTGGAGCGGCGAGGTCAGGATACGGTCCGGCTTCCAGGTGACGATGGCATCGACAGCACGGCGTGCCTGCTCCTCGCCCTTCGGGCTCAGGTCCACATTGCGCCTCCCCGAAAGGGTCTGATCGAGATTTGCTGTCGTCTGCGGATGGCGCATCACGAGGATGCGCTGGAGTTCCTGTGCCATGCCTATTGCCTCTTCCTGTCCTGGATGAGCTTCTCGAGCGAAGAGATCTCGCTCTCGGTCAGAAGCCTCCACGATCCATATGAAACATCCTTAAGCTCGAGCGGGCCGAAGCCATCGCGATGGAGGAAGACCACTTCATGCCCGACTGCCTTGAGCATGCGCTTGACCTGATGCTTCCTGCCTTCGTGGATCGTAAGGCCCACGACCGTCTGGCCGACGCGTATGCCTTCGGGCGTCACTGCATCCCAGGCGACGCTGCCGCGCTTCGGGAAGTCGACCTCTGCCGGTGCCGTCTTCCCGTCATCGAGCTCCACGCCCTCTTCGAGCGCCCGCCTGTTCTCGGCCGTGATCCTTCCTTCGACGAGCGCGACATAGTGCTTCCAGACGTGCTTCGAGGGATGGAGCAGCTGCTGGGAGGCATCGCCGTTCGTCGTGAAGAGGAGAAGCCCCGTCGTATCCTTGTCGAGGCGTCCCACGGGAAAGATGCCCGGGTATTCCTTCTGGGGCACGAGCGCGCGCACGCAGGGGCGTCCCTGCGGATCGTCCATCGTCGTAAGGTAGCCGCGCGGCTTGTAGAGCATGAGGTAGACAGGATGCTCTGCAATAACGACACGCCTGCCGTCGACACAGACGATATCATGGCTCGGATCGACACGGCTACCAAGCTCCGAGACGACCTTGCCGTTCACGGTCACCCTGCCTGCCGTCATGAGGTCCTCGGAACCGCGCCTGCTTGCAACGCCAGCACGGGCCAGGAACTTCTGGAGCCTGAGCGGGTAGCGGAAATCGTCTTCCGTCACGCCTCATCATCTCCAGACGCTTCCTCGTCCTCTGCGAGCTCTGCCCCATCGAGCAGATCGCGCTCGTCGTCGATATCGTCTGCCGTCTCCTCGAGGGTCGATGCGATGGAGCTGCCGGAAAGGCGCTCGCGGATGAAGCGCTTCGATTCCTCGTCGGGTGCAAAGTCCTCGAGAGGCGGCAGGTCCTTCAGGCTCCTCAGGCCAAACTGCTCGAGGAAGGCCCTTGTCGTGCCATAGACGATTGCGTTGGCATGCTCTGGAGCACGCCCCAGCTCGCGCACGAGCCCCTTCTCGATCAAAGACGATATGACGCCTTCGGAGTTCACGCCACGCACGGCCTTCACGCCTTCGCGCGTGACCGGCTGGTGATAGGCAATGACAGCAAGGGTCTCGAGCGCTGCCTGTGAGAGCTTTCTCGTGTCCCAGCTCAGGACGTAGCGCTCCACGATATCGTGATAGGCAGGATGCGTGAAGAGGCGCCAGCCGCCAGCGACCTCGCGCAGCTGGAAGCCGCGGTTCGCATCGGCATACTCAGCCGAGAGCTCCGCCAGCACGCTGGCGGCCTCGCCGGGCTGGATGCCCAATATCTTCGCGAGCTCCACCGCAGAGAGCGGATCGGACGACACGAGGAGGATGGCTTCCGTCGCGCCCTTGATGGATGCATCGTCGAGATGTGCCAGATCTTCCACTATGAGACCTCCTCGAACTCGTCGAGATCGGTTGCAGGATCGTAGGCAGGAGCGCCCTCGACCCTCGAAATCTCGATCGGAGCGAAATTCTCTTCCTGCTCGACCGTGATGGAGCCGCGGTGATAGAGCGTGAGCATGGCAAGGAAGGTCGCAACGACCTTCTCTGGGTCCTTCGAGCCTTCAAGCAGCTCGTCGAACGTGCACTGTCCCCGCGAGCGCGTGAAGCGATCGACCGATGCCATGACCAGCGCCAGCGAGATGCGCTTCGGCGCGATGTGCTCGGCCTCGAGCAGGAAATGCTCGTGGCGCGAATCGAGGTCGGCGCAGATGACGGCCAGGCTCGAGATCGTGATGCCCTTCGTATAGTCGGGCATGAGGCCCAGAAACTCGGGGTCGGGACCGGCCGTCCTCGGCAGCATCCTCGATTCTGCCTCCATGCGCGCCGCCAGCGCCGATGCGGCATTCCTGATCTGCTTGTAGGCAATGAGGCGGGCAATCAGGACCTCGCGTGCCTGCGCAGGGTCGAGGTCTTCGAGCCCTGTATCGTCGAGGTCGTCAGGATCTTGGACCCGTACCGGCTCCTCCGGCACGAGCGATGCTGCCTTGATATCCAGAAGCGTCGAGGCGACAAGGACGAAGTCGCTTGCCACCTCGAGGTCGAGGTCCCCCATGCGGTTGACCTCTTCGAGATACTGGTCTGCGACCTCCGATATGGAGATGGAGCCGATCGCGACCTTCTTCCTCGTGACGAGCTGGAGAAGGAGGTCGAACGGCCCCGAATACCCTTGCGTCTGGACACGGAACGACACGCTCTCACGCTCCCAGAAGCAGATTGTAGAGATGGTCTGCCGTGAAGTTGAGATAGATGCCGAGCGGGTCGACCTTGAATACCATCGGCACGAGATAGAGCAGCACGATCAGGATCGGCATCGCGTAGCGCTGGATCTCGTAGTACTTCTCTCGTGCCTGCCCATGCAGGAGCGGCATGATGATCTTCGAGCCATCAAGCGGCGGCAGCGGAATCAGGTTGAAGAATGCGAGCATGAGATTCACGTAGACGTAGCTCGAAAGGATGTAGAGCAGCCAGTAGGCAGGGCCATAGAGCGAAAGCGGCAGCACCTGATAGAGGACGTTGAAGAGAAGCGCGCCGACAAGCGCCTGCAGGATGTTCGACGCCGGCCCTGCGAGGGCGACGAGCACCTCGTCGCGGTCGGGATGGCGGAGATTGTAGGGGTTGTAGGGCACCGGCTTAGCATAGGCGAAGACCGGACCCTTGAGGATGACCATGATGAGGGGCAGGACGATTGAGCCGAAGGGGTCGAGGTGCGCCTTCGGGTTGAGCGTGAGCCTGCCAGCATTCTTCGCCGTCGGATCTCCGAGCTTGTATGCTACCCAGCCATGGGCAACTTCGTGGACCATGGCAGAAAACATCAGGAGCGCGACGGAGATCGCTGCCGTGATGATGGTCATGAGCTGATACATCGTGCGTTCTCCTCCATCTTCGTCGAAGGTCAGATACGTCTGGCAAGCCAGGCACAGAGGCGCGAGAGGGCAAGGCATGCTCCCGCCATGATCAGGAAGTCGCCGCGCAGGCTCCCTCCTGTCGGCAGCGGGCAGACGAGCATGCCGCGCCACGCAGATGGCACGAAGAGTGCCACGGTGTTCGTGAATCCGACAAGCGCCAGCCTGTTTGTACCCGCATAGAGCGCGACAAGAAGCACGATGGCCGCCCAGACGATTGCCAGGACAAGCAGCACGGCCGAGAGGATATGGAGCGCCTTCTGCTTCACTCCTGGCCCGCTTCCTCGATCTTCGTCGAAAGCTCGAGCCACTCGTCCTCGAGGGCCGGAATCTTCTTGCTGAGTGCCGTGTATTCCTTCATGCACTCATCGAACTTCTTGGCATCGTTGTAGAGCTCCTCCGATGCCATCTGGGCCATGAGCTCGTCGTAGCGCTTGCGGGCAGGCTCGAGCGCTGCCTCGACCTCCTTGAGGCGCTTGCGCTCCTTCCTGAGCGCACGGTTCAGGGCATTTCTGGCCTCGGCTTCGGCTCGGCGCTGCTCCTTCGTCTTCACGTTGCGGCCCGTGCTCTCCGGCTCGGGAGCAGGAGCCTTCCTGGAAGGCGCTGCGACAACGCCGGAGCCTTCCTGCTCCTCCTGGGCTCTGGCCTCGAGCTCGGCCTTCTTCCAGAGGTAGTACTCATAGTCGCCGTCGTACATCGTGACCTTGTGGTCGCGGACATCGATGACCTTGTTCGCGATTGCGCGCACGAGGTGCTCATCGTGGCTGATGAGGACGATCGTGCCCGGGAAGTCCTTGAGCGCCTCTTCGAGGACATCGACAGAGTCGATATCGAGATGGTTTGTCGGCTCGTCGAGGAGCAGGAGCGGGTCTGGCTTCACGAGCATCTTTGCAAGCGCGAGACGTGCCCTTTCGCCGCCGGAAAGCACGCTCACATGCTTGTCCACATCGTCGCCGTGGAACAGGAACGCGCCGAGAAGGCGCCTTTCCTCAGACGTCGTCCAACCCGGTGCGACCTCGTCGATCTCCTGGAGCGCCGTATGCGCCGGGTCGAGCTCTTCGAGCTGGTGCTGGGCGTAGTAGGACTCCGTCACGTTCTGGCCGAGCTCGACCGTACCCTCGTCGGGCGCAAGCTTGCCGTTCATGAGCTTCATGAGCGTGGACTTGCCGGCACCGTTCGGGCCGACGAGCGCCACATGGTCGCCACGATAGAGGCTCACATTCACATGGTCGTAGACATGGTTGTCGCCGAACGACTTCGCGACATCCTTGAGGCTGATTACGGTGTCGCCCGTGCGCGGAGGATCGGGAAACGAGAAGTGGACCTGCTTCGTGCCTTCCGGCAGGATCACGAGCTCCTTCTTGATCTCCTCGATGCGCTTCATGCGCTCCTGTGCCTGGGCTGCCTTTGTCGGCTTGTAGCGGAACTTGTCGACGAAGACCTGCATATGGGCTATCTCGCGCTCCTGCGCCGCACGCTTCGCGCGCATCTGCTCGAGGTTGTCCTCGCGCTGCTTGAGATAGGAATCGTAGTTGCCGACATACGTCTGGATCTTGCGGTTCTCGATCGAGGCCACATGGCTCACGCACGCATCCATGAACGAGCGGTCATGCGAGACGATGAGCACCGCTCCGTCATACGACGAGATGAAATGCTCGAGCCACTGGACGCTCTCGAGGTCGAGGTGGTTCGTCGGCTCGTCGAGGAGCAAAAGATCGGGATGGCGGAGAAGGAGCTTCGAGAGCGCGATGCGCATCTGCCAGCCGCCCGAGAAGTCGACGGCAGGCTTGTCGAAGTCCTCGACCGGGAAGCCGAGGCCGGCAAGAATCTGGCGTGCACGGGCATCGAGCTCATAGCCTCCAAGGTGCTCGAAGCGCTCCTGGGCATGGGAGTAGTCCTCGAGCATGTGGTCGAGCGCGGGGCCCTCGGGCGTATACGAGATCTCCTTCTCGAGCTCGTGGACACGCTTCTCCCAGCGGCGTATCTCCGTGGCGGAATCGATGACCTCCTGGAGTGCCGTCTTCGTGCCGGAGATCTTCGTCTCCTGCTCGAGGTAGCCGACCGTCGTATCCTTCGCGAAGGAGACCGTTCCTTCGTCGGGCGTCTCGAGGCCCATGAGGATCTTCAGGAACGTGGTCTTGCCTGCTCCGTTCGGGCCGACAAGCGCCCAGCGCTCTCCGGCATTGAGCTGCAATGTAGCGGCCGCGTAGAGAACGCGGCCGCCGAATGACTTTGTGATCTTGTCCGCAAGAACTATCACGTGAAAGGACTCCTACTTCTGAACGGTCAGATGGATCGCGAATCCAGCGATCTCATGCTTGAAATACACGAGGTACGTCGAGCCGTCCGGATTCTTCACGCGGGAATCCTCGTTGATCTCGAAGCCGCGCGCCTTGAACCATTTCTCTGCCGCGTCGATGTCATCCACATGGAAGCCGATATGGCCCTTCGTGCCACGGCCGCGGCCGGGACGCATGACCTCGATCAGGTTGCTTGCAAAGACGCTTGCCGGCGAGAAGACCTCGCGTGCAAGCCCCATGAGGTCGGAGAACTCCTTCACGATGGCCTCGGCCTCCTCGTCGGTCGAGGCATTGATGCCGACATGTGCCACGTACATGCCGAAGAGCTGCTTCGGATCTTCGCTTTCTGCCATAGCGTCCCCTTTCCGGACGGTTCCTCATCCCATGAGTATAGGGTACGGAGCACGCATCTGCGAAAACGCCACGTGAAGTACAGGGAAGCCGTCAGAAGCTGCAGCCCTATGCGATTGCGTCAGGGCCCAGGAGATGCTCGCGCACAGCCCGCCTCGTCTCGGGCATGATGCCGCAGGAGTCGAGATAGGTGTCAGCCGAGCCATAGCCGGCAATGAGCAGGTCCCACGTCTCGGATATGGCCTTGATGCGGTTCTTGAGCTCCGGACGCACCCGCATCTTCTCAGGCGGCTTTCCGGACATGACCGCCTTGTCGACCTCGCGCTCGCCGCCGAAGGAATAGGAGTAGTCGCAGATGATATGATCGCGGTCGACACCGGCGAGGCCCAGAAGGAGCATCGACGTGACGCCCGTCCGGTCCATGCCTGCTGCACAGTGGAAGAGGATGCACTCGTCCTCTGCTGCCTCAGCGAAGAACTCGAAGATCTCCTTCACGGCAGGCTTGTTCGCAAGTATCGTGCAGTAGCTCTCTGCGAGATATCCCGCCTGGCCCGTACGGGGCATGAGATAGGGATCGCTCATGTTGTAGTCGAAGAGCGGCACGTTGATCCAGGCGATGTCGGGATCCTGCGCAAGAAGCCCATCTCCATGCGCGAGCTCGGCCGTACCCCTCAGATCGACGACACGACGCACGCCATATCCCTTGAGGAAGGCGCAGTCGGCCTCTGTCGCTGCATCGAGCGCGCCTGAGCGGAGGAACCGATGAGGAAGCGTCGGCCCATCCTCTCCAGGATATCCTGCAAGCTCGCGGAGATTGAAGATCGATGTCTTGCCATCAAGCCGATGTGCATCTGCGTCATTCGACGCATTGCCGCTATCCTTGCTGCGCTTCCTGAGGAATCCGAACATGGGCGTCTTCCTTCCGACGAAAAGAGGCCAGCAGCGAGCTGCCGGCCTCGAATGTCTGGTGGGCCCAGCAGGATTCGAACCTGCAACCCAGGGATTATGAGTCCCCTGCGCTAACCGTTGCGCCATGAGCCCTTTCATGAAAAAAGGCGACGGCCTGAGCCGCCGCCCTCATATGCCTGGTGGGCGATGCTGGATTCGAACCAGCGACCCCTTCCGTGTGAAGGAAGTGCTCTACCCCTGAGCCAATCGCCCGTGCGGGAGTATGTTAGCAGATTACGCCATCCCCGTCTATCAGGAAAAGCCTCACTGCACTCCCAAAGCAAGCAGGCCACGACGTGGCCTGCGGAGTAATCATGGTGGAGAATAGGGGATTCGAACCCCTGACCTCATGACTGCCAGTCATGCGCTCTCCCAACTGAGCTAATTCCCCATGCGGTGCGGGAATTACTATAACAGAAGCACGGTTCCGGTCAAGCACGATTTTTCGAACGTCCGCCCTTCACGCTTTCTCGATATCGTGCCTATCGTTCTCCCGCTCCCCTTTTCAGGATGCCCTTCAGGAGCTATTTAGGGCCGCCCTGCTTACGCTCTGGCCTTTGTGGTACAAGGACCTAGAGAATCAAAACCATCCGGAGGGATTCATTGCCATGACAGAGAAACAGAAGTTCCTGAAGATCTGGAGCCTTGCAAGCATGTTCGCAGGCCTTGTCCTTGCAATCGTCGGTATCGTTGTCGCCTGCACTGGAAGCGGCATCGCATTCTGGGTCCTTGCGGCCGACGGCCTCATGTCTGCAATCTCCGGCTTCCAGGGAGCACGCGCTGCCAATACGCCGTCCCGCACGAAGGGCATCATCCCAATCTACGTCGTGGCATGCGCGCTCGGCGTCGTCTCTGTCATCCTCTACGCCGTAGGCGTGTTCGCACCGCAGCCCTCTGTGGTCTATCCGGTACTGGCGGTCCTCGTCCTTGCAGACGGCCTTGTCGGCGCCCTTGCCGGCAACAACGTCTATCAGGAGAGCCTGAAGTAGCTCTGCCTCAGATATACGTACGCAAAGGCGCCCAGAAGCTTCCATCCGCTTCTGGGCGCCTTTCGATGTCACGGTGCCTTTGGCTTAGGCGCGCTTCGAGACGATAACATCGACAAGCTCGTCGGCCGCATCGTCGATAGCGACCTCGTGGCGCTCGCCGGTTGCGCGCTCCTTGATCTCGACGACGCCGTTCTTGATGCCGCGCTTGCCGCAGACGACCTGGTACGGGAAGCCGAAGAGATCCGCCTCGTTGAACTTGACGCCCGGGCGCTCCTTGCGATCGTCGACGATGACCTCGATGCCGCGCTCGACGAGCTCGCCTGCGAGCTTCTTCGCGATCGGCCACACAAGGTCGTCATGCGTATCGAGCGGCACGATCTCCACCTCGTACGGAGCGACACTCACCGGCCAGATGATGCCGTGCTCGTCGTGGTGCTGCTCGACGATGGCCTGAAGCGTCCTGCCGACGCCGATGCCGTAGCAGCCCATTTGGAACGGCTTCTCCGTGCCGTCCTCATCAGTGAACGTGGCACCCATGGTCTCGGAGTACTTCGTGCCAAGCTGGAAGACCTGGCCGACCTCGATGCCGCGGGCAATCTGGAGCGGCGCTCCGCAGTGCGGGCAGATGTCGCCCTCCTTGGCCGTGATGAGATCTGCCCAGTTCGAGATCTCGAAGTCGCGGCCCTGCTTTGCGTGGAGATAGTGGTAGCCCTCCTCGTTTGCGCCGCAAGCCCACCATTCGGAATCCTTGAGCGTCTCATCCGCATAGACGACGACATTCTCTGGCAGGCCGATCGGGCCGATGAAGCCCTTCACGAGGCCGTATTCCTTGAGCTCCTCGTCGGTCATCATGTGATACTCGCCGAAGACATGGCCCGCCTTCACCTCGTTGAGGTCATGGTCTCCCGGCACGAACACGACGACCGGGCGCTTCTCGCCGTCGACGAGTGCAAGGGCCTTGCGGGTGCCTGCCTCAGGGACCTTGAGGAAGGCAGCGAGATCGGCAATCGTGCCGCAGCCCGGCGTCGAGACCTTCTCGAGCTCTCCCGCCTCGCCTTCGACGAGGTTGATCTTCGCCGTTGCCGCCTCGGTATCCGCTGCAAAGCCGCAGGCATCGCAGTAGCAGATCTCGGCTTCGCCGGCGTCAGCGAGCGCCATGAACTCGACGGACGTGTCGCCACCGATCTGGCCGGAGTCGGCCACGACCGGAAGCGCCTTGAGGCCGACACGGCGGCAGAAGCTTGCATAGGCTTCCTTCTGCTCTTCGTAGCACTCGCGCATGGACTCGACGTTCGCGGAGAACGAGTAGGCATCCTTCATGATGAACTCTCGGGAGCGCATGAGGCCAAAGCGCGGCCTGCGCTCATCGCGGAACTTGTCCTGGATGTGGTAGAGCATGACAGGCAGCTGCTTGTAGCTCTTGAGCTCGTTCGTCACGAGATCGGTATAGGTCTCCTCATGCGTGGGGCCCAGCGCATACTCGTGGCCATAGCGGTCCTTGAGACGCATGAGCTCGGGGCCATAGGCATTCCAGCGGCCGCTCTTGCGCCAGAGCTCGGCGTCGGTCAGGATCGGCGTCATCATCTCCTGGCAGTCGATCTTGTCCATCTCGTCGCGGATGATGTTCTCGATCTTCAGAATCGATCTCCAGGCAAGCGGCAGATAGGAATAGAGGCCGACCGAGCCACGGCGGATCATGCCGGCACGAAGCAGCAGCTTGTGGCTGGCAAGCACGGCCTCCGTCGGGTCTTCCTTGAGGGTCGGCGCATAGAGATTGCTCATGAGCTTGTAGGTATTCAATGCATGTCCTTTCGGCATCCCACACATACGTGAATCATTCTAAGCCTTTTGGGCTGCCTGGAAGCCGTGCAATGCTTGTCGCAGAAGCAGCAGCACGCATGCAGAAAGGGAGACTCCTCGCGGAGCCTCCCTGGGAAACGAATCTATCTGCTCTCTTTTGCTTCGGGGAAGCGTTCCTCGATCTCTTCGAAGAGCGCATCGACCATCTGGTCTTCGGGAACCTTCTTGAGCGGCTTTCCTTCGAGGAAGAGAAGCCCCTGCCCCTTGCCGGATGCAATGCCGATGTCGCAGCTCTTCGCCTCGCCCGGACCATTCACGATGCAGCCCATGACAGCGACAGAGATCGGCGCCTCGATCTTCGAGAGGCGCTTCTCCACCTCGTCGGCAAGGCCGATGAGGTTCACCTGGCAGCGTCCGCATGTCGGGCAGCTCACGAGCTCGGGATGGAGACGGCGCATGCCAAGAGCCTGCAGGAGCTCCCAGGCAACGCGCACCTCCTCTTCGGGCTCAGCCGTGAGCGACAGGCGGATCGTATCTCCTATGCCCTCCTCGAGAAGTATGCCGACACCGACCGAGTTCTTCACGGTGCCCTGCCTGAGCGTGCCTGCCTCGGTCACGCCGACATGCAGCGGAATCTCCGGCAGCTCGCGCGAGAGCGCACGGTATGTCGCAAGCGTCGTCGGCACATCATGGGCCTTTGCAGAGAGGACGATATCCTCGAATCCGCGGTCCTCGAAGTGCTCGACGAACGAGACCGAGGAAGCCACAAGCTTTTCGGGAAGCGTCAGCTTCTCGTCGGCATCGACCTTCGGGTCGAGAGAGCCGGCATTGACGCCGATGCGGATCGGGATGCCCGACTCCCCTGCTGCTTCGATGCAGGCATCGACCCGCTCCCAGGAGCCGATATTGCCCGGATTGATGCGGAAGGCGGCAGCGCCGCGCTTTGCTGCCTCGATTGCGAGCTTGTGGTCGAAGTGGATATCTGCAATTACCGGAAGCGGAGACTTCGCGCAGATCTCCTCGAAGCCATCGAGGCACGATGCATTGGGAATCGCGACACGGATGATTTCGCATCCTTCGCTCGCGAGGCTCTTGATCTGTGCAAGCGTCGCTTCGGGATTGTCCGTTTTCGTCGTGCACATCGACTGAACGGAGACGGGTGCGCCTCCACCGACCGGGACCTTTCCCACATGGACCTGACGGGTCCTCGTACGTGCTGCTTCTTCGCTCATTGCCTCATCTACCCCACTACGAATCTCAGGATGTCATTTCTCAGGACAAAGACGAACACGAACAGGAAGAAGGCAAGGCCTGCATAGGAGATGCCGATCTGTGCCTTCTGCGGAAGGTTCTTCCGGCAGATCTTCTGGCCGATCTCGATCACGATCTTGCCGCCGTCGAGCGGCGGAATCGGGAGCAGGTTCATGAAGCCAAGCGACATCGAGATCATTGCCATGAACAGCATGAGCTCCCATGCACCCTGAGATGCCGCCTCTGATGCCATGACCGAGATGCCCATGACGGAGGTGGACTCGTTCAGGACCTGCATCGTCTGGGACGGACGGATGAGCGAGAGGGCAGCGTCTGCCACCTGCTGCGCATAGGAGATCGAAGCCTTGAAGGAGTCTGCAAGGCTCAGATGCACGGTCTGGGTCGGAGCGACAATGCCTAGAGTCGTTGACGGTGAGCTTTCGTCCTGGTCGACGTAGAGCGTCTGCTCAGCTCCATCGCGCGAGATCTCGAGCGTGAAGTCGGAGCCGTCAGCAAGGCACGGCTGCAGCGCCGAGACGAGGCTCTGCCAGTCCGTGACGGCAGTCCCGTTCACGGCCTCGACCGTATCTCCTGCCTCGAGGCCCGAGGCATCAGCCAGAGAGCCTGAGACGACCTGTCCGATCGTGTTCTCGTTCACGCTGACCGTCACGCCGGCTATCGAGAGGCCTGCCATCACCACAAGGAGGGCAAAGACGAGGTTCACGAGCGGCCCGGCAAAGAGCGTGAAGATCCGAGCCCAGAACCCATGGCCGGCATAGGTGTGCTTCATCTCGCTTGCGCAGAAGCTCTGGGCATCGCCTTGGGGAAGCCTTGCCTCCCCTGCTTCTGAGGCGCCTGCCATCGTGAAGTCGCTCTCGCGGTCATATTCCGTAAGGAACTTCGCATCGCGCTTCACGGTCTGGAACGCCTCGGGCCAGTCGCGCTGTCCCGGCTTCTCGCCGAGCTCCGGGTTGAAATAGGGTTCGATCGATGCCCAGTCGACGAGCATCGCAAGCATCGTATAGGCATCGTCTTCAGAGCAGCCAAGCTCTGCAGCAGCATCGGCAGCGCTGATGCGCCCCTTCTCCTGCACGAGCCACAGCATGTCGGCGATGCGCGGATCCGGCTGGCCGTCCATGCCGCAGATGCGCGTATAGCCGCCGAGGAGAATCGGCGTTACGCCGACCTCCGTGCCATAGCGGCGGCTCTTGCGGAAGATCTTGAAGCGGCAGGGCATGCCGAGATAGAACTCGGTCACGCGCATGCCGCACGCACGTGCAGCAAGGAAATGCCCGCCTTCATGGATGAAGACAAGGAACGAGAGGGTCACAAGCCCCCAGAAGACAGCAGATGCGGCGCTCATGCTAGCGCCTCCTCCCGAGATAGCTCCGGCTAGCGGCACGGGCGCAGGCGTCGACCTCCTCGAGCTGCTCGACACTCTCGACAGGCTCTGCCACCGCACCCTCCATCACGGCGCGGACCGTATCCTCGATATCGAGGAATCCGCAGGAGCCGTGACGGAATGCAGCATTTGCCACTTCGTTCGCTGCATTCATGACACAGGGAAGCGTACCCCCGC
The DNA here is from genome assembly GCA_051876355.1 of Atopobiaceae bacterium. Classification (GTDB taxonomy): domain Bacteria; phylum Actinomycetota; class Coriobacteriia; order Coriobacteriales; family Atopobiaceae; genus Olsenella_L. The sequence goes on along the minus strand of JBJEHU010000006.1, from coordinate 118,021 downwards.
GGCGATATGCCTCTCGCGCGAGGGCAAGGCACCCGAAAGTCTGCATATCTGCCTCGCCGAACGTGAGCGGCTGCTCCTCGCCCCACGAGACGCGCTCCGCCTCGGGAGCGCTCCAGCGGCCAGGATAGCTCAGGGCATAACGGATGCAGCTCCTCATGTCGGAGGCACCCAGCTGCGCCTTCACGGAGCCATCGACGAACTCCACCATCGAGTGGATGCGGCTCTGGCGCTGGATGAGGACATGCACCTGCGACTCGTCCACATCGAAGAGTCGGCAGGCCTCGATGACCTCAAGGCCCTTGTTCATGAGGGTCGCAGAGTCGATCGTGATCTTCGATCCCATGGACCAGGTCGGATGTGCCAGGGCATCGGCCACGGTCACCTCGCGCAGGCGCGTACGGTCCATACCGTAGAACGGGCCGCCCGAGCAGGTGAGCCAGATCGTCTGGATCGTGCCCGGCTCTTCGCCCTGGAGGCACTGGAAGATGGCAGAATGCTCGGAGTCGACCGGCACGAGCTGGCCAGGCGCGAGCAGCGGCATGATGAGGTCGCCGCCGACGACGATGGATTCCTTGTTTGCATAGGCAAGGCGCTTTCCGGCCTTGGCAGCTGCATAGCTCGACTCGATGCCGGCAAAGCCGACGACGGCAGAGACGACGCAGTCGACCGTATCCATCGTCGCAAGCTCCACCAGAGCCTCGGGACCGACAAGCACCTTCGTGCCTTTCGGCAGGTCCTCGAGCGCTGCATCATGGGCGTGCGCAGGATTGGTCACGGCAATGAGACGGCAGCCGAATTCCTTCGCCGCTGCAGCTGCCACATCGGTCCTCGTGTGGACGGAGAGGCAGACGATCTCGGCCTTGTCCCGGTGATGGCGGACGACATCGAGCGTCTGCGTGCCGATGGAGCCCGATGCTCCGAGCACCGCAAGGCGCAGCTTCCTTCCTTCGGGCACACAGGCCGTCTCAGAAGTCATAGGCAAGCTCAAAGGATTCCTCCTAGGAAAAGTATGAAATAGGCAGCCGTAGCGCCGAAGAGCATCGAATCGGAGCGGTCGAGAAGTCCGCCGTGGCCCGGCATGATGTTGCCGGAGTCCTTGACGCCGACACCGCGCTTGATGCGGGATTCGAAGAGGTCGCCGACGACGCCGCCAATGCCTGAGAGAAGGCCTCCTGCCAGCGCAAGCGGCCAGGTGACGCCGCAGACATGGAGCGCGGCAATCAGGAGCCAGATGATGAGCGATGCGCACATGCCGCCAGCAAAGCCTTCCCAGGACTTGTGCGGCGAGATGCGCGGCGCCATCTTGTGGCGGCCGATCCTCGATCCGACGAGATACGCCATTGCATCATTGGCCCAGATGGAGCCCATGACGCCGAAGGCAAGAAGCGCGCCTTCGAAGCCGGGGTCTGCATTCCTGATCAGGACGACGCTCGCGAAGAGGAAGCTCGTATAGATCGGTCCGAAGATCGTCGTCGCGACATCGGCGATGTTCGCACGCGGCGTCACGACATACCAGCCCGCCACGGCGAAGCAGAGGATGATTAGAAGAGCGATGAGCGACTGGTAGCCGTTGAACTGGGCTGCCATCGGGAACAGCACGGCCGCGCCAAGGCCGATAGCCTCGTTCGGCATCCTGCCGGCCATGCGGCACATGCGGAAGAACTCGGAGCAGCACAGCCATGCCATGCCAGCCACAAGGATCATCGTCGCATGCGGACCGATGAAGAGGCCCGCGAGAACGACGATCACATAGATGATGCCGGATGTCGTCCTCGTCAGGAGCTTCTCCGTGCCGAGGCGCACTTTCTGGCCGCGGAGCGTCCCTGCGATACGCGCCGGCTCCTTCGCCTGCCTCTTGCGCTCGAGCGAATCGATGCCGCGGTCGAGGCCGCGGCTCTCCTCTATCGGCTCCCTGTCTCCCTCATGTCCGCTCATGCGTTCTGGACCCCTCCGAAGCGTCTGTTCCTCCCCTGGAACGAGCGGACAGCACGCAGGAAGTCCCAGCGCGTGAAGTCGGGCCAGAAGACATCGGTTGCATAGAATTCGGTATAGGCAAGCTGCCAGAGCAGATAGTTCGAAAGCCTGAGCTCGCCGGAGGTCCTGATCAGAAGGTCGGGGTCGGGAAGCCCTGCCGTATAGAGATGCGAGGAGAACATATCCTCGTCGATATCGTCGGGAGAGATCTTCCCTGCGGCAGCATCGGCTGCGAGCTGCTTCGCTGCACGCACAATCTCTTTGCGCGCACCATAGTTCACGGCCAGCGCGAACACCATGCCTGTATGGTCGGCTGTCTCGTCGAGGCCCTCCTGGAAGACATCGCGCGTCTCCTCCGGAAGCGACTCGATATCGCCGAGGAACTGGAGCTTCACGTTCTCCTGGTGGAAGAGCGGAAGCTCTTTCACGAGCGTCGTCGCAAAGAGATGCATGAGGAGATCCACCTCATGCTGCGGACGCTTCCAGTTCTCGGTCGAGAACGCATAGACAGAGAGCACGTCGAGGCCGAGCCTCACGCTCGTCGTGACAGCTTCCCTGAGGGACGCGACGCCTGCAACATGGCCTTCGGAGCGGTCGAGGCCGCGTGCCTTCGCCCAGCGGCCGTTGCCGTCCATGATGATGGAGACATGGCGCGGGATGCGCGCAAGATCGATATCGGAAAGGGCGATATCGTCCGGCGCATCCGCGTAGTAGGCTTCGAGCTTTTCTGAATCGATCTGCACCTAGATCTCCATCACTTCGGCAGTCTTGGTCTTGAGCATGGCGGCTACCTTGTCCACGTACGTGTCCGTGAGCTTCTGGATGGCCTTCTTCTCGCGCTTGACGTCGTCCTCGGAGTAGTCATCGTCCTTCTCCGCCTTCTCGTTCGCATCGCGGCGGACGTTGCGGATGGAGACCTTGGCCTCCTCGGCGTACTTCTGGCACTCGCGGACGAGCTCCTTGCGGCGCTCCTCCGTCGGCTGCGGGAACGGCAGGCGGATGCACATGCCGTCATTCGACGGGGTGATGCCGAGGTCGGATGCCTCGATGGCCTTCTCGATCGAGCGGAGGGACGACTTGTCCCACGGCTCGACAACGAGCATGGCCGCCTCGGGGACCTTGACGCCGGCAAGCTGCGTCACAGGCGTCTTCTGGCCGTAGTAGTCGACCATGATGTCATCCAGCACATGGGGATTTGCCCTGCCTGTGCGGACACGGGAGAAGTTGTCCTGGAGTGCCTTCAGGCATTTCTCCATATGGCTCTTTGCGTAATCGGTGATCTCGCTCACAGCTATGCCTCCTCTACGACGGTGGTGCCGACCGGCTCACCACACAGCGCTTTCTTGATGACGCCTGGGGTCTCGATGTTGAAGACGAGGATCGGCATGTGGTTGTCATGGCAGAGCGCCGTAGCCGTCGCATCCATGACCTTGAGATCCTTCGTCAGGACATCGAGATACGTGATGGTATCGTACTTCTTGGCATCCGGATACTTCACAGGATCCTTGTCGTAGATGCCGTCAACCTTCGTGGCCTTCATGAGGACCTCGGCATTGATCTCGCAAGCGCGCAGCGCTGCTGCCGTATCCGTCGTGAAGTACGGGTTGCCCGTGCCGGCTGCAAAGATCGTGATGCGGCCCTTCTCGAGGTGCCTGATGGCGCGGCGGCGGATATAGGTCTCGGCGACCTGGCGGATCTCGAGGGCGCTCATGACGCGGCAGTCCATGCCATGATGCTCGAAGGTATCCTGCAGGGACAGGCAGTTGATGACCGTGGCAAGCATGCCCATGTTGTCTGCCTGGGCACGGTCCATGCCCTGCGCTGCACCGGAAAGTCCACGGAAGATGTTGCCTCCGCCGATCACGATGGCAATCTCCTCGCCGTCTTCCCAGATCGGCTTGATCTCTTCAGCGAGCCTGTTCGTTACCTTGGGGTCGATGCCGAAGCTCTGGGAGCCCATGAGGGCCTCGCCAGAAAGCTTGAGGAGCACCCGCTTATATTTGTAGCCGGACAAGATATCCTCCACTCAGCTCATCCTTAGCGCGCCACTGGCACGCAGGTCATCTGCTGATTGTACCAAAGCGGCGCATATATGAACGGCGCCAGTAGGCCCAGCGGTCCCGCGCCATAAAAAAAGAGCCGGCCCGAAGGCCGGCTCTGAAAGGTTGGCTACTCGCCGAACTCGAAGCGGTCGAACTTCACGATCTCGATCGTGTCGCCGAGGGACTTGGAGACCTGGCTTGCAAGCTGGCCGACCGTGACGTCGGGGTTCTTGACGAACTCCTGCTCGGTCAGGACGGACTCCTTGTAGAACTTCTCCATACGGCCCTGTGCGATGCGCTCCTGGATGGCCTCGGGCTTGCCGGACTCGGCAGCCTGTGCCTTGTAGATGCTCATCTCGTGCTCGATCGTCTCTGCGGGGACATCCTCGCGGCGAGCGCTGATCGGGTTGACGGCAGCGACGTGGAGAGCGACGTCGTGAGCGAACGTCTTGAACTCGTCGCTTGCGCCGGTCTCGGGCTTCGTGAAGGAGAACTCGACGATGACGCCGATCTTGCCGCCGTTGTGGATGTAGGAGCCGAAGGCGCCATTCTCCGTGGAGCGGGCGACGAAGCGCAGGATCTTCATGTTCTCGCCGAAGAGGTGGATCTGCTCGGTGAGCTCATCAGCGACGGTCGTCTGAGCCATCGGAAGAGCCTTCAGAGCATCGACGTCTGCAGGGTTGTTCTCTGCAACGACGCCAGCAAGCTTCGTGGCGAAGCCGACGAACTTCGGGTTCGTGCCGACGAAGTCGGTCTCGCAGGAGAGCTCGAGAAGAGCTGCCTTCTTGCCATCCTCAGAGATGTAGGCAGCGACGGTGCCCTCGTTCGTGTCACGGCCAGCGCGCTTGACGGCCTTGGCGACGCCCATCTTGCGCAGGACATCGACGGCCTTGTCGATGTCGCCGTCAGCCTCGACGAGAGCCTTCTTGCACTCCATCATCGGGGAGTCGGTCATCTCGCGGAGCTGCTTAACCATGGCGGCGGTGATCTTGGTTGCCATGTGACCTCCTTAAAGCGTAATTCCTATCGGACTGATTGCTACTCTGCAGCAGGTGCCTCTGCGGCCGACTCGGCTGCGCCTGCCATCTCGGCCTCGGTGATCTGCTCCTTGCCAGAGCCGGCGAGGATTGCGTCGGCAACCAGCTCGGTCAGAAGGGCGACGGAACGGATAGCGTCGTCGTTTGCAGGGATGCCGTAATCGATCACGTCAGGATCGGAGTTCGTGTCGAGAAGGCCGACGACAGGGATGTGAAGGCGGTTGGCCTCGCGCACTGCGAGCTCCTCGCGCTTCGTGTCGACGACGTAGAGAGCCTGCGGAAGGGACTTCATATCACGGACGCCACCGAGGTTGCGCTGGAGCTTCTCGAGTTCCTTGCCGAGCACAGCCTGCTCCTTCTTCGGGAGCGTAGCCATGCTGCCGTCCTCGACCATGCCCTCGAGCTCTTCCATGCGCTCGATGCGGGAACGCATCGTCGTGAAGTTCGTGAGCATGCCGCCGAGCCAGCGCTCAGCGATGTACGGCATGCCGCAGCGCTCTGCCTGGGTCTTGATGGACTCCTGGGCCTGCTTCTTCGTGCCGACAAACAGGATGGTGCCGCCCTTGGCAGCGGTCTCCTTGAGGAACGTGTATGCCTGGTCGGCATCGATGACCGTCTGCTTGAGGTCGAGGATGTAGACGCCGTTGCGCTCGCCGAAGATATAGGGCTTCATCTTCGGGTTCCAGCGACGCGTCTGGTGGCCATAGTGGCAGCCAGCCTCGAGCAGGGTCTTGAGATTGATCTTGACAGCCATGTTCAAACCTCCATTGGTTCTTCCTCCACGTGATGTCAGCCCCGGAGCACCACCCTCAGCCTGGCTTGTGGCTGCGGGCACCATGGCCTCCGAGTAGTCACGTGTGCGACGTATGCCATGCGGACGCACAGCGAGTACCTAGTATAGCAGCGCTTCTGCTTCCTGTCTTTGGCAAATGCTCTCCATCGGTCCTGCATGATTTTTCAGGAGCAGGAAGCAAAGCTCCATGCCATCTCCATCAATTCTAGCCTCTCGGATGCGCGGTATGCGTCGCATCCTTGAGCCGGTCGATCGAAAGGTGCGTATAGATCTGTGTCGTCGCCAGCGACTCATGCCCCAGGAGCTCCTGGACGCTTCGCATGTCTGCGCCACCTGACAGGAGCTCGGTAGCAAAGGCATGGCGAAGAGAGTGCGGCGTATAGGTCGGATCGACCTCTGCCTGCGCGAGCGCGCGCCGGAATCGCCGCCTCAGCGCATCGGCACTCATGCGCCTGCCATGCACAGACAGGAAGAGCGCATCTGTCTCACCTTCAGCTCCGGCGAGAAAGATCGGCCGTGCTTTCCTCTCATAGCGCTCCACGGCCTCGAGGGCACTCCGATAGATCGGGACGATGCGCTCCTTCGACCCCTTGCCGAAGAGATGCACGAGCATCTGCTCGCTGTCGATGTCTGCCATATCGAGCGCTGCGGCTTCGGAGATGCGGGCGCCGGTCGCATAGAGGAGCTCGAGGAAGGCCCGGTCGCGCATGCCTTCCGGCGTATCCGGACAGGCCTCTATGATCCTGTCTGCTTCGCTGTCCGACATGGCATGGGGCAGGCGCTTCGCACGCTTCGGTCCCGATACCGCTTCGGCGGCATCAGAAGCGATCCTCCCCTCTCCGAGAAGCCACTTGTAGCAGGAGCGCAGGGCGCTCAGGTGCCGGTCGATTGTCGTCGTGGCATAGCCTGCCCGCTTGAGCTCGAAGAGATAGCTCCTGAGCTGGCGGTGCGTCACCTCATGCGGCATCACGCCTTCGCGCTCTGTCCACAAAAGATACGCGTCAAGATCGGTCCGGTAGGCGCGTATGGTCTGAGGCGAGAGGTTCCTGATCTCACCGAGAAAGCCCAGGAACTCGTCCACATCGCGCGCAAAGCACTTCTGGTCCTTTGTGCGTGCGTCTGCCGCCTCTGTCATGCCCTATATCCGAAGAGGTCTTGCCGCTCTTCCATGAAGGCATCCATCTGGGCGATGGCACGGTCGCGGTAGGCGGCATAGCGCTCGCGCTTCTTGAGTGTCTGGTCTGCAAGCGGCGGCACAAGGCCGAAGTTCACATGCATCGGCTGGTAGTCCTTCGTCTCCGGATCGGTCGCATAGGCCACAAGGGCACCGAAGGCTGTCTCAGGCGGAAGCGTCACTTCAGGCTTGCCGGCAAGATCGGCATAGGTGTTGAGGGCAGCGAGGAGCCCCGAGGCGATTGCTTCGACATAGCCTTCCGTGCCGCAGATCTGGCCTGCAAGGCGGATATGCGTACCAGGAATGCCGAAGGTGCGGTCAAGCACCTTCGGCGCGTCGACGAACGTATTCCTGTGCATGACGCCATAGCGGAAGAACTCTGCCTCTTCGAGGCCTGGGATGAGACGGAACACGCGCTTCTGCTCCGGCCAGGTGAGGTTCGTCTGGAAGCCGACGAGGTTGTAGGCCGTGCCGGCCTTGTTCTCGGCCCTGAGCTGCACGGCAGCCCAGGGACGCCTGCCGGTACGTGGATCCTTGAGGCCAACCGGCTTGAGCGCGCCGAACCGGAGGGAATCGATGCCCGTGCGCGCGACCTCCTCGACTGGCTGACAGGCGCAGAAGAGATCTGACTGCTCGAAATCGCGGGCAATCACGCGCTTCGCGCCGATGAGCTCCTCGTAGAACGTCTCGTACTCTTCGCGGTTCATAGGGCAGTTGAGATAGTCGCCCGTGCTCTCTTCGTCGTAACGCGACTGCGCAAAGACACGAGTGCGGTCGATCGTGGCTGCATCGACGATGGGGGCAGCCGCATCGAAGAACGAGAGCGCCGCGCCGCCCAGCCTCTGCGAGAGTGCCTTGAAGAGCGCATCGGAGCAGAGCGGTCCTGCAGCGATGACGGCAGGACCCTCCGGCAGCTCGCGCACCTCCTCGCGGACAAGCTCGATCAGAGGCTCTGCCTCGACCATATCGGTCACAGCCTGGGAAAAGCCATCGCGGTCCACAGCAAGCGCGCCTCCGGCCGGCACGGCGTGCTCCTCTGCCGCCTTGAGCACGAACGAATCCATCGTCTCGAGCTCATGCTTCAGAAGTCCAGCTGCGCTCTCGAGCCTCGTCGCCTTCAGCGAATTCGAGCAGACCAGCTCGGCGCAGCGGTCGGTATGGTGTGCCACGGTATTGTTCGTGGGCCTCTGCTCGAAGAGCTTCACATGCACGCCCCTGCGTGCGAGCTGCAGGGCACATTCCGATCCTGCAAGTCCTGCGCCTACGACCGTGACCTCATCTGTCATTCGTCCTGCTCCGCTTCCATGAGACGATACGCCTTCTCGCTCGGGGCATAGCACCCATCGGGGAGCTTCGCCACGAGGCCCATCTCCTCATAGGATGTGAGCGTATCGGCAACTGTCAGTTCATCGAGACCTATCTTACCCGCGAGATCTGCCGGACGCATCGGTGAGGCGACGAGCGCCGAAAGAACACGGCCCCATTCAGGCATGCGGGGACGGGTGAGCCGGCGCTCGCAGCCGTAATCGAGCGACAGCACCTGCTCGAAGCCGAGCTCGTCTGCGATGAGGCCGCAGCCGTTCTGGATCAGGTAGTTCGTGCCCTGCGAAGTCGGAGAGAAAATGGAGCCCGGGACGGCGTAGACGCTTCTTCCCATGCTCATGGCTGCCTCCGCTGTCCCCATGGTCCCCGACTTCCTGCCGGCCTCGCAGACGACAAGCACCGGCGAAAGGGCAGCGATGAGGACATTGCGCTTCGGAAACGTATAGCGCTTCGGACCTTCGCCCCAATCCTCGAGCGCGACGACACATCCTGCACCGGCCCGCGCTGCCGAGAAGATGTCTTCGGATGTCCTTGGATAGAGGCGATCCGCTCCGCAGCCTGAAACGATGACCGTGCGTCCGCCTGCCTCGAGCGCTCCCCTGCTTGCCTGGGCATCGCAGCCGAGCGCCCCTCCCGAGACGACGCAGATGCCTGCCTCGGCACAGATCCTGCCAGCCATGTGGGCAATCTCGAGCCCATAGGGCGTTGCCTGACGCGCTCCGATGACAGAGAGGCAGGGGCCGAGAAGCGCCTCTCGATTGCCTATTCCATAGATATGCGGCGCTGTCTCATAGCCCTCAAGGACAAGCTGCGGATAGCCCTCGTCGCCCGGCGAGAGCTCGAAGCGCTCGCCTGCGTTCATCGCTTGCCGCCTTCATCGGCATCGTCTGCATAGAAGGCAAGCTGGTCCGGCTCATCCGACCAGAAGTAGACGCCGGCAAGATGCCTGATGCGCGCATGCCTCGGCGCGAAGATGCCAAGCGACATCAGGTCATAGCGCACGGATGCATAGCGGTGCTCTGCCAGCCAGAGCAGTGCCTTCCTGCGGCAGCGCCAGAAATCGTCTGCCGAGACAGAGAGCTCCGGCACGGACATCTCCTCTACGATATCGGCGACGGACACCATGTCCGCAAGGACAATCTCGCCGTCGAGCGAGCAGCAGATGTCTGGCTCGTCTTTACCGCCATCTCCTTCAGACAGTATGTCCGCACCGCGATACCGGAAATAGGAGCAGGCAATCCGTATGCCCTGCCGGTGGAGCTCTGTGGCCTCCTCGCCCGTCTCATCTCTGCTGGACCAGAAGACCGCCTTCCTGCTTGCGAAGTCCGACAGATCTTCTTCGCCACGTTCCTTGGTGTCTCGCACCTCTGCCATGTCCTCTCCCTTCTCGAGATGGAAGGACTATGGCAGACGCATCTTCCAGAGATGGGCAGCCGAGATGCCCGGAAACTGCCAAAAAGCTTTCACGGGCTGCAAACACTCAGCATTGTCGCAGGTCATGCGCACGGTGTCAGATGCGCGCAGCGCCTCAGGTACTCAGAAGAGATGTGCGTCCTCCACGAAATTCGTGCAGAATGTGGCTCTATGGTAGGGCGAGAGGCCATATTTCCTGATCGCTTCGATGTGCTCTTTCGAGCCGTACCCCTTGCAGGCGTCCCATCCATACATTGGATATTCTTCGGCGAGGCTGCACATGAGATGGTCACGCGTCACCTTCGCGACTATCGAGGCTGCTGCGATGGCAGCGATGCGTGCATCGCCCTTCACGAGCGTCTTCTCCTTCGGATGGACATGGACCGGATTGCCATCGATGAGGACGCAGTCGGGCTCGACGCCGCACGATGCGATGGCCTCTGCCATGGCACGTCTCAGGCACACGGACATGCCGAGCGCATCGATTGTCTCAGGCGGAATATGGGCCATGCCGACAGCGATTGCGACATCAGCTATCTCTGCTGCCAGGACTTCCCTCTTCTCGGGCGTGAGCTGCTTCGAGTCGTTGAGGCCCCAGATCTTCGGCTCCTTGGGCAGGATGACGGCGCCGACCGTGAGCGGGCCTGCGATAGCGCCGCGTCCGACCTCGTCGACGCCTACGACAAGGCCATCGCCTCCAAGCTCTTCCTGGAGGGCATACATTCCCTCGACCCGCTTGCGGTCTTCTGCCTCCCGCTCATGGCGGCGGCTTGCCCGCGCAAGCGCTTCCTGCACCTGCTTGCGTCCGTCACCTGCATAGGCAGCCATGACAGCATCGAATTCCTCGAATGCTGCCTCATGGATCTTTCTCGCTATGTCTTTCGCAGGCTCTCTCTTCTCCAACGGCGCTCACTCCCTGGATAGCAGAAGAGGGCCCATGAGGCCCTCTTCCTTCCGTGCATGTGTGCTGCGCTTAGGCACGCTTCTCGCGGATGCGTGCAGCCTTGCCCACGCGGTCGCGCAGGTAGTAGAGCTTTGCGCGGTTGACCTCGCCGTGACGGACAACCTCGAGCTTGGCGATCTTCGGGGAGTTCACCGGGAAGGTACGCTCGACGCCGACGCCGAAGCTGATCTTGCGGACCGTGAAGGTCTCGCGTGCGCCTGCACCGCTCATGCGAATGACGTCGCCCTGGAAGACCTGGATACGCTCGCGGTCGCCTTCCTTGATGCGGTAGTGAACCTTCACATTGTCGCCGACGAGAATCTGCGGAATGTCTTCGCGGATCTGCTGACGCTCGATTGCGCGGATGTAGTCCATATTCTTTCCTTGTCTCTAGAGGTGCCGACGCTCTAGCGAACGACACATAGGTTTACACACAAGATGTGATTATACGGCAGGCACGCGCTCACCACAACAGAAACATGCCTGCAGATAACCTGCACAATCGCCAGAATAGCACAAAAAGGGAGGGACGCTTCTTTGCGTCCCTCCCCCTCAGTCAGTCAGGCTGAAAGCCTACTTGGCAAGCGTCTTTGCGCCGCCATTGGACTCGATCTTTGCCTGTGCCGCAGCAAGACGTGCGATAGGCACGCGGTACGGCGAGCAGGACACGTAGTCGAGGCCGAGGTCGTAGTACATGTGGATGGACTCAGGATCGCCACCGGTCTCGCCGCAGACGCCGCAGACGATGTTCGGGTTGCCCTTGTGGCCGCCCTTGACGCCCATCTCTACGAGCTTTGCAACGCCCGGATCGAGCGTAGCGAACGGGTTCGTCTTGACGATCTTCTTCTCGAGGTAGAGCGGCATGAATGCGGACTCAACGTCGTCACGGGAGAAGCCGAGGCAGGTCTGCGTGAGGTCGTTCGTGCCGAAGGAGAAGAAGTCAGCGTGGTGAGCGATCTCCTCGCTCATGATGGCAGCACGCGGGAGCTCGATCATGGTGCCCACGGGGATGTCAAGCTTGACGCCGTACTCGTCGGCGACCTTCTTGACGTTCTCCTCGACGACGCCACGGACAATCTCGATTTCGCGCTCGAAGCCGACGAGCGGGATCATGATCTCCGGCTTCGGGTTGAAGCCCTGCTTGATGAGCTCGGCAGCAGCAGAGGCGATTGCCTTGACCTGCATGACGTTGAGCTCAGGATAGACAAGGCCGAGACGGCAGCCACGAAGGCCGAGCATCGGGTTGGCCTCCTGGAAGGAGTCGAGCTTTGCCATGAGGGCACGCTTCTCGGTGCAGTCCTTGCCGGCAGCCTCCTCCTTGGCGATCTCGACATCGAGCTGGCGCGGGTTGTCGAGGAACTCGTGCAGAGGCGGATCGAGCAGACGGACGATGACGGTCTTGCCGTCCATGGCCTTGAACATGCCGAGGAAGTCGCCCTTCTGGGCAGCGCCGAGCTTCTCGAGGGAGTCGGCCTTGACGGCGTCGTCCTCTGCGAGGATGAAGTTCTGAATGAGCTGCTTGCGCTCGCCGAGGAACATGTGCTCGGTACGGTCGAGGCCGATGCCCTCTGCGCCGTTGTCAGCGGAGAGCTGTGCATCTGCCGGGTTGTCGGCATTTGCACGGACGCCGATGACGCGGCCGCGCTCCGGATCCTTGCGGATCTCGTCAGCCCAGTCGAGGATGGTCTCGAGGTCGCCGCCGAGCTCCGGACGTACCAGAGGAACCTCGCCGAGAATGACATCGCCGGTCGTGCCGTCGATGGAGATGACGTCGCCCTCATGGAGCACGACATCGGTGCCGGAGACGGAGACCGTCTTGTTAGGAGCATCGATGTTCAGCGCCTCGACGCCGCAGACGCACGGAGCGCCCATGCCACGTGCGATGACGGCTGCATGGGAGGTCTTGCCGCCGTGGGACGTCAGGATGCCCTCAGCTGCGACCATGCCCTTGAGGTCGTCAGGCGTGGTCTCCCAGCGGACGAGGATGCAGGGCTTGCCTGCCTCCTTGAAGGCCTCTGCGTCTGCAGAAGAGAAGACGACGCCGCCGGTTGCTGCACCAGGGGAAGCATTGAGGCCCTTGGCAAGGACATCGTACTTGGCAGACTTGTCGAACTGCGGGTGCAGAAGCTGGTCGAGCTGCTCAGGAGCGACGCGCATGACAGCCTGCTCCTTGGTGATGCGGCCCTCTTCGTACATCTGGATGGCGACCTTGAGGGCGGAAAGCGCGGTACGCTTGCCGACACGGGTCTGGAGCATCCAGAGCTTGCCCTGCTCGATGGTGAACTCGAGGTCCATCATGTCTGCGTAGTGGTCCTCGAGGATCTCGAAGACGTGGTAGAGCTCCTTGCCTGCCTCCTCGAGGCCCGGGGTCTTCGGGAGGTCGGAGATCGGCTGCGTGTTGCGGATGCCGGCCACGACGTCCTCGCCCTGAGCGTTGACGAGGAAGTCGCCGTAGCGCTCGTTGGAGCCGTCAGCAGGGTTGCGCGTGAAGGCGACGCCCGTTGCGGAGGTGTTGCCCTTGTTGCCGAAGACCATGACCTGGACGTTCACGGCCGTGCCGAGATCGTCGGGGATCTTGTTCTGCTTGCGGTAGAGAATTGCACGCGGCGTGTTCCAGGAGCCGAAGACTGCCTGCTCTGCAAGGCGGAGCTGCAGGTACGGATCGGACGGGAAGACTGCCTTGCCGCCCTCTGCAACCTCGGGGTACTTCTCGGCGTCGACATTGTCGGCGAAGATCTGCTTGAAGGTTGCGACGAGGTCCTTGAGGTCGTCAGCATCGAGCTCGGTGTCGAGCTTGACACCCTTCTCGGCCTTCTTGGCGTTGATGGCATCCTCGAAGAGCTGGCCATTCACGCCCATAACGACGTCAGAGAACATCTGGACGAAACGACGGTAGGAGTCCCATGCGAAGCGCGGGTTCTGCGTCTGCTTGATGAGGCCCTGCACGGAATCATCGTTGAGGCCGAGGTTCAGGACCGTGTCCATCATGCCCGGCATCGAGAACGGTGCACCAGAACGGACGGAGACAAGCAGAGGATCTTCCTTGTCGCCGAGCTTCTTGCCCATGCGCTCCTCGAGATCTTTGCGGTAGACGTCGATCTCGTCGAGAACGCCATCAGGCCACACGTTGCCGGCGCTCGAATACGCGACGCAGGTCTGGCAGCTGATCGTGAATCCTGGAGGGACGGGAAGGCCGATGTTTGCCATCTCTGCAAGGTTTGCACCCTTGCCGCCCGTAATCCACTTCGCTTCGTCAACGGTCTTGCCTGCGACCTCGGTCACATTGTTGCCGTTGGCGTCCTTGCCGAAGCGATATACATGCTTCTCTGCCATAGCACTCCTTAACAACTTGAACTTGCCGTTTGTCAATAAGATGCCTGCCGCAGTTACCCGAGGCAGGCATCCACTGATCACGAATGGATTATATCCAAGCACGGTATGCTGCTATGCCAGAATGGAGATTTAGCCGTTAACGGATTAAACCTTGATTTTTATAACGGTTTATGCAACTGGCATGCAAATACCCAGCTACTGACGGTTGCGCAGAGCGCCGACCTCCTCGGACGGCTCGACTCCCGTGAGGCCGGACAGCACCGTGATGGCCGGGCCCATGAGGTCGATCGAAGGGATGCCCCTCGACTCGCAGGCATCGCGGACTTCGCGGCGCAGTGCCGAAGTGCCGATCGTGTGGAACACTGCCATCGGACGGTCGGATTCCATCTGCTCGTCCAGGAACTTCTCGACCTCTTCGATCGTGCGGACCCTGGTGAGGCGGACGACATCCACGAGATCCTTGTCGAACTGCGCTTCGGCAGCATCGACCACTGCAGAAGCCGTCGTGCCGAGAGAGTCAGAGATAACAAGGACCTTGGCCTTGGGGGGCTGGTAATCGAGCTCCAGTGTATCCATGCCCGATTCCTCCTTCGATTTCGAACGAATACGTGCAAAGCTAGCATAGATAAACAAGGCGGCTCCGCAATGGCGAAGCCGCCGAAATGCCCTACTTCTTTCGCGAAAGGCAGCCGATATCGGCAACATCGGCAAATGTCTGCGCAAATTTGTTCAGAAGCTTCAGATGGTTGTTCTTGATGGCCTCGTCCGGATCCATGACAAGGACGTCGTCGAAGAACGCATCGATCGGCTCGCGGAGCTTTGCGAGCGCCGAGAGCGCCCCTGCGTAGTCCTTTGCCGCAAGAGCGGACGCAACCTCTGCCCTGCCGTCCCTGCAGGCGGAAAGCAGGCCCTTCTCGGGGTCAGTGAGGATGGACTCGTCCACATCCTCGCCGAGCGAGGCATCGGCCAGATGCGACGCACGTGCGTAGGCAATGGCAAGGTCCTCGAAGAGCTCAGGCTCGCCCGTGCGGGCCTCGTCGAGGGCATGCGCACGCTTCAGGAACTCGTCCGGGTCGATGACGCCGACAGCAGAGACAGCCTCGATCGTATCGGGAGCGATGCCCTCGTCCTTCGCGATGGCGGCAAGGCGTCCAGCGAAGAACTGCTCGACCGCCTCGGCGACCTTCTCGGCATCGAACTCGAGCCCCTGCTCTGCGTAGGCAGCAAGCGATGCCCTGATGATGGCGGAAAGCGAGACCGAAGGCATCGTGCGGAGCATCGCGATGATGCCGATGGCGCTCCTGCGCAGCGCGAACGGGTCGGAAGATCCTGTTGGCGGCTCATCAATCGCGAACATGCCGCACACGGTATCGAGCTTGTCTGCGATAGCGACGCAGCGGCCCACCAGGCCGGAAGGAATCTCGTCGCCTGCGAAGCGCGGACGGTACTGCTCGCGGATGGCCTCTGCCACCTCGTCGGGCTCGCCGGAGGCCTTCGCATAGTAGCCGCCCATGACGCCCTGCTGGCTCGTGAACTCGACGACAGCCTGCGTCACGAGGTCTGCCTTTGCCAGGTAGGCTGCACGCTCGGCATTCTTCGTCTGCTCGTCCGTGGCACCAGCCTCGCGCGCCACAGCGCCTGCGACCTTCACCATGCGCTTCGTCTTCTCGAGGACCGTGCCGAGCTTCTCCTGGAACACGACCTTGTCGAGCTTGTCGACGTAGTACTCGAGCGGATGCTTCAGGTCCTCCTCGTAGAAGAACTTCGCATCGTCGAGACGGGCACGCACGACACGCTCATTGCCGTCGACGACGGTCTTCGAGACCTTCGGATCGGCATTCGAGACGACGACGAACTCTCGCGTGAGCTCCCCATCCTTGTTGTAGATCGGGAAGTAGCGCTGGTTCGTGAGCATTGACTCGCAGATGATCTCATGCGGGACCTTGAGGAACTCCTCATCGAACTTGCCGACAAGCACCGTCGGCCATTCGCAGAGGTTCACGACCTCGTCGAACGTGCGCTTCGGCATGTCCACATGGGCGCCGCCGCGCTCCTCCTCGACCTTGCGGACGCCCTCGAGGATGACCTCGCGGCGCCTCTTCTCGCCGAGGACGCCAGCCTTCTCAAGGACGCTCTCATAGTCGGCAGGCGTTGCCACGACATGCTCGCCTGGACCGAGCACGCGGTGTCCGCGCGTCTTGTTGCCGCTCGTGACGCCGGCATAGGTAACCGGCACGATCTCGTCGCCGAGCAGTGCCACGATCCAGCGGATCGGGCGCACGAACGTCTCATGCTCGGATCCCCATCGCTGGCTGCGGTAGTTCGGCCACTCGAGGCCGGCAATCGTGTCATGGCCAAGGGACGAGAGGATGCCCTCTGCAGCACGGGACGGCACGGACTTCTCGGCCCAGACATAGGTCTTTCCGTCCTTGTCCTCGCGCACAGCGAGGTCCTCTGCTGCGAGGCCGAACTTGCGCGCGAAGCCCTGGGCTGCCTTCGAGGGCTTGCCATCCTTGTCGAAGGCGATGGCGGCATTCGGGCCGCGCTTGATCTCATGGACCTCTTCGGTCGCCGTTGCGACATCCTTGACCATGACGGTCAGGCGCCTCGGCGTCGAGAACGTCGTGACCGCGCCGTGGGAGAGCCCCTCGGCGTCAAGCCTCTTCGAGACGAGCGTCCCGAGCTGCTTCTGTGCATTCATGAGCGGAGCGCTCGGCATCTCTTCCGTGCCGATCTCCAGCAGAAAGTCCTTCGTTTCGGCCATCTAGGCCACCTCGCCTTCCTGTGCCTTGTTCCGGTTGGCCACGTGCTCGAGATAGGACTCGCAGCAGAGCTTTGCGAGCGTACGGACACGCAGGATGTAGTTCGCGCGCTCCGTCGCAGAGATGGCGCCGCGCGAATCGAGGAGGTTGAAGGCATGGGAGCACTTCATGACGCAGTCATAGGCAGGAAGCGGCAGCTCGCGCTCGAGGCAGGAGTGGCACTCCTGCTCGTAGTCATCGAACTTGTTCCTCATCATGTCGACGTTGGCGACCTCGAAGTTGTAGGCCGAGAACTCGACCTCGTTCTCGTGGAACACGTCGCCGTACGTCATCGGCGTGCCATCCGGCAGGTAGCTCCAGACGATGTCGTAGACGGAGTTCTTGCCCTGCGCATACATGGCGATGCGCTCGAGGCCGTACGTGATCTCGACGGGGACCGGGTCGACCTCGATGCCGCCGACCTGCTGAAAGTACGTGTACTGCGTGACCTCCATGCCGTCCATCCAGACTTCCCAGCCAAGGCCCCAGGCGCCGAGCGTCGGGCTCTCCCAGTCATCCTCGACGAAGCGCACATCGTGCTCCGCAGGATCGAGGCCGATGGCGGCAAGGGAGCCGAGGTAGAGGTCCTGCGAATCCTCGGGGCAGGGCTTCAGCACGACCTGGAACTGGTAGTAGTGCTGCATGCGGTTCGGGTTGTCGCCGTAGCGGCCATCGGCAGGACGGCGGCAGGGCTGCGGGTAGCAGGTCCTCCAGGCGTCGGGACCGAGCGAGCGCAGAAGCGTTGCCGTGTGGAACGTGCCAGCGCCTACCTCGGAGTCATACGGCTGCATGACAGTGCAGCCCTTGTCTGCCCAGTAATGCTCGAGCGCCAGGATCATGTCCTGGAATGTGAGCGCAGAGGTGCCCATGACATATCTCCTTCGTGTGTATGCGTGCCTGCTACAGAGAGCCGGCATCCGATAGCGGCCAGAAGATGAACAGCCCATGCGAGGTGATGGAGCTGACCTCGATGGGACCGAAATAGCGGGAATCGAGCGAATTGGTCCTGTTGTCCCCCATCACCCAGACGCAGCCATCCGGTACGGTATAAGGGTACTCTATGGAGCCAACGCTCGCAGCCTGCATCGAGAGCGGCTCGGTCGGCTTGCCTTCCGTATAGGGCTCGTCGAGCGCCTCGCCGTCGACGTAGACGATGCCGTCCTTGAATTCGACGGTCTGTCCCGCTGTGGCGATCACGCGCTTGATGAGCGTCGTCGTGTGGTCTTCAGGATCGATGAACGTGACGATGTCGCCCTGCTTCGGCGACGTGAAGTGGTACGAGACCTTCTCGCCGACAAGCCGATCTCCTATCTGGATCGTATCGAGCATCGAGCCCGATGGCACTTCATAGACCTCCGCGACGAATGTGCGGAATGCCAGAGCGCAGCCGATCGCTATCGCAATGACGAGGATCCATTCGAGGAATTCGTTGTGTTTCGGGGCATCTTCGCCCGTATCAGCATGGCGTGCTGCCATCTCGCTCCTCTCTCGCTTCTTCTACGATGCGCTGCTCTTCCGGCGAAAGGTCTGCCCCCTCGAGAAGGTCTGGCCGCCAGGCAGCCGTACGCTCAAGCGAGCTTCTCCTTCTCCAGGCATCGACCTTTCCATGGTCTCCGGAAAGCAGCACTTCAGGTACATCCATGCCTTCGAACGAGGCAGGACGCGTGTATTGTGCATATTCGAGCAGGCCGTCGGAGAATGACTCGTCGAGCGCGCTCTTCTCGTCTCCGAGCGCTCCCGGCAGAAGCCTCACGACCGCATCCATGACGACTAGAGAGGCAAGCTCTCCTCCGGTGAGCACATAGTCTCCGATGGAAAGCACCTTGTCCGCAAGCGTATAGCAGCGCTCGTCCATGCCCTCGTAGCGGCCGCACACAAAGAGGATGCGGTCCTTTTCCGAGAGCTCCTGGGCCGTCTTTTCCGAGAGCGTCTCTCCGCAGGGCGAAAAGAAGATCGTATAGGGCTTCTCCTCATGCATATCCGATACGGCATGCACTGCTTCGAAGATGGGCTGGGGCTTCATGAGCATGCCCTGTCCGCCTCCGAAAGGCGCATCGTCGACCGTGCGGTGCCTATCATGCGTCCAGGTCCTCAGATCGTATGCAGCAAAATCGAAGACGCCCTTCCTGCGGGCACGTCCCAGGATGGAGGCTGCGACATAGGGCTCGAACACTTCGGGGATGACGGATATCGCTTCGAAGAGCACCTAGTCCCCCTCCTCGGGTATCGTGCCTTTCGGCACATGCACCTCGATGCTGCCAGCCGACGGAATCGAAGGCACGACGGCATCTATGACAGGCAGAAGGATCTCTCCTGCCTCGCTGCCCCGAATGACCCAGACATCGTTTGCGGGACCCTGGAGGATCTCCTCGATCTCGCCGAGATCTCCATATGCCGGATCTTCGACATGCCTTCCTATCAGGCGATCGAGGTCCATATAGGCGAAGTCATCAGGAAGGTCTTCGACAGACACGAGGAGCGAGCGGCCTACCAAGGCCTCTGCAGCTCCGAGGTCTGCGACCCCATCCAGGGCTATGCGCTGTCCGCGTCCGTCCGAGGTGCAGGAAAGCACCCTGTGCCAGCGTGGCCCCTTGAGCCTGGGCGGCACGACACAGACAGAAAGCCCTTCATGCATAAGAGAGGGAAGGCCGTGGACGGGAACCGTCACGACCTCCCCCTTTTTCCCGTGCGCCTTTGCGACACGGGCTATCACGCGATAATCGGGCATGCCCTAGCCCAACACCTCTACCTCTACCGACGTGCCGACACGCTGTCCGAGTGCACGGGAAAGCGTGCGGATGGCCTTGATGGTACGGCCCTTGCGGCCAATGACGCGGCCGGCATCGGCAGCAGCGCAGCTGACCTCGATGAGCGTTCCATTCTCGGAATCCGTCACATCGAGGGAGACAGCATCCTGATCGTCCACGAGACCGCAGACGATATACTCAACCAGGTCCGCGACCTTGTCTGAGGGCATCTCGACGTCGGCCTCGGTCTCGTCCGTGGTCTGATCGATTTCCTCAGCCATGCGACTACTCAGCCTTTGCAGCCTTAGCAGCAGCCTTCTTCGAAAGCTTTGCCTTCTTCTCGGGTGCAGGAGCGCCGGTGCGCACGATGTCGATGAGGTGGGACACAGCGCTGGAGGGCTGGGCGCCCTTGGCGATCCAGGCGTCGACCTTCTCGAGGTCGAGCTCGATGGTCTTCGGGTTGGTCAGCGGGTTGTAGCGGCCGACCTCCTCGATCAGGCGGCCATCGCGCGGGCTGCGGCCGTCAGCGACGACAACACGATAGTACGGACGCTTCTTGGCACCATGGCGGGCCAGGCGAATCTTAACTGCCAAGGCAAAACTCCTCTAGACGCGCGGCCCTCTGATGAATGTAGGGATGATGGGCCGCATTGGCTCTATACAGCATCTGTAAATTGTACGACTCTGTACCGAGCTTGCAAGGTGCAGTTTTTGTGGAGCAGCCAGCGACTTTGCGGCGATTCCGCGCTTTCAGACGTCTGAGGGGAAGATGTTAAGAGTAGCTTAAGCTCGGCCACGTACGATACGCGACAAGTTCCACAGCGTATGGCCTTGCTCTCATGGCAGGAAGGAATGGCCTCATGAATGTACTGGTAATAGAAGACGAGCGCAAGCTCGCCGATGCAATCGTCCGCATACTGACGGATGCCGGCTACAATGCCGAGGCAACGTATGACGGGCAGAGCGGCCTCACCTATGCAGAGAGCGGCCTGTATGACCTCATCGTGCTCGACCGCATGCTTCCCGGCATGGACGGCATCGAGCTTCTCCGCAATCTCCGCCATGAAAAGAACTCCACGCCGGTCCTCATGCTGACGGCGCGCACGTCCACGGAAGACAAGGTCGAGGGCCTCGATGCCGGCGCTGACGACTATCTGACGAAGCCGTTCGAGTCCGCAGAGTTCCTGGCCCGTGTCCGTGCCCTTGGCCGCCGCCAGGGCGCCGTGATGCTCGACGAGGCAAACTTCGGCGACCTCACGCTCGACCTCAACACGCACGATCTCTCCTGCGGCACGAAGTCCGTCCACCTCTCCGGCAAGGAGTTCGAGGTGCTGAAGCTCCTCATGAGCTCCACACAGCGCGTCGTCTCCAAGCAGGACCTCCTGACCCGTGTCTGGGGCACGGACGGCGAGGCTTCCGAGAACTCCGCAGAAGCCTACATCTCGTTCCTTCGCAAGAAGCTCAACCACATCAACTCGAAGGTCCAGATCACGACCCTGCGCATGCTCGGCTATCGTCTGGAGATGTTCGATCAGGAGTAGCATAGATGCTCAAGAAACTGCATAAGCAGTTCGTGATCGTCACGGTTCTTCTCGTAGGGCTCATACTCGTGGGTGTCATGGGTATGAGCCTTTATTCGACCTACAGCAACCAGCAGCAGATGGTACGGGAGAGCCTCGAGCACGTCCTGCGCGAAGTGAACTCCACCTCTGTCTCCTCGAAGGTCGATCTCGGGAAGGACAGCCCGCGCCCCAACATGCTGACGGCAGCAGTCAGGGTCGAGAGCGATGGCACGATCACGGGCTATACGACGACGATTGCCCAGCTCTCCGAGGACCAGCTGCAGGATACGATCGCGAAGGTCCTCGATTCCGGCCAGGCCTCGGGACGCATCGCCGACCAGCACATCCAATGGGAATCCACGAGCAACTCTGACGGCACGACGACGATTGCGCTCGTCGAGACTTCGATCCTCGACGAGACGTTCTCGCGCCAGCTCGTCTCTGCTGCCGTCATCATCTCGAGCGCGCTGGTCGCCCTTGTCTTCATCACCTGGTATCTCACGAAATGGATGCTGAAGCCGGTGCAGGAAGCCTGGCAGTCGCAGAAGCGCTTCGTCGCCGATGCTTCGCATGAGCTCAAGACGCCGCTTGCCGTCATCCTCGCGAACAGCCAGATCCTCCAGAGCGACCCGAAGCTCCCCGAGGATTCCCGCCGCTGGGTCGACTCCACAGCAGATGAGGCACAGCAGATGGCATCGCTCGTGAACGACCTGCTGACGCTTGCCCGTGCAGACGAGAACGGGACAGCGACGAAGGACAAGATGCCGCAGGAGACGCTCGACTTCTCAGATATCGTGGACAATGTCGCCCTCGAGTTCGATGCAATGGCATTCGAGCGTGGCTGCATGCTCGAGGGCACGATCGAGCCGAACCTCAAGGTCAAGGGAGATGCGCAGTCCCTGAAGCGCCTCGCGAAGATCCTCGTGGACAATGCGACGAAGTATGCCGCGAAGGGCACGACGGTCACGCTGAACCTCAAGGACGAATCCGGCCATGCCGTCCTTTCTGTCAACAATCTCGGCACGCCGATCGACCCGGAGGACCTTCCCCACGTGTTCGAGCGTTTCTACCGCTCCGACAAGGCACGTACACGCGAGACCGGAGGCTTCGGCCTCGGCCTGGCCATCGCCCAGTCCATTGCCCAGACGCATGGTGGTACGATTGAGGTCGCAAGCGACAAGGAGCATGGAACGACCTTCACGGTTCGTCTGCCCGAGACTCGGTGATATGGACACTGGCCGCACAGAAACAGATTCTGAAACGCTTGGGACCCTCCCTCCGTGGGAGGGTCCTGCCATAGGGCTGCTCGACCTCGATGCCTTCTTTGCATCCGTCGAGCAGCTCGACCATCCTGCCTGGCGTGGGAAGCCCGTGATTGTCGGCGGAGATCCGAAGGACAGGGGCGTCGTCTCGACCGCATCCTACGAAGCGAGGAAATTCGGCGTCCATTCCGCCATGCCTTCGGCCACAGCCCAGAAGCTCTGTCCCGGCGCCATCTGGACGCGCGGCCACTTTGACCGCTACCATGAGCTCTCCCACAAGGTCATGTCCCTCATCCTCGACGAGACGCCGCTTGTCGAACAGATGTCGATCGACGAGGCCTTCTTCGATATAACGCCGGGCCGCTACTCGAACGAGCATCCTGTCCTCATCGCGCGCCGCCTCCAGGAGCGTGTGGCTGCGCTTGGCATCACGTGCTCCATAGGCCTCGGCACGTCGAAGACCGTCGCAAAGATTGCCTCCGAGGCGAACAAGCCCCGCGGCCTTACGCCGGTCTATCCGGGGACCGAGCAGCGATTCCTTTCTCCCCTGCCGCTCTCGCGCATGTCAGGCATAGGAGCTGCCACAGAGCGCAGGCTCCGGTCCTTCGGCATGAGAACATTGGGAGACCTTGCCAAGGCAGACGATGAGGACCTGGCATCGCTTCTGGGACAGTTTGGCCCGCAGCTCAAGCTCCGGGCTCAGGGACGCGAGCATTCGGCCGTGCGTCCCTTCGTGCAGAAGCGCGAGACGAAGTCGGTCTCTGCCGAGCATACGTTTCCCCATGACCTCACGACAGAGAAGGACCTTCTTGCCGCCATCGACCTTGCAAGCGCCCGCTGCGGAAGCCGCCTGCGCGACAAGAAGCTCGAAGGCACGGTCGTGACATTGAAGCTGCGCTACCACGATCTCAGCTACCGCACGGCACAGACCGCCCTCAAGGCACCGACAGACGACGAGCATGTCTTTGCGCCGGTCGCGCAGAAGCTCCTTCCCCAGATATGGCAGGAAGGCACAGGAGTGCGCCTTGTCGGCGTCGGCCTCTCCGGCTTCGGCCGCACCTTAGCGCCGGAGCAGCTTGCACTGCCGCTCGACGGCACGCCTGCCGCTGCTGCTTCTGCACCGCAGCGCGACCTCCATGCGCTCTCGGAGGCGGCAGACGAAATACGGCGCCGCTTCGGAAGCAGCGCCGTATCGTACGGACGTGATATGAGGCTCAAAGGCAGAGATGTGCCGGACAGCCCAGACGAGGAGCTATAGGGCTGCAGGAGCCTTCTCAGGCTTCTCTGCATCGTCCTTGTCGAGGCCGAGGTCGACCTTCGGTGCATCGCCCCACAGGCGCTCGAGACGGTAGTACCTGCGCGTCTCCTCGTCGAAGATGTGAATGACGACAGCGCCGTAATCCATGAGGATCCAGTGCTTGCCGTCGCGTCCCTCGATCGAGATCGGGTCCTCGCCGCAGTTCAGGCGCACCTTCTTCTCGATCTCGTCGACGATGGCATCGGCCTGGTGGGCATTCATCGCGGAAGCGATCAGGAAGTAGTCGCACATATCCGAAAGCTCGGTGAGGTCCAGAAGCGAGATGTCGTATGCCTTCTTGCTATCGGCTGCCGCAGCAGCGACCTTCGCGAGTTCGAGCGGTGTCACACTCATGCATGTTCCTTTTCTACCAGTGCGTTGTATATATCGACCGTGCCGGGATAGAGATAGCGCCGGGTTTCGATCACGTAGACGATGCCGCCTGCAAACGACGCCCAGAAGACTTCGCTGAGCGGCGCTGTGCCGACAAGTCCCCGTATATTGTCTATACCCGGATAGGGCTTGCGCAACGGCTCTATGCCATCGGCCACAAAAAGCACCATATCGAGGTCGGACATATCGGCAGCTCCCGTGGTATGGCGCGAGATTGCCTGCCAGACGCTCTCAGGAAGCTCGGGATAGCGGCGAGGCAGCGTGTGTGCGGCGATGAGCCCATGCAGGAGCGGCTCGACCTTGTCAAGAGGTGCACCGAGATCGATGCCGAGACGCGTGGCCTCTTCCATCTGCTGCTCATGCGTCTCGGCCTTCACCCAGTCATGCAGGATGCCGGCACAGCGCGCCTCGAAGCAGTCCACACCATAGACCTTTGCCATCCACTCGGCCGTGCGCGCGACGGAGAGCGAATGCGCAAGGCGCTTCGGCTTCTCGGCGAGCTGGACCTTGATGTCGTGCTCGAGCTTTGCCATCTCTTCTCGCTGCTCGTCCGTGTAGGGGATGTCACAGCGCGGAATGTCCCATCTGCTATCTGGCATATTTCCCTGCCTTTGCGCCATAGAGCTGGTGCTTGTGGAGATAGCCCGTGACGGAGTCCGGCGTGAGATAGCGCAGGCTCTGTCCTTTCGCCACGCGCTCGCGCAGGTAGCTCGAGGAGATGGCCAGAGCCGGCACCTCGAGATAGATCACATGGAAGTCGATGCCGGAGGCATCGATCGCGCCTGCTGCCTTGTCGAGGTTGTAGCCGGGACGTGTCGCTCCCACAAGCGTTGCATTCTCGGCAATGCTTGCCGAGTTGTTCCAGCGCACGATGTCGGCTATGGCATCGGCGCCGGTGATGAAGTAGAGCTCGACGTTCGACGGATAGTGCTCCTTCAGGCGCTGGAGCGTGTCCGACGTGTACGTTATGCCGGGACGGTCCACCTCGAAGCGGCTTGCCACGAAGTGGGGATTGTCCGACGTCGCCAGAAGCGTCATCGCGTAGCGGTCCTCGCCCGAGGCGATCTTCTTGCCCTGCTTGAAGGCGGGGCTGCCCGCCGGCATGAAGACGACGACATCGAGGTTCAGATCGTCGTAGGCCTGCTCTGCTGCCACGAGGTGGCCGTTGTGGATCGGGTCGAACGTGCCGCCCATGATGCCGAGACGGTAGGTCCTCGTCGGGTCCTGGCCAAGCTGCGGCAGATCGAAGCGCTCCTCATCCATTTCGTCCATCCCCTCTCAGAAGACAAGCATCTCGTCGCGGTGGACAAGAGGTGCGCCTTCCCGCTCAGGGAGGAAGCGCTCTATCACATCGAGCTTGAGTCCGTGGATGCGCATGACCTCGTCGGCGGTGTAGCGCGAGATGCCGCGCGCCACGAGCATGCCATCCTCGGCACGGATGTCGACGACATCCCCCACCGCATACTCCCCTTCTGTGGCGATGACGCCAGCAGGAAGAAGCGAAGAGCCGTTGTCGACAAGCGCATGCACTGCTCCATCGTCGACCGTGAGCGTCCCCTGCGGGACGCCGGCAAGGCCGATCCAGAGCTTGCGGGCACCTTCATGAGACGCATGTCCGCTCGATGCCTCGAAGCGTGTGCCGACCTTCTTGCCATGCACGACATCGGCAAGCACGTCTTTCTGCCTTCCCTGGCATATTGCCATCGGTATCCCCGCAGCAAGCATTGCGCGTGCCGCCCTGAGCTTCGATGCCATGCCTCCCGTTCCGAAGGCAGAGCCTGCACCAGTCGCTCCGGCCAAGATCTCGGGCGTGAGCTCCTCGACACGCGGGATGAGCTTTGCTTCGGGATGCGTCGAGGGATTTGCCGTATAGAGGCCCTCGACGTCCGAGAGGATTACATAGAGGCTTGCACCCACGAGCGCCGAGACGATGGCACCGAGCATATCATTGTCGGAGAACGAGAGCTCGGCGACAGAGACCGTATCGTTCTCGTTCACGATCGGAACGACGCCGAGCTCCAAGAGACGCTGGAACGTGTTCCTCGTATTGAGGTAGCACTCCCTGTCGACGACGTCCCTTCTTGTCATGAGCACCTGGCCAGCAGCATGTCCGCTTGCGGAGAGGATCTCTGCATAGATCTCTGTGAGCGCCGCCTGGCCGGCAGCGCAGCAGGCCTGAAGCGTCGGCAGATCCTTGGGACGCGCCTTGAGGCCCAGGCGCTCCATACCGGCAGCGGCAGCGCCGGACGACACGACGACGACCTCATGGCCTTCGTCCATGAGACGTGCCACCTGGGCGCAGAGACTGCCTATGAACGCACGGTCAGGGGCGCCCTGCGCATCCACGAGCGTAGAGGAGCCGATCTTCACGACGATGGGGCCAGAGCATCCCACGCTACTCGTCCCCCTCGATGAACTCCTCGACGACCTCGTCGTCCGTATCCTTGAGCTCCGCATACTCGTCGCCGTGGTCCGGTCCCTCATACGTGAAGGCATAGCCCAGGATGCGCACCTCGTCGCCGTCCTTGACGCCAGCCTTCTGGAGACGCTCGTCGAGGCCGATGCGCTCGAAGCGGTGCATGAGGTAGGAGATGCCCTCCTCGTTGTCCCAGTCTGTCTGGATGACCATGCGCTCGACGCCGGTGCCGGAGACGCGCCAGACATTGCCGCCGAGGTTCTTGATCTCGATGCGGCGGTCGCGGCGGCGCCTGTCCTTCTCCCAGTCGCGGATCGGCTGCTCCTCGGCTGCCTTTGCAGCCTCCTCGGCTGCCTTGCGCCTGAGCTCATAGACCTCTTCTGCCGTGGCATCCATGAGGGCATCGATGCCGGCACCTGTCACGCAGGAGACGGCAAAGAACGGATAGCCCGCCTTCTCCGCTGCAGCACGGACGCGCTCGACGTTCTCTTCGGTATCCGGCATGTCGCACTTGTTCGCGACGACGATCTGCGGACGCGTGGCGAGGTCCTCGGCATACGCTGCAAGTTCGTCGTTGATGACTTCGAAGTCATGGACGGGGTCCCTGCCCTCGTAGGAGCCCGTCACGTCTACGACATGCATGATGAGGGCCGTGCGCTCGATGTGGCGGAGGAACTCATGACCCAGGCCCTTGCCTTCGCTTGCACCCTCGATGAGACCTGGCACGTCTGCAACGACGAACGAGTGGCCGTTGCGGGCACGGACCATGCCGAGATTCGGGACAAGCGTCGTGAACGGGTAGTCTGCAATTTTCGGGCGCGCTGCACTCATGCGGGCGATGAGCGAGCTCTTGCCGACAGAGGGCATGCCTACAAGGGCAGCATCTGCCATGAGCTTCATCTCGAGCTCGATCCAGTGGTCCTGGGAAGGCTCGCCCTTCTCAGCAAAGGCAGGAGAGCGCCTGACGGACGTCACGAAGTGGATGTTGCCGCGTCCTCCGATGCCACCAGGCGCCACGACGACACGCTCGCCGGGGTGCGTGAGGTCAGCAATCTGGTAGAGCGGCTTCTGCGTCTCATGGTCGAGCTCGCGTACGACCGTACCGAGCGGGACCTTGAGAATCAGATCCTCGCCATCCTTGCCATGCTTGCGCGCTCCCTGGCCGTGTGTTCCGCGCTCGGCCTTGAAGTGATGCTTGTAGCGGTAGTCGATGAGCGACGAGAGCTGCGGGTCGGCTTCGAGGATCACGTCTCCGCCACGTCCGCCGTCTCCGCCGTCAGGTCCGCCCTTCGGCACATAGGCCTCGCGCCTGAACGACATGCATCCAGCGCCGCCATTGCCGCCCTGTACATTTATATGGGCAAAGTCAGTGAACATCGCCCCTCCTTATTTCGTGCTCCATGCAATCGAGTATATCGGTTGTACCCAGCCGTTCAGAGAATAGAACCCGGGATAAGAAAAGGGACCCTCGAGAGGGTCCCTTCAGCAATGCTAGTCCAACGGTTCTTACGCGGTGGTAGCCGTGCGCACGTGCACCATGTGCTTCTTGCCCTTGGTGAACTCGACTGTGCCTGCCTTGAGTGCGAACAGGGTGTAGTCCCTGCCGCAGCCGACGTTCTCGCCCGGAGCGATGTGCGTGCCACACTGACGAACGAGGACCTCGCCCTCCTTCACTGCCTGGCCACCAAAACGCTTCGTGCCAAGACGCTGACCGCGGGAATCGCGGCCGTTGCGAGAGGAGCCGCCGCCCTTCTTATGTGCCATGAGAGTACCTGCCTATCTGCTTGCTATACCGAACTGAATTTACTCGGCCGACTCTGCAGACTTTGCTGCAGCCTCAACGGGGAGAGCCTTGATGCGAATCCTCGTGAGGTTCTGACGATGGCCACGGGTGCGGTGATAGCGCTTGCGCTTCTTGAACTTGAAAACGAGCTGCTTCTCACCCTTAAACTGCTCCAGCACCTCGGCGGTAACCTTCTTGTCGGAGAGGGTGGATGCATCAACAGTGACCTCCTGGCCATCGTTGAGCATGAGGACGTCAAGCTGGACTTCGTCGCCGGGCTGGGCATCGAGCTTCTCGACGTCGATGATATCGCCCTCGGCAACCTTGTACTGCTTGCCGCCAGTTGAAACGATTGCGTACATGTGTGAACCCTTCATTGCTGATTTGAGTGCAACAGCTAGCTATTCTACTAGCGCTCAGAACAATCGTCAATCAGAAAAAGTCAGCTACCTGCGGTTTAAGTGCGAAATGTGAACGTTCCTTCATGAGATGCCTTGTGCACGAGAAAGAATAGTCCTCAAGCGTGCCTAGACGGCACCCGAATCGTGGCGCTTCACAGCTTCACCACGCTTGGCCCGCTAGGAAAGCGTGATGTAGCCATCCCCTTCATCCTTTACCGGCTCTGCTTCCACAGCGCCAGGCAGAGGGACGATCTTCGCTTCAGGCTCTTGCTTCTCTTCTGGAGCTGCCTCTTCCTTCTTCATGCCGGCAAGCGCAGAGACGATCTCCTGTGCATTCGCAAGGATCTCGGGCATCTCCCCTGCAAGATGCGCTTCGACGGCCCAGGCGGAAAGCACCGTTCCCCCATAGGCGACAGATGCCTTGAGCGCCCAGCCGATGCCCGGGACCGCCCCTGCAAGCGTGCGCGCGATGGCACGGTAGACGAAGCCAGCGCCGAAGACGCCCGCAAGATCTGCTGCAGCCTCAGGTCCGGGCTTCTTCCCATAGACACCCATGAGGTCAAGGGCAAGACGCTCCTGCTCGGCCAGCATGATCGGAAGGTCGGAACCGGGGATGAGCGAGATGGCGCCGACGCCCATGTTCGCAAGGGCACTCTGGCGGATCAGGGCAGAAGCGACCTCGCTTCTGCAGAACGGGAACGCAGCCGCAAGCAGGACGCGCTCCTCCTGGGCGGCAAGCGCCTGGGCGAGCTTTGCCTTGAGCGCATCCTCTCCTGCAGCAGCAACGATATCGACGGTCTCCTCGAGCTCCTCGGGCAGCTCCTTCGGAGCATCGAGCGCAGACGGCACGACGAAGATGCACCCCGCGCCCCTCCGAGCGCACGCAAGCGCGACCTCTGCTGCCTCCTTCGGCTGGCTTCCGACAAGCACGACAGCAAGGTCCGTGTCCGCATCAGGCGCATCCTGTGCCCTCGAAGAGAGGTCCCAGATAAGGACATGCGCCCGCGCCGTCTCAGGCACGAAGCATCTCTTCATGACAGAGATCTCGTCGGCAGGAGCATCTGCGCCGACAAGCACCTCGACCTTGATGCGGGACACCGAGCGGTCCTGCGCCATCTTCATGGCTCCTGCGACCTCGAATATCCTGTTGAAAGGTATTCCTTTGCTCTTGGCCACAATGCCTCCGATCTCAACGATGTATGCCCTACGCCGACTTCGTCCTGTTCCGCCAGATCGACTGCACGACGCCCACTGCCATGAGCTGCGCGAGCATCGACGACGAGCCGAAGCTGATGAAGGGCAGAGGAATGCCCGTGATGGGCATGATGCCTATACACATACCCACATTCTCGAGCACCTGGAACGTCCACATCGCAACAATGCCGACAAGCACGAGCTTTGCAAACGTTGTCTCGACCTTGAGCGCGAGCGCAAGCGTCGAGAAGATGAGCCAGCCAAAGAGGCCGAGCAGCACGAGCGCGCCGAGGAATCCGAACTCCTCGGAGAGGAGCGCGAAGACGAAGTCCGTGTGTGCCTCAGGCAGAAATCCTGCAATCGTCTGCGTCGCGTTCTCGACGCCCTTGCCGAAGAAGCCGCCCGAGCCGACAGCGATCTTTGCCTGTGCCAGGTTGTAGCCATCGCCTGTCGGGTCGACCGATGGATCGACGAAGACGATGAGTCGGTTCAGCTGGTATTCCTTCAAGATATGCGGCAGGCCGTCTGTCATGGACGTCGCGATGATGAGAGCAGCGCCGATAACGATCAAGGCGATTGTCACGAGCACCCAGCTCCTCTTCGCGCCGCCGCAGATAATCACGCAGGCGCCGGAAAAGAGCATCACGAGGCCCGTACCGAGGTCAGGCTGCGTCATGATGAGCACGAATGGGAAGAGCAGCGTGCCGCAGAGCTTCACGTAGTCCCGGAGCGTCTCGATCTTGCCATTGTATTCTGCCGTCACTGATGCCATGAGGAATATCGTGACGAGCTTTGCGATCTCGGAAGGCTGGAAGCGAAGGCCGATGCCCGGAATCTGAATCCAGCCCGTCATGCCCTTGGCGGAGTAGCCGATGAACGGGATGCTCGGAAGGAGCAGCAGCACGGCGTCTGTCACCATGAGCGCCGTGCGCATGTTCGCAAGCGTCCGGTAGTCATAGCGCCAGATCATGAAGGCAAGGACACAGCCGATGAGCACGCCCATCGCCTGGCGCGGAAGCGATGCCTCCGAAATCGAGAGCGAGGCAGACCACTGGACGATGAGGCCATAGGCCACAAGCAGCATGGCCGGAATGAGCTGGGGAAGATAGACCTTCGAAGCGATGGCCGATCCGCGGCGCACTGTGGCATGCCTGCCGCCGCCGTGCCTTCCGCCCGTGCCGCCCAGGACATGTGCCATCCTGTCGAAGAAGCCCTCCTGCGATCTGGGGGTCCTGTACTGCATCGTCTCCTCCTCTCTTCCCTAGCGGGCGCCGCTCGTGCTGCTTGCGTCGGACGTGTCGGGCTCGTTGTAGATGGCGCCGAACACGTCGCGCACGCCGCGCATGGCAGAGTTTTCGCCGTAGCCGCCTTCCTCGACGACGCAGGCGCAGACATACTTCGGACTCTCTGCCGGCGCATAGGCAATGAACCAGCCGGTCGGGTCCTTGCCATTGACCTCGCCCGTTCCTGTCTTTCCTTCGACGGAGACGGAGAGCGTGCTGAAGTGGGCAATGATGTTCGTCGATTCCTTCTCGAGGACGCCGAGCAGTCCCTGCTTGACCGTCGAGAAGTACGTAGCGTCCTCTGTCGGCGAGAGGGCTATCTCGGGCTGGTATTCGACGACCGTGCCGTTGGCACCCTGGGACTTCACGCCCTTGAGCACATGCGGACGCCAGATCGGGCCTTCGTTCGCGATGCCGGCATAGGCGCATGCCATCTGCAGCGGCGTCACGAGCAGGTCGCCCTGGCCAATCGAGAGGTTCGTCTGGTCTCCGCCCATCCACGTGCGCGTGTTCTCGTCGTAGGCGCTGTAGTACTCGTTCTTCCATTCGGCATCGGGCACGCGCCCTGACGCCTCGCTCGGAAGGTCGATATCGTACGTGGAGCCCAGGCCCCACATGCGCAGATGGTCCTGCTGGGCTTCCGGGTTGTCGGAAAGGTAGAATGCCTTGCCGATCTCGTAGAAGACGACGTCGCACGAGTACGTGATGCCTGTCTCGATGGTCATCGTCCCGTGTCCTGTCTTCTTCCAGCAGTACTGGCCGTAGGCAGCACCGAAGCCGGTCCACAGTCCTGCACAGTAGTACGTCGAGGTGATCGTGGCGATGCCGTTCGAGAGCGCAGCGAAGCTCGTGAGCGGCTTGATCGTGGATGCCGAGCAGTACTGTCCCTGGATGGCACGGTTGATCAGAGGATACATGCCCTCTTCGGAATTGAGCGCATTCCAGTCGTCGTTCGAGATGCCGCCGACAAAGACGGACGGGGAAAACGACGGTGCCGATGCCATTCCCAGTATCTCGCCGTTCGTGACATCCATGCAGAGGATGGCGCCCGCCTTGCAGTCCTTGTAGCCAAGATCGTTTGCGACAGAGATGGCATGGGCCAGGCCGCTCTCGCAGGCCTGCTGGATCGTGAGGTCGAGCGTCAGGAGCACATCGGAACCTGCCTGGGGATCGACGGTCGTCGAGTACGACGTGACATTGCCCGAAGCATCGACGTAGACCGTCTGCTCGCCGCGGATGCCCTGGAGGACATTCTCATACTCGTATTCGACGCCTGCCTGGCCGACCGTGTCGCCCGACTCATATTCGATCGTGCTGCCGTCGGCAGAGGTGCCCGATGCGGCAAGCTGGTCGCTCGTGACCGTGCCGGCATATCCCAGCACCTGTCCGGCAAGCGAGCCGTAAGGATAGCTCCGCTGCGTCCTTTCCTGCACCGTCACGCCCGTGAAGAGATCGGGATGCTCTTCGAGATAGGCCACGACACGGATAGAGACATCGACCATGACGGGACGGGCAGACTGGGCACCTTCCGAGGAGTCCTCGATCTTCCTCTTCACAGCCATGCGGGGCATGCCGAGAAGGTTGCCGAGAAGCTGCATCTCCACGTCGTCCGACTCGACGTCCGAGTCGGCTACGACCGTAAGGCTCGGACGGTTCGTCACGAGCTCCTTGCCGTTGCGGTCGAGGATGCGGCCGCGAGGAGCCGCAAGCGAGATGGTCCTCGTGCGGTTCGATTCTGCCTGGGCAGCATATTCATCGGAGGAGACGAGCTGCATGGACCACAGGCGTGCGAGAAGGACCGCGATGGCGCCACCGGAGAAGATGCCGAGGCCCATGATGCGGTTCCTGATCGTCGTATCGCCCGATTCGTCGTTGCCGCCCGAAGCGCGCGGTGCCGAACCGCCGATATCGAACTTGAAGCGCATCTCTCCGCGCGAGAAGAGAAGCACGAGGCCCGCCACGACGATGATCGAGACGAGCACGAGGATGATGATGGTGGAAAGGCTCACAGCTAGATCTGCCGCCCTCTGGTGCCGAGATGTCCCTGACTGCGCCTGCGGGTATTGCCGAGCGACGGCATCTTCGTCCCGAGGCTGCGGTTCAGGGTCGCGCCGGAAGACTGCGGGCGCGAATAGAAGAGATAGAACGGAATCGCGAAGAGCGCCGTCAGGAAGAACGACGGCAGGACCCGCGTGAGGATCACATCGATGAAGGATGAGCTCGAACCGGTGAGCAGCATCGCAAGCCCGTAGAGAAGCGAGACCGCGAAGCAGGCGATGAGGCCATTCACGAGCGCCGCTCCCGGATCGTCATTCAGCTTGTTCCGCGCCTCGATGCCGAGGATATAGGACGAGAGCGTCAGCAGGAATGCCATGAGCCCCATCGGGCTCGATGCACCGAGGTCGTAGACGACGCCCGCAGCAAAGCCCATAGCGACACCGGTCGGGCCGCCGACCGTAAGCGCGAAGATGGCCGAGAAGATGAAGGCGAAGTTCGCATGCCCATTCGCGATCGCGATATAGGGAGCCACAGCGAGCTGCAGCACGAGGCAGACAATCCCCAGGACGAGCGCATCATGACGGTATCTGTTCGTGTCTTTGATCTGCATCGGATCTCCTGCCCTGCCTATTGCGTGCTCGAGGTCGAGCTTGATGAAGACGTATTGGAAGACGTCGTGCCGGAAGAGGACGTCGTCGAAGAGGTGCCAGAGGCGCTGTTCGCCGAATCCGAAGAGGAGGCAGACGAGCTGTCAGACGACGTATCGGACGAGCTGTTCGAAGAGGCATCAGTCGACGTCGTCGTGGATGCAGACGTCGATGTCTCCTGGGAGTCAGCAGCTGCGATATCGTCTGACGTCGCCGCCTGGTCCTCTGTGAGCGATGTGATCACGAGGATCTCCTCATAGCTCTCCGTCTTCGTGAAGGGCTCGACCGTGATCGTATAGTACATGGCGCCGTCGTACTTCTCGACAGAGGTCACGGTGCCGAGCGGCAGACCCTTCGGATAGACGCCGCCGAGACCGGAGGTGACGATGATGTCGCCGACATTGACGGTGAGGTCCGTCCTCACGAGATTGAGGCTCAGCGTGCCATCGGCAGAGCCATTGAGCATGCCCTGCGCCCGGCTTGACTGCACCATCGCAGAGACGCCCGAGTTCTCGTCCGTGATGAGGCGCACGGTCGCTGTCGCGGCGCTGACCTCGGAGATCTGCCCGATGACGCCGTAGGCATCCGTGACAGGCATGCCGACCGCAAGGCCAGACGAGCTGCCCTTGTCGATCGTGACGGTGCGCGACCAGTTGTCATACGACGCATCGATGATGCGCGCCGCAGTCGACTGGAGGTTATATGTATCCTTGAGGTCGAGCAGCGCCTGCAGGCGCGTTGCGGTCTGCTGCGCCTCCTCGAGCTCGGCGTTCTCTGCCACGAGCTGCTTGTTCTCCTCCTGGAGCTGTGAGAGCGTCTCCTGGTCGGCCGTGAGGTTCGCGAAGATGTTGCCGAGCCCCTGGAACGGCTGGACGGCGACAGAGCCGATGTAGCTTATCGGCATCGTCACGGTCTGCCAGACGGAACGGGCAGCACCGAGCACGCCCACATCGCCCATGCGGCAGCTGACCGTGAACATGATGATGGAAAGAGCCAGGAGGACTATAGCGAGACGGCCTCCAGAGGAATTCTGGCCTGTCCTCTGGAAGCCATGCGGAGCACCATTTGCGGGCATCTTCAGATCCTTGGTCTACAGGCCGGCACTCTGGACGAAGCCGCCGGAAAGGGCGTTTGCTTCGAGGACCTTCGCGCAGCCATTGACAACGTTTTCGAGGGCCGTGGGGCTCACGTTGACGGGCACGCCCGTCTCTTCGCGCAGACGCTGGTCGAGTCCGCGCAGAAGTCCGCCGCCGCCCGTCAGGAGGATGCCGTAGTACATGAGGTCGGAAGCAAGGTCGGGAGGCGTCACATCGAGCGCATCCTTGACAGCCTTCGTGACTTCGTCGAGCGGCTTGTCGAGCGCGCGGCGGATCTCCTCGGACTCGATGCGCACGGTCTTCGGCATGCCGGTCAGGACGTCGCGGCCATTGACCTCGACGTCGAGCTCCTCGGCAAGAGGTGCGGCTGAGCCGACCTTGATCTTGATGTCTTCTGCGGTGCGCTCGCCAATCGAGAGGTTGTACGCGTCGCGCACATGCTCCAGGATCGTGCGGTCGAACTCGTCGCCTGCCGTCCTGATGGACTGGGAGACGACGATGCCGCCCATCGAGATGACAGCGACCTCGGTCGTGCCGCCGCCGAGGTCGACGATCATCGATCCCGTCGGGTCCTCGATCGGCAGGTCGGCACCGATGGCAGCAGCCATCGGCTCCTCGATCAGATAGGCCTGGCGCGCTCCTGCAGAGATCGTTGCCTCGAAGACGGCACGCTTCTCGACAGACGTGACGCCCGAAGGAACGCACACGACGACGCGGGGACGCGGCGACCAGGGATACTTGCGCTCGCGCGCCTTCTCGATGAAGTAGCGCAGCATGACCTCGGTGACATCGAAGTCGGCGATGACGCCGTCCTTCAGCGGGCGCTCTGCGATGATCGAGCCAGGCGTGCGGCCGATCATGCGCTTTGCATCCGAGCCGACCGCAAGGACGCGCTCCTGCTCCTTGTCGATAGCGACAACGGAAGGCTCGTTCAGGACGATGCCCTGGCCACGGACCGAGACGAGCGTATTTGCGGTGCCGAGATCGATGGCAAGGTCTCCGCCATACTCACCAAATATGGAGTCGATAAAGGACATGTCTTCCTATCCCTGATATTCCCTATGTCTAGTTCCGCCGAAGAGGCAATCCGCTACTTGCTGCTCGAAGCGGAATCATAGCTCAGCTGGAGCGAAGAGACCCTCCAGCCGATGCCGTCACGCACGAGCGTGACCGTGTAGGTCTGGGTCGTGCCGGACGAAAGCGTGGCAGTCACGCGAGCCGTCGACGTATCCATGCTCTTGTCGAGCCCGTCGACAGAGATCGTGGCGCCAGAGGGCAGGATGTCCTCGATAGCGGAACGCTCGGAGTCAGAGAGGCTCGGAGCGAGGAAGCTCGAGGCATCGTCGCCCGACGTCTTCGAATTGAAGAGCGAGGTGATGACGGTCTCCTGCGTCGGCCAGCCATAGCCGCGCCAGTACGCATAGGCACCGACGCCGCCGACAACCACGACGACGATCAGGAGGACGAGGAACACCTTGAGGCCCGTGTGCTTCTTCTTGCGGCGGACCTTGCGCTCCTTCTTGTCTGCCTCGACGAGATCCTGCTCGGAGACGGAGAAGAAGCCGGTCTTCTCAGGCGACGGCATGAACTCGCCGGACTGGCCAAGAGGATCGAGCGGATCGAACGTCTCCTGGGACGTGCCATAGCCGGCAGCAGCCAGAAGGGCATCCGTCTCGCTTGGATTGTTCGACTGCGTGGATGCGACAGCACGCTTTGCGGAGTCGTAGGCGATCTGCATGTCGGTCGGCAGGATGTAGGTGCCGTCTGCCGTGGCATGCGCGAAGGCATCGACAGCCTCGCTCATACGGTTGGCGGCGACATAGGCCATGCCGAGCTCGGAGTAGATCGCGTTCTGGTTCTCCATCGGCGTCGCGAAGTCGAGTGCCGTGCGGTATGCCTCGACCGCATCGACCGGACGGTGCAGCGCGATGAAGCAGGCACCGAGCTCGCGGAGCGAGAACGAAGGGTCGGGGTTGCTCTCGTCTATGGCGGCGTTCCTGAAGGCGATGCCGGCGTTTCTGGCATCGTTCTTCATGCGGTAGGCCTCGCCCAGGGCCACATAGGCCTTGTATGCCTTTGCATAGGACTGGTCCTGGACCGCTGCATTGAGGCTCGCGATGGCCTCGTCCGGCTGGCCTGCTGCAAGGTATGCACGACCACGGTTGCAGGAGAGGGCTCCCACCTTTCCGTAGGTAGCATCTGCCAACGCCCTTCCATAGGCATCGGCTGCCTCGGCATACCTGCCGAGCTTCATATAGGCATTGCCGAGCATGTGCTCTGCTGCGCCATTTGCCTCAGTTGCATCTATTGCCTGATGCAGGAGTGCGACAGCCCCGTTCCAGTCACCCTGCTGATAGGCTGCCTTTCCTGCTTCATATGCCTGCTGGTTCATGCGTCACACCTCCAGGTGCTGCTTTAAGCGCTCTGCTCTTCGTCTACGATGCTCACGGATTCGAGCACGTCGCCTGCCCTCAGGCTCTTCTCCACATCGAGGCCTTCGATCGTCTGGCCGAAGACCGTGTAGTTCGGATCGAGAAAATGCTGGGGTCCGAGGCAGAAGTAGAACTGGGAGCCTGCCGAATCGGGCATCTGGGAGCGGGCCATCGCAAGCGCGCCATCCTCATGGCTGTTGCGCGGGTTCACGTCCCACTCATGCTTGATGCTGTAGCCAGGACCGCCCGTGCCGGGCATGCCGTCAGGTCCGGGCTTTCCGGCCGCCACATCGGCAGAGCTCATATTCCTGGTATTGGGGTCGCCGCCCTGGATCACGAAGTTCGGCACATAGCGGTGGAACTTCGTCCCGTCGTAGAACCCCTTCTCGGCCAGCTCGCAGAAGTTCGCGCAGTGGATAGGCGCGCCCTTGCAGTCGAGGCGTACCTTGATCGTGCCCTTGCTGGTCTTGAATACAGCGACTTCCGTTCCCTTGAGCTCGCGCTTCGGGACATAGACATTGCTTCTATTGAAAAAGCCCATCTGAACCTCCCCGGCCCTGTGGCACCTTCATACAATTCTTCCATCATCTGA
The DNA here is from genome assembly GCA_051876355.1 of Atopobiaceae bacterium. Taxonomy (GTDB): domain Bacteria; phylum Actinomycetota; class Coriobacteriia; order Coriobacteriales; family Atopobiaceae; genus Olsenella_L. The sequence continues at coordinate 80,084 of JBJEHU010000006.1, read as the reverse complement.
TAGTACCAGCACAGCGCGTCTTTCACACATTCGGCAGAGACATTGCGGGGAAATGAAAGCTATTTCTCCTGCGGCTGCCACCCTGCATAGCTCTCATCGAAGAGCGTGGCATAGGAGTTCGTGCCATCTGCGCTCTCGCTCTGGGATAGCGGGGAAAGAATCGCGTCGGACGAGCTGTACGAGCCGGACTCTGCTCTGTCCCAGGCATCCATGAGGTCATCGGACCAGTTGCGCAGCCACGAGCCGAGCGTCTGGAGGTTCTGGACATCGTCTGCATAGGTGCCCGTGCTCACATCGACGTCCCCGATCGAGGAGATGAGGTTCGAGAGGTCGAGGGCGTTCTGCTTCGCAGTCTGGTAGTCGGTCGAGAGGTCCTTCGAGGAATCCTGGACATCTGCCTTGAGCGCTGTCTCGCTCTCCTCGAGGCTCTTTCTCAGGTCGCCGAGCTGCTCCCAGTAGCCCGAGATGGCCTCATAGGTCTGCGCGTCTCCGTCTTCCACATCGGACGTGTCGATGCCGGTATCCTGGCCGGCAAGCTTGTCGATCTCGCCCGGGTATCCCGCCTTCGACGTATCGGCCGCTGTCGTCGCCTTGATCGAATAGGCATTCGGGTTCCACGGCTGCGTGATTGCAAGGATGCCGCCGCCCACGAAGACAAGCGCCGCCACAAAGGCAAGCGTGAAGACGCGCCGCCTCGGCAGGCGCTCGTTCGCGGAGGTCGCAGAGAACGGGCCATCTGCCGTAGGGATTGCGGAAATGATCTTCGGAGTCTCTGGCGCTTCCTTCACATGCGCGCCTTCGCAGACGACTTCTTCCTGGTCGTCTGCATCTGCATCGTCTGCGATATAGGGCATGCCGCACTGGGGGCAGACATCGGCGCCTTCGGGGATGAGGGCGCCGCAGCTCGTGCAGTAGCGACGGTCCTGATGGGCCACATGTGCCGTAGCCTTCAGGTCGGCGTGGCAGGCCGGACAGACATCCAGACCGTCTTCAATATGCGTTCCGCAGAATGGGCAGATCAAGCATTCCTCCAAATTCACGTTTCATATGCTGAAGCGAGACTGTAGCACTCTCCCCGAAGCGCGGACGATGTCACACAAGTTGTCCAAGAACATAAGGCAGGATTCCGCCTTCTGAAATGTAGGCACCCTCGCTCGGCGTATCGACACGCACGATTGCGCGGAAGTCAATCTTCTCTCCCGACGGCTTGGTCGCGCTCACTGCGACCATCTTCGGCTCGGGCAGCCCCTTCGAGAAATCGATCGGTTCGACCGAGATGCGCTCTGTGCCATCGAGGCCCAGAAGCTTCGCCGAGACGCCGTCCTCGAACTGGAGCGGCACGATGCCCATGCCGATGAGGTTCGAACGGTGGATGCGCTCGAAGCTCTCTGCAAGCACAGCCTTGACGCCGAGGAGCGCCGGACCCTTGCCTGCCCAGTCGCGGCTCGAGCCGGAACCATACATCTTGCCGGCGATGACAACCTCGTCCTCGCGATGTGCCTTGTAGTCCATAGCGGCATCGTAGATGCTCGTGACCTTGTCGGCCTCGAAGTCATACGTGTAGCCGCCACGCCTTCCCTGGGCGAGGGCGTTCTCGAGCTTCACGTTCGCAAACGTGCCTCTCATCATCACCTCATGGTTGCCGCGCCTCGTGCCATAGGTGTTCCATTCGTTCTCCGGCACGCCGTGCTCCGTGAGATAGCGGGCTGCAGGAGAGCCTTCTGCGATCGTGCCGGCAGGAGAGATGTGGTCTGTCGTCACGAAATCGCCGAGAAGCGCAAGCACGCGGGCATCCTTCACCTCGTGCACTGTCTCATGCCTTGCATCCTCGAAGTAGGGCGGCCGGCGCACATACGTCGAATGCTCGTCCCAGGCATACGTCGCAGACTCTGATGCCGGAATCGCCTTCCAGTCGTCGGAGCCTTCGAAGAGGCCCTTGGCAGCTTCCTCGTAGAGGTCCCTCGTGAGCACCTTCGCAAGCACGTCGCGAATCTCATCGTCGGTCGGTAGCAGGTCCTTGAGCATGACAGGAGCGCCGTCAGCGCCGGTACCGACCGGCTCCTCTGCCAGGTTCTTGTCGAGCGTGCCGACAAGCGAGTAGGCGACGACAAGCGCCGGCTCGGCAAGATAGTTCTGTGCCACGTCAGGCGAGATGCGGCCATCGAAGTTGCGGTTGCCCGAAAGGATGCTCGTGAGCTCGAGCTCGTCTGCATGATCGTGGAGCGCAGGCGCGATGCTTCCGGAGTTGCCGATGCAGCTCATGCATCCGAAGCCGCACGTGAAGAAGCCGAGCTTCTCGAGTGGCGCCGTCAGGTGAGCGCGCTTCAGGATATCGAGCGTCGCATGGCTGCCGGGAGCCATGATCTTCTTGACCCAGGGCTTGGGTGCAAGGCCCTTCGCGCAGGCCTTCTTTGCGACAAGTCCTGCTGCCACCATCATGGCAGGGTCGGTCGCCGTCGTGCAGCTCGTGATGGCAGCGATAGCAAGCGTGCCATGCCCAAGCTCATAGGCCTTGTCGCCGAACGTGAGCTCGAGCTCTCCCGTATGCGGCTTGTGTCCATGCTCTGCGGACGACTCTTCGAAGCGCTCGGCGAGACCCGGCACGGCCACGCGGCGGTGCGGACGGGACGGTCCTGCAAGGCAGGGCTCGACCGTCGAGAGATCGAGCGTATACGTGCGGGAATAGGTGGCGTCACGCTCGCCGAGCATGCCCTGCTCGCGCAGATACGCTTCGATGAAGGCGATCTCTTCGGGATCTCTGCCCGTGAGGGCAAGATACTTGAATGTCTGGCGGTCCACCGGGAAGAGCGTCGTCGTCGCGCCGTATTCCGGCGTCATGTTCGCGATGCAGGCGCGCTGCGTCGCCGTGAGCTCGGCGACACCCGGACCCGTCACCTCGACGAGAGAGCCGACGACCTGCGCCTTCCTCAGGAGCTCGCAGACCGTGAGCGCGCAGTCCATGCCGGAGATGCCATCGCCGAGCTTGCCCTCGAGCCTGAGCTCGACGACCTCGGGCACAAGCATCGTAATCGACTGGCCAAGAGCGGCAGCTTCGGCTTCGATGCCGCCGACGCCCCAGCCCATGCAGCCGATGCCATTCACGGTCGTCGTGTGGGAGTCTGTGCCGACGAGCGTGTCGAAGCACGCCATCTCCCCTTCGCCCTGCCAGAGGGCGTCGGTGCCGACGACCTTGGAGAAGCGCTCCATGTTGAGCTGGTGGCAGATGCCTTCCGCAGGAGGCACGACCTCGACGTTTGTGAACGAGCGGCTTGCCCACTTGAGGAAGGCGAAGCGCTCGCGGTTGCGCTCTGCCTCGATGCGCTCATTCTCGGCACGAGCGCCTGCGCATCCTGCCTCTTCGGCAATCACGGAGTGGTCGATGATGAGGGTCGTAGGGATGTGGGGATTGACCTTCTCGGGGTCGCCGCCACGTGCCGCCATAGCATCGCGCATGGCAGCGAAGTCGACGAAGACTGGAACTCCCGTGAAGTCCTGGAAGAGGACCCTTGACGGCATGAACTCGATCTCGCGTCCCTGGGTACCCGCCTCTCCCGCCTCGAGGATGCGGGCGCACATGAGCATGGCCTCCTCGTCCGTTTTCGCGCGGCGGACGACGTTTTCGAGCAGAATCAGAAGAGCCCGTGGCAGCTTCTCGGCACCAGGAATCTCGGACACGATGGTCGCGAGCCTCGAGATGCCACCTGCCTCGATCTTCCTGGGCTTTCTAGCCTCTCGTACGGCGGCTGACACGGCTTCTGTGCTGAGCATATGCGACCTCGGCCTTCTTCACGACGTATGCAAGACGTCCTTCATGTTCGATACTGTGAGCGAAACGGCGGTACAGCAGGGCGAATAGGATGAGCGCCAGCGCTCCTGCACTGAAAAGGTACACGACCATCCAGCCCGTGAGGGGCTCAATCATGAAGAAGTTTCCGAATAGCAACGACCCGCCGGCAATTGCAATGATGATGGAGATGATGAGGGCGAGGCGCAGCGGCGTGAGCGGCCGCGAGATGCGCCAGATGAGGCCGACGCCGACCATGCAGACGAGAAGCAGGCAGAGCGTCGAGGTCTGCGCGAAGTCCCATCCCATCGGCGTCTCCATGATCATCGTGACGGCGATGATGAAGACGATCGCAATCGAGCCCGGAAGCGAGCGGGCAAGCACGTTCGTCAGGAAGTCGCCGTGCAGCCTCTCATGGTTCGGCTCGAGCGCGAGCACGAACGACGGATAGCCGATGATGAGGCCGGAGAAGAAGGATTCCTGGATCGGCAGGAACGGAAACGGCGGGAAGAAGATGCAGATGAAGCAGAGCGCAATCGCGAATCCCGTCTTCACGAGAAAAAGCGATGCCGAGCGCTGGAGGTTGTTGATGGAGCGCCTGCCTTCTGCCACGACCTCCGGCATATGGGCGAAGTCGTTGTCGGCAAGCACGATCTCGGCGACATTCCTTGCCGCAGCCGATCCTGATGCCATGGCCACCGAGCAGTCTGCCTCGCGCAGGGCCAGGACATCGTTCACGCCGTCTCCGGTCATAGCGACCGTATGGCCCTGGGCCTCGAGCAGCCTCACGATCTCGCGCTTCTGCTGCGGCGTCACGCGGCCGAAGACCTTCTGCGTCGCGACGGCCTGGGCAAGCTCTTCCTCAGTCTTGATCGTCGAAGCATCGATATAGCTCTTTGCATCGGGCACGCCGACGGTCGAGGCAATCGCAGAGACCGTGCGCGGATCGTCGCCTGAGATGACGCGGATATCGACGCCTTCGCGGCGGAAGTAGGAGATCGTGCCTGCCGCAGTCGGGCGGATCTCGTCGCGGAGGGCCACAAGGCCCACAGGCTCGAACGAGCCTTCCATCCTGCCCTCATCGTTGTAGCCTTCGCAGGTGCCGACGACGAGCACACGGGCAAGCGGGCCGAACGTCGCCACGTCGCGGGACAGTGCCGCATAGCGCTCCCCCATCACGAACTGCCCTGCGCCCATCGCATAGGACGTGCCATCTTCGAGCACGCAGCCCGAGTACTTGCGAGCAGACGAGAACGGGATGACACGGGAGGCTGAGTCCATCTCCTCCGGCCACTGCTCAGCTGCACGCAGAAGTGCCTGCGCCGTCTCGTTTGCATCGTCAGGCGCGGCCCCGACGACTGCAAGCACGGCGTGCCTGAGCTCTGACACATCATGGCCCCTGAGCGGCAGAAGCCCCATGAGCTCCATGCGACCTGACGTGATCGTGCCCGTCTTGTCGAGGCAGACCGTATCGACACGCGCGAGCGTCTCGACACAGTAGCTCTGCTGCACAAGCACGTTCTTCGCACCGAGCCTCGTCGTCGCGATAGCAAGAACAGTCGAGGTCAGGAGCATGAGGCCCTGCGGAATCATCGAGACGAGCGCTGCCACGACAGAGAGGATGGCAGCATCCCAGGGCATGCCTTCGGCGAACATGCTTCTGAGCAGAAGGCCGCCGCCAAGGAATGGCATGAGAATCGTCGAGAACTCGACGACCATCCTGAGCGAGTCCTGGATCTCGGACTTCGCCTTCTTCACGTATTTTGCTTCTGCGTTGATCTTCGCAGCATAGGAGGCAGCACCGACCCGCGTGACCTTTGCCATGAGGGAGCCGGAGTCGACAAAGCTGCCGGAGAGGATCTCGTCTCCCGGCTTCTTGTGCACGGCATCGGACTCACCGGTAAGCAGGCTCTCGTTCATGGAGACGGAGCCAGAGACGATCACGGCATCTGCCGGTACCTGGTCGCCATGCGCAAGGCAGATGATATCGTCCTGGACGATATCGGAGACAGGGATCTTCTGGCGCTCGCCGTCGCGCACGACGACAGCATCGGTCGCGGTCAGAAGCGTCAGACGGTCGACCGTGAGCTTCGCGCGTATCTCCTGGACGATACCGATGAAGAGGTTCGCAAGCACGATGACCATGAAGAGCATGTTGCGGTACTGGCCGGTCAGGAACACGAGGAATGCGAGCACCGCATTGACGCCGTTGAAGAGCGTGAATGTATGCTCTGCCACGATCTGGGGAATGGATTTCGTCTTCACGTCGGCATTGGCATTGACGAGGCCCTTTTCCCGGCGCTCCTCGACTTCTGCTGCACTCAGTCCCTGAATCTTCTGGTCCTTGGTGTCTTGGGGCACGAATCCTCCTCGGTCTCGGCTTTTCAGGCATCCTATCAACCGTACCCAAAGCAGCCCTAAAGGAGCATTCGGGCGTTCAAAGAACATTGAGCCTTGACAAGGATGGGCAAGTGCCTTTACGGCAGCGTCTGGCAGACAGGAAAACCGGTGCAGATTCCGTAAAGCCTTGTTTTCGAAGAGATGCATGATGAAGGCATCCGTCTCATAAGCTTCTCCATCCTGGCAAAAGCAGTTCTCACTGTATATGTCGACGGCACAACGGCACGAGCCGTTTGAACATGAAGACGACGCTGCATATCAATGCACAGCGCATTCTGGGCTCACGAGCCTAAAATGCTCCACTCTTTCCGCATCAGTTGGCTGAGCATCAGAGGCACTGCAGCAATCCAGTTTCTGGCATTGCCATTGAGTCAGCAGAACAGCCATACAGGCCATTCCCGCGCAGGTAAACCATCATCTACCTGCGGTTACGAGGGCCCGTGAGACAGGGCTTTGAATCCCCTAGGACAGCAAACAGACGTTCCTAGGAGATATATGTACAATCTTGACAGCTACCATTTCGCGCCGGCTCATTGCTGCTTCCATCAGACACAGAGCTGCACAACAATCGGCCATTCCTTCTGCAGCATCCTCATCGATCTCCACAAAGCCTCCTATATCGAAATTGGAAGAGCTGGGCGCAGGAACCAGCCTGCAGATACGGTCTCGTACCACCAGACGGTTTCAGAGCTCACCTACGACATTGAGACCTGCGACGAGCAGGCAGCGGCCATCATCAACGGCGAGTCTCCTGCCGTGTACGCCGAGAACATGAACTACGGCACCTTCGATGTGGAACAGGTTGCCAAGATCGATACGAGCTACACGCTTGTCGATGCGGATACCGTCACGTACATGGTCCAGCGGCAGCCGGACCTGCTGCCGCAGGTGTCGGTCAGCCAGAGCATGGCCGAGACGTGGGCTCGGCGCAAGATCACGTCTGCCATGATGCAGAGCATCCTTCAGGGAGAATCCGTGCCAGATGCCGCCAAGCGCATCCGCTCCGTCGTGGAGATGTACAGGCGCGCCTCCCTCCGTGCCGCGAGGACATCGCTCACTGGCGCCGAGAATGCCGGGCGCATCGGCTCGTACCAGCGGGCCAGCGGCATGGGCATAGAGCTGCAGAAGCAATGGATGGCAACGCTCGACTCGCGCACGAGGGACAGCCACAGGGAGCTTGACGGCGAGAAGGCCGATATCGATGCCAAGTTCAGCAACGGGCTCAGCTACCCCGGAGACCCGGCAGGGCCTGCCTCCGAGGTGTGGAACTGCCGCTGCACGATGGTTGCGGCTCTTCCCGGACACGACGTCTTCAGGGACCGCAACACAAGCAAGCTCGAGACCAGCTACGAGGACTGGAAGGCAGGCCGCGACCCGAAGCAGCAGAAACCTGCAGGCCGCACCATGGCCAGCTTCTTCCAGATGCCGGGCACCATCGCCAAGCTCAACTCTTCCGGCATCAGCATGACCGAGGCACGGAAGCGCCTCACGGAGCAGCTGAAGGAGTATGGCATCTCTTCCGGCAGCTTCCGGAAGCTCAGCGCAGGGGACCAGCAAAAGGTGCTCGATGCGGCACTTGCGCGTGGCACGGCCGAGAGCGGCATCACGGACAAGAGAAAAGCCTACCAGTCGGCAAAGGTTGATGTCCCCTATGTGCTGAGCAGCAGCTATTCAAAGAAGTTCAATGGCATTACTGGGAATGCAATTGCGGACAAGGCAATCGCCAACGAGTGCCGTGCCATGCTCGTCCATAGATCTGGAACGAGTGGCGAAGATCTTTCACTGATATCCAGAGTGACAGGGGAGGTTGTGGCGAAAAGCACTGCAGGCACGGATGAGAACCAGACTGTCTATACCAAGGAGATTTTGGATGCAATAGCGGCAAACGAACCGGGAAGTCTGATATCCGTTCATAACCACCCGACAAACCTCCCGCCGACAGGGAGCGACTTCGGGGCGCAGGTGGCCCATTCCTATGGTGGCGGAGTTGTGGCATTGCACAACGGCGAAGTCTACTACTTTGAGCAGGGCGAACCGCCTGAGTATGGGGTATATTTTGACATGAAGGTGTCCGAACTCGTATCTAGTGGGATGAGGGAGTCGGACGCGATGGCGAAAGTACTGCATACGCTACAGGAGGAGGGGAAAATACGATGGAAGAAGCTTTAAGGAAAAAGCTCGAGTCGTATTTCACTGCTCCTGCAGATGCTCCCGTTACCGTGAAGTTTGCAGGCTGGACCCAAAGTGATTTTGATGCTCTTGGCAAAATTCAGCAAGCTGTCAACCCCAAGAACTACGCAGAATTCCAAGCATTCAAGAATGAGTGTCTGAAAAGCGCCACGACAAACGCAGAGTAGAAATACAGTACCAGAGTGGCCCTCGCTCCTGCGGGGGCCTTTCCCTGTGCCGTGAGCCTCCGGGCACTCTTGGCCCGAGGAGGCGGTGCAGCATGGCGAAATCGAAGACGTCAGGCCTTACGGCATCGGACATTGCCGGGCTCGTGCAGGTCAGGCAGGACAACACGGAGGCCATCCAGAACGCGATAGTCGATGGCATCATGGAGGGCTTGGAATCCATCGGCCTCGTGGCCGAGGGCTACGCGAAGGCCAAGTGTCCGGTAGACACAGGCAGGCTGCGCAACAGCATCACCCATGTCATCAAGGGCGGCATCTCCCCTGCCGTCTACATCGGCACGAACGTCGAGTACGGCAAGTACGTAGAGGAAGGCACTTCCAAGCAGAAGGCACAGCCGTTCCTGAAGCCTGCAGCAACAGGCCACACATCAGAGTACAAGGCCATCATGCACAGCGGCTCGGCAAGCAGCCAGCAGAAAAAGGTGCCAGACAACGCAAGGCTTATCGCACGAAAGAAAAGCGCCCTGCCTTCAAGCAGAGCGCTTCTAAGATGCAATCAATGGTGCTCCCTGTGGGGCTCGAACCCACGACCTTTCGCTCCGGAGGCGAACGCTCTAATCCACTGAGCTAAGGGAGCAAACGTGCATGATTATAGCCGAAACATTAAATTTGGCGAGACGAACTTCCAAGACCCGGATACTCACACATACAGGAAATCTGGCTTTCATACATTTGTAGTAGGATTTTCCCAGTTATGCCACGAAACGATGGGAGTTCCCCCGATGATAGCTGTCGTGAACCAGAGCGCCACGGAAGACCAGCTGGCGCATTTCATAACGTGGATCGAGAACCGCGGATTCAAGACGAATGTCTCCAAGGGCGAGAACGAGACGATTGTCGGCATCATCGGCGATACGACGAAGATCGATCCGTTCCTGCTCGAGTCCATGGACATCATCGACCGCGTACAGCGCGTCTCCGAGCCCTATAAGAAGGCGAACCGCAAGTTCCATCCGCAGAACTCCGTGATTGACTGTGGCTACGGCGTCAAGATCGGCGATGGCAGCTTCCAGGTCATGGCAGGCCCCAACGTTATCGATGGCCGCGACCTCGATGGCCTGGCGACGAAGGCAAAGGACGCCGGTGCCCGCCTTCTGATGGCAGGCACATACAATGCGAAGACGTCGCCGTACTCGTTCAGCGGCCTTCGTCCCGAGAGCCTGTCCGAGCTCTGCTCTGTCGCCCATGCTCACGAGATGCCTGCCGTGGCTGAGATCATGGATCCGCGCGATGTTGAGACGTTCGTCTCTTCCGGCGTCAATGTCATACAGGTCGGCGCCCGCAGCATGCAGAACTTCCCGCTCCTGAAGGAGCTGGGCCGCACGAACGTCCCTGTCCTCATCAAGCGCGGCCTCGAGGCGACGGTCGACGAGTGGCTCATGGCAGCAGAGTACGTGATGAGCGAAGGCAACGAGCAGGTCATCCTCTGCGAGCGCGGCATCCGCACGGCCGAGACCCGCTACCGCCATACGCTCGACATCTCCAGTATCATCGCCGTGCATGGCCTTTCGCACCTGCCCGTCATCTGCGACCCGTCGCGCGCCGCTGGCCTTGCCCGCTTCGTGCCCGGCCTCTCGCTTGCTGCCTGCGCAGCAGGCGCTGACGGTCTCCTCATCGAGATCGACGACCAGCCAATGGAAGAGTCGCTCGCCGATGGCGGACGTGCGCTCACACCTGAGCAGTTCGCCCACATGATGAAGCGCATCCAGAGCCTGCGTGCGGCGCTTGCCGAAGACAGGGGCTAGGCCGATGGAGAAGACATTTGTCCCCGGCCGTGTCGGCATCATCTCCCTTGGCCTCATGGGTGGCTCGTTCGCGAAGGCCTTCGCTGCCGCAGGCGTCGAGGTCTACGGCATGGACATCTCGGAAGATGTCCTCGAGATGGCAGAGATAGAGACCATCAAGGGCGAGCTCACGGACGATATCGTGCCGACGTGCGAGCTCATCGTCCTTGCCGGATACCCGAAGGTCGCGATCTCCGAGCTCAAGAGGATTGCTCCTCTCGTCTCCCCTTCTGCCATTGTTATGGACACGGGCGGCATCAAGAAGGCCATCTGCGATGCCTGCTTCCCGATAGCCGAGAAGTACCCGTTCACATTCGTCGGCTGCCACCCGATGGCCGGCACCCAGTACTCCGGCTTCGCCCATGCCCGTGCGAACATGTTCCACGGGGCACCGCTCGTGATTGTGCCTCCGAAGATGGACGACTTCGAGCGGCTCGATCTCCTCGAGCGCATGAAGCAGCTCCTGGCCCCTCTGGGATTTGCGACCTTCACGCTCACGACGGCAGAGCGCCACGACGAGATCATCGCCTTCACATCGCAGCTGGCGCACGTCGTGTCGAATGCCTATGTGAAGAGCCCCGAGGCAAAGGTGCACAAGGGCTTCTCTGCAGGCTCCTACAAGGACCTCACCCGCGTGGCAAGGCTCAACCCGGACATGTGGACAGAGCTCTTCCTCGAGGATGCCGACAACCTGTCGCGGGAGATCGGCTGCCTCATAGGGCATCTCCAGGAATACAAGGACGCGATCGATGCAGGCGACAGCAAGCATCTGAGAGAGCTTCTCGCTGACGGCGACCGCCGCAAGCGCGAGATCGAAGGAAGGTAGCATGGCAGAGCATTCGATAGAGGTTCCTACTCCCACCAAGCGCTATCTCTGCCATGTGGGTACAGGCATCCTCGACAAGGTCGGCGCTTGCGCACGGGAGGCGGCAGGCGGCACCGCTGCCTGCATCGTGAGCGATTCCAATGTCGCGCCGCTCTATGCGGATACGGTGGCAGCATCGCTCGAGAGCGCAGGCTACCACGTCGCAAGAAGCATCTTCCCTGCCGGCGAGGAGCACAAGCGTCTCTCGACGCTCGAGCGCATCCTCGAAGACATGGCAGACGCATCGCTCACGAGAGACGATATCGTCGTCGCCGTGGGCGGCGGCGTCACAGGCGACATGGGCGGTCTCGCAGCTGCCCTCTACCAGCGCGGCATCGAGGTCGTGCAAGTACCGACCTCCCTTCTTGCAATGGTCGACTCCTCCGTCGGCGGAAAGACGGCCGTCGATCTGCCCGAGGGCAAGAACCTTGTCGGCGCCTTCTGGCAGCCTGCCTCTGTCGTCGCCGATGTCGCCTGCTTCAAGACGATCTCTTCTGACCTCTTCCGCGATTCCTGCGGCGAGGTCATAAAGCATGCGGTCCTTTCCGATCCCGATCTCTTCGCCCGCCTCGAGAAGACACCGCTCACGACGCCAGGACTCTCTGACGACGAGCTCGCAGACATCGTGGCGAGAAATATCGAGATCAAGCGCGACGTAGTCGCAACGGACGAGAAGGAGCATGGCAGACGCCAGGTCCTGAACCTCGGCCACACGATTGGCCACGCCGTGGAGGCAGCGTCCGACTTCGAGCTCGGCCACGGCACCTGCGTAGCGATAGGGCTCTGCTGCATGGCATGGGCGGCACAGAAGAAGGGCTGGTGCGACGAGGCGACCGCTGCGCGCATCGAGAAGCTCGTCCGTGCCCATGGCCTTCCGACCGACACTGCACTTCCCCACGACACGATCTTCTCGTTTGCTGCGCATGACAAGAAGCGCCATGCCTCGTCGGTGAACATCGCCGTGCCCGAAGCGATCGGCACGGTCTCTCTCAAGCGTGTATCGCTCGATGAGCTGAAGGAGCTCATCGACCTCGGCTGCGGAAGGAGCGTCTAGCCCATGGATATGACAATCTATCCGCATGAGCTCGGCGGCACAGTCGAAGCCATAGCCTCGAAGTCCGTAGCGCACCGCGCCCTCATCTTGGCTGCCCTCTGCCCGAGCGCAACCGATATCGTCTGCAATGCGACATCGAAGGATATCGATGCGACGGCAGGCGTGCTCAATGCTCTCGGTGCCAAAGTCACGCGCACGGAATCTGGCTTCCATGTGGAGCCGCTCCAGGGCACCTCGGCCACAGACAACATCCGGCAGGGAAAGAAAGGCGCTGTCCTCGACTGCGGCGAGTCTGGCTCGACCCTGCGCTTCATGCTGCCAGTCGTGGCAGCTCTCGGCTCCGGCGCGAGCTTTACGGGACACGGACGCCTGGCAGAGCGTCCGCTCTCGCCCCTCTATGAGCTCCTGGCAGATGGCGGATGCACGCTCTCGCCCCAGGGCAGCTTCCCGCTGACGCTCACGGGCAGGCTCAAGGAGCGCTCGTTCCGCATCCCGGGCGATGTATCCTCCCAATTCGTGTCGGGACTTCTCCTTGCCTCTCCTCTCATGGCAGGACCTGTGCATATCCTCGTCGAGGAACCGGTCGAGTCGCGTCCCTATATCAGCCTCACGATCGACTGCATGCAGCGCTTCGGTATCGACGTGATGAGCTGCCCCGAGACCGCAGAAGACGGCACGAGGTGCCTGGCGCTCATGACATCGCCGGCGTCGACCCCTCCCGTCTCCCCTGGCACGTTCGTCGTCGAAGGAGACTGGTCGAATGCTGCGTTCTGGCTCTGCGCCGGCGCTTTGAGCGAGCACCCCGTCTCGATTACGGGCATGGATCTCGCAAGCGTCCAGGGCGACAGGAACGTCCTCGGCGCGCTTGCCCTCTTCGGTGCGAGAATCTCCCGCAAGGATTCCCGCGTCACGATCGTGCATGACCATCTCGATGCCATCTCGGTCGATGTGCACGACATACCAGACCTCGTGCCGGCGCTTGCCGCTGTAGCCTGCTATGCAAAGGGCACGACGCATCTGACAAACGCCGGGAGGCTCCGCCTGAAGGAGTCCGACCGCCTCGTGACGACTGCCGCAGCGCTCAATGCAATGGGCGCCCATGTCACGATTGAAGGCGACACCCTCGCGATCGAGGGCACAGGCACGCTTTCCGGCGGCACCGTCGATGCAGCAAACGACCACCGCATCGCGATGGCTGCATCCGTCGCAGCAACGAAGGCGGAAGGTCCGACGACGATTATCGGTGCTGAATGCGTCCAGAAATCCTATCCCGCCTTTTTCGAGGACCTCTCCTCGCTCGGCGGGGTTGTCAGGAAGGAGTCCTAGCATGCCATCGACCATGGGAGAGACGCTCACCGTCTCTGTCTTCGGCCAGTCCCACTCCGAAGCCATCGGCTGCGTGATCTCGGGCCTTCCTTCTGGCATCAGGATCGATATGGACGAGGTCAAGAAGTTCATGGCAAGAAGGGCGCCAGGCCAGGGTGCGTGGACAACGCCGCGCAAGGAATCGGATACGCCCGAGGTCGTCTCCGGCCTCGACGCCGAAGGCCTCACATGCGGCGCGCCTCTTGCCTGCATCATCAGGAACACGAACACCCGCTCCCAGGACTACAGGAACATTGCCCAGGTGCCGCGACCGGGACACTCCGACTTCTGCGCCTGGACGAAGTGGGGATCTGCCCACGATATCAGGGGCGGCGGCCACTTCTCGGGCAGGCTCACAGCCCCTCTGTGCTTTGCCGGCGCCATCGCGCTCCAGATCCTGTCCGAGCAGGGTGTCGAGATAGCAGCGCATCTTGCCCGGATCGGCGAGGCCACCGATGCGCGCTTTGCTGCCTTCGACAACTCGCCCGAAGCGCGGGCCCTTCTGGCCAGGCAGATCGAAACCGTGCAGAAGCATGAGACGACGCTTGCCACGATCGAGGCTGCCGCCTCCGAGGCGATGCTTGCCCAGATCGACGAGGCTAGGCGCGCGAAGGACTCTGTCGGCGGCGAGATCGAGTGCGTTGCCACCGGCCTTCCTGCCGGCATCGGCTCTCCGATGTTTGACGGTATGGAGAACATCCTGGCCCGCAACATCTTTGGCATCCCCGGCGTCAAGGGCATCGAGTTCGGCCGCGGCTTCGAGATGGCACGCCTCCATGGCTCCGAGAACAACGACCCCTTCATGGTCGAGGACGGAACGTGCGTGCCGGCCACGAACAACGCCGGCGGCATCCTCGGCGGCATCACGACCGGAGCGCCGCTGGTCTTCAAGATTGCAATGAAGCCGACGTCGAGCATCGCCCAGGCACAGCGCTCCGTCGACCTTGCCCATATGGAGCCTGCCGAGCTCGAGGTCCATGGTCGTCACGATCCCTGCATCGTAACGCGTGCCGTGCCTGTCGTCGAGGCAGTATGTGCACTGTCCCTTCTCGATGCCTGGCTCACCTACCCTGCCGACACCCCGTTCCAGAAGAAGTGAGGACCTCCGTGAGAGACCTTTCCGAAATCCGTTCCGACCTCGACCGCATCGATACGCAGATGCTTGGCCTCTTCCAGGAGCGCATGGCCTGCGCCGACGAAGTGGCAGCCTACAAGAGCGCCCACAACCTGCCGATCCTCGACAAGGCACGCGAGCGCCAGAAGCTTGCCGCCGTCGCAGAGGCCGTGCCTGCCCAGTACCGAAACTATGCCCAGGTCCTCATGGGCCTTCTCATGGAGGCAGCACGCGCGCAGGAATACGACGACCTCGGCGTCATGAGCAATGTCGGCACGCGCATCTACGATGCCATCCAGCATGAGCCGAAGCTCTTCCCGCAGACAGCCTATGTCGCCTGCCAGGGCGTCGAAGGCGCCTATTCGCAGATTGCGACGGACCGCATCTTCAAGCATCCGACCATCTCGTACTTCGACTCGTTCGACGGCGTCTTCCGTGCCGTCGAGCAGGGTTTCTGCCAGTACGGCGTGCTGCCGGTCGAGAACTCGACCGCAGGCACCGTGAATGCGGTCTATGATTTGATGATGCAGCACAACTTCTCGATCGTGCGTTCGACGCGCATCAAGATCGACCACAATGTGCTTGCAAAGCATGGCACGGAGCTTTCCGATGTCCGCGAAATCTTCAGCCATGAGCAGGCAATCAGGCAGTCCTCTGATTTCCTTGCTGCGCACCCCGAGATGAAGGTGCATGTCGTCGAGAACACGGCGATGGCTGCAAAGATGGTGGCACAGAGCGACCGCAAGGATGTCGCAGCCCTCTCGAGCCGCACCTGCGCCGAGCTCTATGGCCTCGATATCCTCGCCCGCTCTGTGCAGAACACCGGCAACAACTTCACGCGCTTCGCCTGCATCGCGAAGGACCTCACGATCTATCCGGGAGCGGACCGTTCCTCCCTCATGCTGATCGTGAACCATGAACCGGGAGCGCTCTACAAGGTACTCTCCCGCTTCTATGCCCTCGATATCAACCTCGTGAAGCTCGAGAGCCGCCCGCTTCCGGACCGCGACTTCGAGTTCATGTTCTACTTCGATATCGAATGCCCGGTCGAGGCGCCCGAGTTCGCGACGCTCATCAATTCCCTCGGTGATATCTGCGAGGAGTACCGCTACCTCGGCAGCTACCGCGAGATCGTTTAGGAGTCCCATGGATACGAATGCCCACCGCTTCGGCCTCCTCGGCAGGAAGCTCGGCCATAGCTACTCGGCCCTCATCCACAAGGAGCTCGGAAGTGCGCCCTATGATCTCATAGAGCTCGAGCCCGAAGAGGTGGAGCCATTCGTGCGCGAAGGCACCTGGCAGGGCCTGAATGTCACGATTCCCTACAAGAAAGATGCCGCCCGCCTCGCAGATGAGCGCTCGGAGCGCGTCAAGCGCCTCGGCGTCTCGAACACGCTCGTGAAGCGCCCGGACGGGACAATCTTCGCCGAGAACACAGACGTCCTGGGCTTTGCCTATCTCCTCGAGCGTTTCTGCAGGGAAAGGCTCGGTGCTGATTCAGCGAAGGATTTCCTTGCCGGCGAGCCGGTCCTCGTGCTTGGATCGGGAGGAGCCAGCCAGGCCGTGCAGGCAGCGCTCAGAGACGCTGCGGCAGAGGTCTCCGTCATCTCCCGCAGGGGCGACGATACGTATGAGACATTGCTCTCACGCCACGCCGATGCGCGCCTCATCGTGAATACGACCCCTGTCGGCATGTATCCCGCCTGCCCAGCGACGCCTGTAGATGAGGAGACGCTCTCGAAGCTTCCTCGCTTGGCCGGCGTGCTCGACGTCGTCTACAATCCGAGACGCACGGGTATCTGCCTTGCCGCAGAGAAGCTCGGGCTTCCTTCTGCCTCAGGCCTTCCGATGCTCGTGGCACAGGCCTACTACGCAAGCGAGCTCTTCCAGGGCATGAGCATCCCTGAGTCCTCGATCGCGAAGATCGAGCAGGACATCACGGCCACGACGGACAACCTTGTCCTCATCGGCATGCCCGGTTCCGGCAAGACGACGACCGGCAAGCACCTGGCGCACGTGCTCCATCGCCCCTTCATCGATATGGACGATGCCTATCAGATGGAATATGGCAGGTCTGCCGGTGCGGCCATCCTCGCAGACGGCGAGGAAGCGTTCCGCCGGCAGGAGACAGAGCTTCTGGCCAAGACGGCTGCACGCTCGGGCCTTGTGATTTCATGCGGTGGCGGCGTCGTCACGGTTCCTCAGAACTACCCCCTGCTCCACCAGAATTCCTTCATCATCATGCTCGACCGCCCCATACAGACGCTCGAGACGAAGGGGCGTCCGCTCTCCGAGAGCAAGGGGCTCGAGAAGCTGGCCGAGGAGCGCCTTCCGCTCTACCGTGCGTGGGCAGACCTCGTGCTCCCCTGCACGGGAACGCCGAAAGGAGATGCCGCTGCGATCATCGCGCGTCTGGAACTCTGAGCGCATCTGGGCAGCAGAACCGAATCATCTGTGCCGTTTGCAGGCCCCTCGGCCCGTCTGCCGCTGGGGTCTTCCCTCGAGGCGTCGAACTCCATAGACTGAGAACGGCAAACAACCAGTTTAGAATTACGAAGGCTCTTCATGGACGAACGAAATACAGCCGAAGCCGTGCTTTCTGCCATTGGTGGAAAGCAGAATGTGCTTGAGAACACGATATGCATGACCAGGCTGAGGATAAAGGTAGAAAATCCCGATCTTATCGACCGGGAGAAGCTCACATCCATTGCGAGCGTGCTGGGAATGACGAAGAGGGGCACGAACGGCATCGAGGTCGTATTCGGCCCGAACGTGATCGACGACATCTATCAGTCATTCCAAGAACTCTGCGACATCTCGCAGGAGATGGAGCCGGAAGAGAATCCGGCCAAGGCAGCTCCCGTCGTGACGCCCGAACGCAGGCGCTCCTACAGCATCCAGGTCAAGGCAAACTCCGAGCGCTCCCGCTCCGACATGGAATCCGAAGACCTCGATATGCTGCGTTCCATGTTCCCCGAGAGCCCGGCTCCCCAGAATGTGCCTCATGTAGAAGCGCCAAATGTCTCGCGTGGCCCGAAGCTTGCGCAGACCGCACATGCGGTCGCCTCGAGCAAGCCTGTCGAAAAAGATGCTCCGTATAGGCGCCGTCTTCTCGTCATCAACGGCCCAAACATTAACATGCTCGGCATCCGCGAGCCGGAGACATATGGCACCGAAGATTTCGGAGCGCTTCTGGCTCTCTGCCAGAAGACCGCGAAGGAAGCAGGCTTTGATGACTGCTTCTGCTTCCAGTCGAACCATGAGGGAGACATCGTCGACGAGATCCAGGACGCCTGGCAGGTCTTCGACGGCCTCGTGATCAACCCCGGAGCCTATACGCACACGTCGATTGCAATCCTCGATGCAATCAAGGCCGTCAGGATTCCGACGGTCGAAGTGCACATCTCGAAGGTGAACGAGCGCGAATCGTTCCGCCAGATCTCCTATGTGCGCGAGGCCGCGTTCGAGACCATCATGGGCATGGGCATCCAGGGCTACCGCAAGGCCATCCTCGATATGCGTGACTATCTCGACAGGCAGGAGCGCGAGAGCAAGGCAGAATAGCCTCTCCTGCAGAAGCCAGACCGGAATGAAGAAACTGAAAGCCGCCCCAAGGCGGCTTTCTTCATGAATGCACGATTGGAGCTCCTGCTACCGCAGGCTGATGCGGAAGCAGCCCATGTCCGTGACGAGCGTATCCACATGGATATCGTGGGCGCCACGCGGCAAGGGGTTCGAGCTCACCTGCATGGAGCGGGCAAGGCCCAGCTTCTCGCCCATGTAGAACGCGAGGAAGCGGTCATAGTAGCCGGCACCATAGCCTATCCGGTATCCTTCGCCGTCGAAGACAAGTCCCGGCACGAGGCAGACCGACCCTTTGCACATGGCAGGCGTCACGAGATGCTCCTTGTCGGGCACGGGCTCGAGGATGCCCATGACGCCGGGAACGAGGTCTGCAAGGGACGAGATTGTATAGAACGAGAGCGTATGCCCTTTCATGCATTTCGGCACAGCGACGGTCTTGCCCTCAGCAAGCGCATCTTCGATGATGCGATGGGTATCGATCTCATCGGCAAAGGAGACATAGGCAAGCACGAGATCTGCGGCCTCATATTCAGGCAGCGCCTCGACAGCCTCCCTGATACGCATATCTGCATCCTTGCGGACAACTGACGAGGTGGCACGCCGCATGATCAGATACTGCTGGCGGAGGGCGGTCTTGTCTGCATCGAAACCGCATGAACTGGGCATGCAACCGTCTCCTCCTGCTCGTGGCCCCGGAAGGAAATCCTTCCCTGCAGCATCTATAATAGCCTAGGCAAAGCCGTCCTTTGCGTCTGCTACCATTGTAGTCTGTGCGTAAATTACGTTGGATATGCAAATCCAACCGTAACACAAGCTTTGAACAAGGAGATGCCACATGCCAAACGAGGGCAGCTATGAAGCAGCGCTTGAGCGCTCGAACAAGATCCAGGCGGATATCGAGTCCGGCAAGACCGAAGGCTACACGATGCTCACAGGCGACCGTCCGACCGGACGCCTGCATCTTGGCCACTATTTCGGCACGATCCGCGAGCGCGTGCGCCTCCAGGACCTCGGCGTGAAGACGAATATCGTCATTGCTGACTACCAGGTCATCACGGACCGAGACACGACCGACCACATCCGCGACAATGTCTACAACATGGTCATGGACTACCTTGCCTGCGGCATCGACCCCGAGAAGACGATGATCTTCACCCACTCGGCCGTTCCTGCCGAGAACCAGCTCATGCTGCCATTCCTCTCGCTTGTGTCCAAGTCCGAGCTCGAGCGCAACCCGACCGTCAAGGCCGAGCAGGAGGCATCCGGCCACACGCTCACGGGTCTTCTTCTGACCTACCCGGTCCATCAGGCCTGCGACATCCTGTTCTGCAAGGGCAACATCGTGCCCGTCGGCCGCGACCAGCTGCCGCACATCGAGATCACGGACAAGATCGCCCGCCGCTTCAACGAACGCTTCAATGCGAAGGTCTTCCCGGAGGTCGCAGGCCTTCTCACCTCGACGCCGCTCCTTCCCGGCCTCGATGGCCGCAAGATGAGCAAGTCCTACGGCAATGCCATCTCGCTTTGCATGACAGAAGAGGAGACGGCCAAGCTCATCAAGAAGTCGAAGACGGACTCCGAGCGCAACATCACGTTCGATCCCGAGAACAGGCCGGGTGTCTCGGCACTGCTCACGACTGCCGGCATCTGCACGGGCAGAGACCCGAAGGAGATTGCAGACGAGATCGGCATGGGCGGCGCAGGACAGCTCAAGCGCTACACGACCGAGGCCGTGAACACGTACTTCGCCCCGATCCGCGAGAAGCGTCACCAGTACGAGAACGATCTTCCCTACATCCAGGACGTGCTTCATGAGGGTAACCGCAAGGCCCAGGAGGTCGCCGAGAAGACGCTCGAAGAGGTCCGCGAGGCCATGGGCATGGTGTACTAGCACTGCCGGAAGGACTGACAAGCTCCAGATACGAAGCGGAGCCTCTGCATTGCAGGGGCTCCGCTCTTCTGTCTGCTCTGTCTGCGCTCTTCCCTATTCGGGATCCTTCAGCGTCGCGTACATGATGGCCTTGATCGTGTGCATGCGGTTCTCTGCCTCGTCGAAGACGCGCGAGCGCGGCCCTTCGAAGACGTCGTTCGTGACCTCGAGCTCGGGCAGGCCATACTTCTCGAAGATCTTCTCGCCGATCGTCGTCTTCCGGTCATGGAAGCTCGGCAGGCAGTGCATGAAGATTGCATCGGGTGCTGCCACGTCGAACATCTTCTCGTTCACCTGGTAGGGACGCATGAGCTCGATCCTCTTGCCCCAGAGCTCGTCAGGCTCGCCCATGGAGACCCAGATGTCCGTATAGATGACAGAGGCACCGCGGGCACCCTCAGCGACGTCAGACGTGAATGTGAGGTGTGCGCCGGTCTCTGCAGCAATCTTCTCGCACGTCGCGACAAGGCCCTCCTCAGGCATGTTCTCCTTCGGGCCGCAGGCACAGAAGTCGATGCCGAGCTTCGCGCAGACGACCATGAGGGAGTTCGCGACGTTGTTCCTCGCATCTCCCATGAACGTGAGCTTCCTGCCGCGGAGATCGCGTCCGAACTCCTCGCGCATCGTCAGGATGTCTGCAATCATCTGCGTCGGGTGGAACTCGGTCGTGAGGCCGTTCCACACCGGCACGCCGGCATACTCTGCGAGCGTCTCGACGCGCTCCTGCGCGAATCCGCGGTACTCGATGCCATCGAACATGCGGCCAAGGACCCGTGCCGTATCCTCGATGGACTCCTTCTTGCCCATCTGCGAGGAGCCGGGATCGAGATAGGTGACGTTCATGCCGAGATCGTGGCCGCCGACCTCGAACGAGCAGCGGGTGCGCGTCGATGTCTTCTCGAACAGCAGCACGATGTTCTTGCCTTCGAGGTAGCGGTGCGGCTCCCCTGCATGCTTCTTGCGCTTGAGCTCTGCCGAAAGGTCGAGGAGATACTCGATCTCTTCAGGAGTGAAATCGAGAAGCTTCAGGAAGCTCCGGCCGCTGAGGTTCACGCTCATTGATATGCCTCCGACTCGTCTTGTTGCCAACGGTTGGGAACAAGGGTAGCGCATGCAGGGGTCAAACATGTTTCACGCACACGATATCGCCGTTACCGTCAGGCTTTACATTCAGCTGAGATGGCAGCTGCTAGAATGAGTACGTTATCCCTTTACCTATCTTCCCCTTCGAAAGGAAGGCAAGATCATGGCAACAGCTGATGCAGGCACCACCGACAATCTTGACGCCACGCAGAAGGAACAGGCTGATGCTGCTTCCACTCCCGCACAGGAGACGGCAGAAGATTCCGCTGCGGCGAACCTCGAGAGCCGTGCTGCAAAGTTTGCCGACAATGAGACCGAAGTCGATGGGGAGGGCAGACGCAAGCGCGACTACTCCTACACGCAGAACCGCGAGGTGAGCTGGCTGCGCTTCGACAACCGCGTCCTCGACGAGGCTTTCGACCCGTCCGTGCCGCTCTTCGAGCGCTTCAAGTTCGTGTCGATCTTCTCTTCGAACCTCGACGAGTGGTTCATGATCCGCGTCGGCGGCCTCACGGACCTCTCGGCACTCAAGAAGCAGCCGTCCGACAACAAGAGCAACATGACGCCGTCCGAGCAGCTGGCGACGCTGTTCTCGCTTCTGCCCGAGTACCTCGAGAAGCATGACCGCGCGTTCGAGGAGCTCGAGGAGGCGCTTGCTGCGCACGGCCTCATCCATGTCGCAGCACAGGATCTGACGGATGCCGACATGGTGTCTCTCCACAAGAGCTTCGAGACGCAGGTCGCGCCTGTCATCTCCCCCATGGTCATCGATCCGAGGCACCCGTTCCCGAACCTCAGGAACGGCGTCCTGTATGTCCTCTGCTCCCTGGATGGCCCGGAGGAGTCCGGCGTCCTCGGCATGATCGAGGTGCCGCCATCGCTCGACCGCATCGTGAAGCTTCCGGGCGACGATCATCATGTCCGCTATGTCCTTCTCGAGGAGCTCATCATCCAGGAGCTCGGCAGCTGCTTCGGCTCCTATGTGCCGGCAGGCGCCGCCACGATCCGCGTCACCAGAAACGCCGATATCGATCCTGACGGCGAGGGCGTCGAGGAAGAGGAGGACTACCGCCTCCACATGAAGAAGGTGCTGAAGAAGCGCATGCGCCTTCAGCCGATCCGCCTCGAGGTCGAGGGCACGCTCTCGAAGAACCACGAGAAGCTCATCCGCAAGGAGCTCGGCCTCACGCCCGAGCGCGTCTTCCATGTTCGCTCCACACTCGACCAGGGCTACATCTTCGCGCTCGAGGACATGATCCCGAAGTCCGAGCGTGCGCAGCTCCTCTATACGCCGTTCGAGCCGCAGCTTTCCGCAATGGTGAAGAAGGGCGCTCCGATGAGGGGACAGATCGAGGACCACGACGTCCTGCTCTTCTATCCGTACGAGTCCATGGATCCTCTGCTCGATCTTCTGCGCGAGGCATCGTCTGACGATTCCTGCATCACGATCAAGATCACGCTCTACCGTGTCGCAAAGCACTCCCGCCTCTGCGAGAGCCTCATCGCCGCTGCCGAGAACGGCAAGGATGTCACGGTCCTCATGGAGCTCCGCGCCCGCTTCGACGAGGCGAACAACATTGCCTGGGCAGAGCGCCTCGAAGATGCCGGCTGCACAGTTATCTACGGCCAGGAGGGCTACAAGGTCCACTCGAAGATCTGCCAGATCACGTACCACGACGGCGGCAAGTTCACGCGCATCACGTGCCTTGGCACCGGCAACTTCAACGAGAAGACCGCACGCCTCTACTCCGACTTCATGCTCATGACGGCACACCCGGGCATCGGCGAGGACGGCAATGCATTCTTCAGGAACCTCTCGCTGGGCAACCTAGCCGGCCGCTACAAGTATCTGCGCGTCGCCCCGATCGGCCTCAAGCCCCAGATCATGGGCGGCCTCGACCGCGAGATTGCCCGTGCCCGTGCAGGCGAGCCAGCGCAGGCCTTCCTCAAGATGAACTCGCTCACCGACCGTGATGTCATCGACAAGATCTCCGAGGCCTGCGAGGCAGGCGTCCGCGTCATCCTGATCGTCCGCGGCATCTGCTGCATCAAGGCGAATGTCCCCGGCAAGACCGATGGCCTCATCGTCCACCAGATCGTCGGCCGCTTCCTCGAGCATGCCCGCGTCTACGCCTTCGGCGCAAAGATCGATACGGTGTATCTCTCGAGTGCCGACATGATGACAAGGAACACGGAGCGCCGTGTCGAGATCGCCTACCCGGTCAAGGACCCGATCTGCCGCGAGCTCGTGATCAGGTACATGAACCTGCAGCTTGCCGACAACGTAAAGGCACGCCAGCTCACCGAGGATGGCACATGGGAGCCGATTCCGAGGGCTGAGGGCGAAGCGGCAATCAACAGCCAGGACGAGCTCATGAAGCTTGCCTGGAGGCGCTCGCACCCAGGCCTCGAGTCCACGCCGGTGCCTGAGATCCCGACGCTCCTCGTTCCGTTCATGACAGAAGCCGATGCCAGGATCGCAGCCGAAGAAGAGGCACGCGAGAAGGCAGCAGCAGCCGCTCCTGCTCCGGCAGCTAAGCCTGCTCCTGCGCCTGCCCCGGCGCCTGCTCCTGCTCCTGCACCAGCTGAGCCTGCCCCGGCACCGGCTCCGAAGCATGCCGCCGCGGCAGCATCTGCGCCGGCTCCTGCTCCTGCACCCATGCCCGCACCTGCTCCTGCAGCACCCGCGCCAAAGCCTGCTCCCGCACCGAAACCGGCAGCTCCTGCTCCGCGCCCCGTGCAGACGACAGCGCCCGCTGCGCAGCCTTCGCGTCTTGCCCGTGCAGGACATCTCTTCGGCGAAGCCTTCAGGACACTGTTCGGAGGTGGCCGCTAGTACATGGTAGAGGCAGCACCAAAGACCATAAAGCTCACGATCGACCGGCTCACTTATGGACCGGATGCCATTGCAAGGGACGAAGATGGCCGTGCCATCTTCGTCCAGGGTGCCATGCCGGGCGATACCGTAGAAGCTCAGATCTATGAGGAGGGACAGCGCTTCGCGAAAGCGAAGACGGTCCGCATCCTCGAGGCGTCTCAGAATCGTGTGGAGACGCCCTGCCCCTTTGTGGGCATCTGCGGCGGATGCCCATGGGGCAATATCGCCTATCAGGCACAGCTCAGGGCAAAGCGCGGCCATGTCGTGGACTCTCTCGTCCGCATAGGGCATCTTCCCCAGGACCGTGCCGAGGAGCTTGTCCTTCCCTGTGCCGCTCCGAGCGAGCCTTGGGGCTACCGCAACAAGGTCGAGCTCGCCTTTGCCCGCCAGGGCAAGCGCACCATCGTCGGCATGCACGCAACGGATGGTTCCGTCATCAAGGTTCCGACCTGCCCGCTTCTCCAGAAGGGCTCCGAGAAGCTCGTGAAGGCTGTGTCAGGCTCTGTGGCCTACCTTGCAAATTCCCATGGGCTCACGTTCGACCGCATCGGCATCCGCACGTCTGCCCGCACACATGCGACGGAGGTCGCCCTCTGGACCTCTCCGTCTGCCTTCCCGCGCGCTGCAGCCGCCAAGGTCATCACCGAAGGCGCCAAGGTCACCTCGCTCGTGAGGGTCATGACAAAAGGCCCGCAGAAGGCACGCCGCATTGCGGGCGTCGAGTGCCTCGCAGGCGACGGCTTCTGGTCCGAGCGCCTCGTCCACAACACGATGCGCATCTCGGCCCCTTCCTTCTTCCAGGTGAACACGAAGGGCGCAGAGACCCTCGTGCATACCGTCCTCGACTGGCTCGAGCCGGATGAGGACGACGAGGCAATGGATCTCTACTGCGGTGCCGGCACATTCACGCTGCCGCTTGCAGAGCGCACCTCCTTCGTCTCTGCCGTCGAATCCTATGGTCCGGCCGTGCGCGACCTCGGCCGCAATCTCAAGGATGCCCATCTCGAGAACGTCGATGCCATAGGCGGCGATGCAGGGCGCGAGTTCCCTGATACCGATGCCGACATCATCGTCGTCGACCCGCCGCGCGCAGGCCTTGCGGCAGACGTCGTCCACCAGCTCTCCGAGCAGCCGGCACGCGCCATCGCCTATGTCTCGTGCGATCCGGCCACGCTCGCCAGAGACATCGCCCGCTTCGAGCAGGAGGGCACGTTCGAGGCTGCCAAGATGCAGCCGGTCGACCTCTTCCCCCAGAGCTACCATGTCGAGACCGTGACGCTCCTCAGACGCGTACGTCCGGCCCTGATATAGCGGGTGCATGCGCAAGGGCTTGAGGGACTGATCTTCGTCTCCTGTCCCCTGATTCGCACGAGTCTCTGCCTGCACTTCTTTGCAGGCAGAGACTCTTCCTTTCGCAGGCACGCACGAACCCTGCCGCAGGTTTCCCCCAAGTTTTCTCGTGCCTTAAGCACCGTACACCTGAAGAAGCACCATTGTCGGTGGCTGCCAGCTGCCGACCAGATCCTGGAGATGGATGCATGCACATTCGAGCAGCAGAACAGGGAGAATATCCCGCAGTCAGAGCTTTCTATCACTCGGTCATCGATGCCATGCAGTCATCTCCCTACGACATAGGCTGGGAGAAGGACATCTATCCTTCGCCGGAGCTCCTGCGGGAGTCCATAGAGAACGGGGAGCTCTTTCTGGGTCTTGTGGGCGATATGATCGCCGCCTCGATGATCCTGAACCATCGATGCAATGAGGGATACCGGCAGTTCGCATGGCCGACTAAGGCAGAGAGCAGCGAGGTGACAATCATCCACGCCCTTGCCGTGCATCCACGCTATGCCGGCACGGGGCTGGGAAAGCAGCTCGTCACCTTTGCAATCGAATCCGCAAGGAAAGATCTGCAGAAGGCGATACGCCTCGACGTCCTCAAGGGGAATGTTCCGGCTGAAAGGCTGTATGCCAGCATGGGATTCAAATGCCTGCATACCTTGCCGATGTACTACGAGGATACCGGCTGGACAGACTTCGAGCTGTATGAGCTGAGCCTCTGATATCATCCCGCCCGCCGGAGGCAGCTCCCCGAATTGGCCAAGTGGACAAGGTCGCAGCAGGAAGATCAAGCGCCTGTCCTTCTTTCCCCCAGAGCTGCTGTATCGAGACCATGATGCTTCCCAGAAGTGCGGCGGCAGGAGATCGGCAGTGCAGGATGCAGGCCTCACGCGAGCCCGCTTGAGCTGGCTCGCTTCTCTTCTGCATGAAATCCGGATTTCCACGAAGCCTCAGGTGCATGAGCAGAGATATCTTCAAGTTAGACTGACCATCTGGATGATCTGAAGGCAGCGGGCCTTTGGCTTGCGACTGCAGAATGGTGAATGATGGACAAGCAGGAAACGTATGAGTGGCTGCAGGAGCGGCACATCCCCTTCGAAGCGACCGAGCACAAGGCAGTGTTCAACATGGAAGAGCTGAACGATGTGGAGCTCCCCTATCCCGAATGGGATGCGAAGAACCTGTTCGTGCGAGACGACAAGAAGAGGAACTACTATCTGATCTCCGTCAAGGGCGACAAGCGGGTGGACCTCAAGGAATTCCGCAGGCAGCAGGGACTTCGCGCCCTGTCCTTCGCATCGGCGGAAGACCTTCTTGCCATCCTGGGCCTCACGCCTGGCTCTGTGACGCCTCTCGGCATCCTCAATGACACAGAGCATCGCGTGCATTTCTATCTGGATGCAGAATTTGCGGGAAACCGGATCGGCGTCCACCCGAACGACAATACGGCAACGGTCTGGATGCAGGCAGACGACCTCATGACGTTGATACGGCAGCATGGAAACGAAGCGGAGTACGTCGAGCTGTAGCCCTGGACGCTTTGCAGGAAAGCTCAGTGCAGTCTTTCCGGGAGTCTGCCCGGCATATCCCTTCTGCCCATCAGAACAAGCCCGACGCAGACGAGCTCGAAGCGCTGCATCCAGTCTCTTCCGGCGGCTCCGCAAAGACGCTTTCGGTGGACAGAACCACACATTGGGCGCCGACTGCGAAAAAGGTTTGCATAACACTAGCGTTTCTGCGCAAGAAAGTGTACAAAAGGTACGTGCCTGAGCGAGGGGCTCGGGCCACCTTATGTCAGTTCAAGTGAGAGGATGACATCATGAAGGCATCTGTCAGCGAGGAGTGCATCGGCTGCGGTCTCTGCGAGAGCACCTGCCCCGAGGTTTTCGCAATCGGCGACGAGGGCACTGCTGAGGCTATCGTGGACGAGGTCCCCGAGGAGAACGAGGACGCCGCTCAGGAGGCAGCAGACAACTGCCCCGTCGGTGCAATTACCGTCGAGTAGCATCTGCCATATCTGGCACAGAGGGCGGGGGCTTCGGGCCTCCGCCTTTTTTCTAGGAAGAGGTCCGTTGTGATACTTGCGTCGCAGTCGCCGAGAAGGCTGGAGATACTGAAGCAGGCAGGCTTTGTGCCTCATGTCGAGCCGGCAGACATCGACGAGACGAGACATGCCGGCGAGGCACCGGAGGCTCTTGTCGAGCGCCTGGCCAGGACAAAGGCTGAAGCCGTTGCGGCACGCCACAGAGGCGATGCGTCCTCCCCTGCCATCCTTGCAGCCGATACGATTGTCTGGCTCGAGTCGGGAGAGGTGCTCGGAAAGCCGAAGGACGAGGCAGATGCGAAGCGCATGCTGCGAGACCTTTCCGGCGCGACCCATTTCGTCTCGACCGGAGCCGCCCTCATAAAGGGTGCATCCGAGCGCACGCTTGTCGATACGGCACAGGTCACGTTCTATGACCTCACAGACGCAGAGATTGCCGCCTATGTCGCCTCGGACGAGCCTGCCGACAAGGCAGGCGCCTATGGGATCCAGGGCAGGGGCCGCTTGCTCGTGAAGCATATCGAGGGCGACTTCTACACGATCATGGGACTTCCGCTCACCCGCGTCGTCCGCGAGCTCATGGCACCCGTCTTTGGCAATGCCCTGATTGAAGAGATCCTCGAAGGAGGAATCGAGCATGCATAGATCACTGCGCGATATCCCTGGCTTTCTTGTCGGACACGCGACGCTCGATGCGGCTGGTACCGGCTGCACTGCAATCATCTGTCCTGAAGGCGCTACAGGCGCCGTGGATGTACGTGGCGGCGCCCCCGCAACGCGCGAGACAGACCTTCTGAGACCCGAAGAGACCGTGAATGTCCTCCATTGCGTCATGCTCTCCGGAGGCTCCGCATATGGGCTTGCAGCCGCCTCTGGCGCTGCCGAAGAGCTCGAGCGCCGAGACATCGGCCTCGATGTCGGCGTTGCCAAGGTCCCCATCGTCTCTTCCGCCTGCCTCTTCGATCTTGCCTGCGGTTCGGCCACGGTTCGCCCCGGCATGGCAGAAGGCGCCAAAGCCGTGCGCGCTGCCTTCGAAGAGAAGGACGAGCCGCTTTCCCGCGGCAACGTCGGTGCGGGCTGCGGCTGCACGGTCGGCAAGCTCGAAGGGCCAGAGCGCGCGATGAAGAGCGGGCTCGGCGAGGATGTGGAGAGTGCCGGAGAGCTTCT
Source organism: Atopobiaceae bacterium (assembly GCA_051876355.1). Lineage (GTDB taxonomy): Bacteria > Actinomycetota > Coriobacteriia > Coriobacteriales > Atopobiaceae > Olsenella_L. Next base: position 51,279 of record JBJEHU010000006.1, on the reverse strand, counting down.
CGTAGGGGCTGTGAGCGCCGTCAATGCCGTCGGCAACATCTGTGACCCTGAGACCGGAAAACCCCTCTCAGGACTCCTCTCAGAGGACAAGAGCCACATCATCGACGAAGAGGATGCGCTCATCGCTGCAAGCACATCGCTCGTGATGCCGCTTGCCCGCACGAACACGACGATCTCCTGCATCGCGACGAATGCCCGTCTCACGAAGGCAGAGGCGACGAAGGTCGCCCAGATGGCAGCAGATGGCTATGCGCATGCGATACGCCCGACGCACACGACGAATGACGGCGACACCATCTTCGTTATGGCCTGCGGCTCTGTCGTAGCGCCGGTCGACCTCGTGGGCGCCCTTGCCGTGCGTGCCATCGAGCGCGCCATCGCAGATGCCGCACGCAAGGCGAAGCCCGCCTATGGCTTCAAGGCAGCCTCGGACCTCGACTGAGCAAGCCATGTATCTGCACCAGATGAAGGAAGGCGCCCGTCCTGTGGACAGGCGCCTTCCTTTTCTTGCATCGGACAGCTCGATAGATCAGTTGAACTTCACGAGCTTCTGGGCGATGTGGTAGATGCCGATCGTGACCTTCTTGCCGGTCTCGGTCGGGAAGTTCGTCGCGATGCCCACGAGACCGCGGCGTGCCCTCGAATACATCTTTTCGTCGTAGTGCTGGAGCTCGCACCAGATAGCCTTGAGGTTGTCTTCGGCACCCGGCTTGTCAGAGAGCTTCGAGAAGATCGAGCACACTGCCATCATGAGCGTGAAGTAGTTCAGCATGTAGTTCCTGAGCTTGCGCGACTTGATATCGTCGTACAGGTGGTAGGAATGCATCATGATGCGCGTGATCCTGAGCTGCTGGTCGATCCTGCTCGTCATGACCGACTCGTTCACGGACTGGTCCTCGCGGCCGATGAAGTAGCGGTAGAGGTCCACGTCGAGATAGTAGAGTGTCTCGCAGCGCGGCAGCGGCACATAGGCGTAGATGTTGTCCACGTAGAACGTATGCGCCGGCATGGGGATACCGCCCTGGCGCAGGATGTCCGTGCGGTAGCAGAGCGAGTGCATGAGGAGGTTCTGGCTCATGTTGAAGTGGCCGATCTGGTCCCAGCCCATGACCTTGGCCTTCGGCAGCGCGAAGCCGTAGTCCACGACATTCTGCTTGCCATCCTCTACGTGCTCGTACACATAGTTCGTAATCACGAGGTCGACACGGGTATCCGTCTCGATGAACTCGCGGAGCTTCCCCAGCAGCGCCTGGAGCGCGTCTGCGTCCAGCCAGTCATCGGAGTCAACGACCTTGTAGTAGACGCCGTCGGCGTTCTTGAGGCCGGAGAGCACGGCGATGCCATGGCCGCCGTTCGGCTGGTGCACGGCCTTGATGATGTCAGGATAGCGCTCCTGCCATTCGTCGGCCTTCTGTGCCGTGTTGTCCTTCACCGATCCGTCGTCCACGATCACGATCTGCACGTCGTCGGCACGTCCCGATCCATCGAGGATGGACGAGATGCAGTGGTCCATGTACTCGGCAGAGTTGTAGCAGGGAATGCCGAACGTTATCGTCTTGCGCATATTCCCCCTAATGATGGGCAATGATCTCGTCGGAAAGCTCGAGAGCAGATGCCGTCACGCCGTCCATATCGTAGTAGCGGTACTCTGCAAGCCTGCCCACCGGATGGAAGTTCACGAGCTTCGCGACGCGGTCGCGGTAGCCATGGTAGAGCTCGATGTTCTCAGGCTCGTTGATGACGTAATACGGGGTCTCGCCGACGCCCGGAAGATACGTCCTCGAGTACTCACGCATGATCGTCGTCTTGCCCGGCACGACCTGGCCCGTCATGTTCTTGAACTCCGTGATGCGCGTGAAGTTCTCGGAGACCGTGTAGTTCACGGTGCCGACCGGCTGGAACTGGTCCTCAGGAAGCGTCTCGAAGACCATGTCGACCGTGCGGTACGGCAGCGGGCCCTCGTCGAAGCCGAAGAGCTCGTCAAGAGCGCCCGTGTAGATGACCTCTCCGCCATAGGGCTTGCCGCACACGACGACAGAGGTATCGGTGAGCTGCATGATGGAGCGGACATCGACATCGAGGAAGACGTCGATCAGGTCATGGTTCAGCATGTTCTCGAAGAGCTTCGTGTAGCCGTCCTTCGGCATGCCCTGATGCGGTGCCTGCGGGAAGTAGCGGTCATCGTCGCCGACGAAGACCGGCACGCGGCCCATGACAGCAGGATCGATCTGGTCGGGAGTCTTTCCCCACTGCTTCATCGTGTAGTGCAGGAAGACATTCTCATAGACGTAGTCTGCCACCTCGGCAAGCTCAGGATCGTTCTTCTCGCGGAGCTCGAGGATGGGGACCTTCTTGTCCTGGCCGAACGTCGCGACGAGCTTGCGGTAGAGATGCTCGCCCTTCTCCTCGCCGAAGGCAAGCTTAAGCGACTGGTGGTTGAACGGCACCGGCATGAGCGTGCCATGGATGTTCGCGAGCACCTTGTGCTGGTAGTCCGTCCACTCGGTAAAGCGGGACAGGAAGTCATGCACGCGGTCGTTGTACGTATGGTAGATATGCGGACCATACTTGTGGACCAGGATGCCTGCCTCGTCCTCGTAGTCATAGGCGTTGCCGGCGATGTGGTCGCGGCGCTCGACGATGCAGACCTTGAAGTTCAGCGCCTCGGCAAGACGGCGGGCACATACAGCTCCTGCATAACCCGCACCGACGACGAGGACGTCGTAGCTGTCAGCATTGAAATTGTCCGGCAGACCATGTGCGATATTCATACACCCTCACTGACTGGCCCTAGCGGCCGCTTGCATGCCTGATATAACAAAGCGCAGCTCCCCTACGCAATATTGCGCGTACAGGGGCTTAATCTTTGAAGATTCTAGCACGCGACCCTATAATGTAGAGGTCCATGACGGAAACGTTTGGCGAGAAGCATACAAACAGCCCATATGCGGCTGGCCTCTCAGAAGGAGAACAAATGAGCAGCTTTCTAGACCGCATGAAGCAGAAGGCCAAGTCCGACCTCAAGACCATCGTCCTGCCTGAGGGCGAGGATCCCCGCACGATCGAGGCAGCAAAGGAGATCGTGAAGGAGGGCCTTGCCAAGCTCATCATCCTCGGCGACCCGAGCAAGATCTCTGTCGAGGGCGTCGAGGTCATCGACCCCAAGACCGCAGAGAAGCATGAAGCCTACGCCGAGCTCTTCGCCGAGCTCCGCAAGAAGAAGGGCGTCACGCTCGAGGATGCCAGGAAGCAGATGGATGATAACACCTACTTCGGCACGATGATGGTCAAGGCTGGAGATGCCGACGGCCTCGTGTCCGGCGCCTGCCATTCCACGGCCAACACCCTTCGTCCTGCCCTCCAGATCCTGAAGACCGCTCCGGGCACGAAGCTCGTCTCTGCCTTCTTCATCATGTGCACGGACAAGGCTGAGTACGGCGACAACGGCACGCTGCTCTTCGCTGACTGCGGCCTCAATATCGCACCGACCGCAGAAGAGCTCTCCGAGATCGCTCTTGCCTCTGCCGAGTCCTGGAAGAAGTACATGAGCTCCGAGCCGAAGGTCGCTATGCTTTCCTTCTCCACGAAGGGCTCCGCAAAGGGCGACATCCCGACGAAGGTCCAGGAGGCAACGAAGCTTGCTCAGGAGAAGAACCCCGAGCTTGCCCTCGACGGCGACCTGCAGCTCGACGCTGCCCTCGTGCCGTCCGTAGCCCAGCTCAAGGCACCGGGCTCCGAGGTCGCAGGATATGCCAATGTCCTCGTCTTCCCGGATCTCGAGGCCGGCAACATCGGCTACAAGCTTGTCCAGCGCTTCGCTGGCGCCGAGGCCTATGGCCCGATCCTTCAGGGCATCGCAAAGCCGGTGAACGACCTGTCCCGCGGCTGCTCCGCATCCGACATCGTGGGCGTCGTCGCAATCACCGCTGTCCAGGCACAGATGGCAGAGTAGCTTCTCGCCACACACCTTCTTGGAGGCTCCGCTTCGCCGGGGCCTCCTTTTTTCATGCCGCGAAATGCTGACGCATAAAGAAGGAGGGTCCCCGAAGGGACCCTCCCAGAACAGTTGTTGGCTCTTCCCTATTCTGCCGTGGAGCAGGGGCCTGCTGCCTTGACCTCGGGAGCCATGTCCGGATACTTCTTGGCGCAGTTCTCCTCGAACATGGAGGCAAGCTTCCTTGCAGCTGCATCGTAGGCAACAGGATCTGCCCACGTGTCGCGCGGGTTCAGGAGCTCGGAAGGCACACCCTCGATCGTCTGCGGGACGTCGACATTGAAGACCTTGTCGTGCACGAACTCGGCGTTCTCGATCGAGCCATTGAGAGCAGCGGTCACCATGGCACGGGTGTAGGCAAGCTTCATGCGCTTGCCTGTGCCGTAAGGGCCACCGGTCCAGCCGGTGTTCACGAGATAGACGCGGGTGCCGTAGCGCTCCATGCGCTCTCCGAACATCTGGGCATAGATGAGCGGGTTGAGCGGCATGAACGGCTCGCCGAAGAGCGTCGAGAATGTCGGCTGCGGCTCGGTGATGCCGCGCTCGGTGCCGGCGACCTTCGACGTAAAGCCGGAGATGAAGTGATACATGGCGCCATTGCGGTCAAGACGGGAGATCGGCGGCAGGACGCCGAAGGCATCGGCCGTCAGGAAGATGACGACAGAGGGGACCTTGCCGCAGCCCGAAGGATCAGAGTTCGGGATGTTCTCGATCGGGTAGGCGACACGGGTGTTCTCCGTGTACTTCGCATCGTCGTAGTCGGCAACACGCTTGTCGTCGAGGACGACATTCTCGCAGACGGAACCGAACTTGATGGCGTTGAAGATGTCGGGCTCGGTCTCAGGAGAGATGCGGATGCACTTGGCATAGCAGCCGCCCTCGAAATTGAAGACGCCGTCGTCTGCCCAGGCATGCTCGTCGTCGCCGACAAGGACACGCTTCGGGTCGGCAGAAAGCGTCGTCTTGCCGGTGCCGGAAAGGCCGAAGAAGACTGCGGTCTCGCCGGTCTTCGGGTCCTTGTTCACGGAGGAGTGCATCGGCAGGATGTTGTTCTCCTCGACCGTCAGGAAGTTCATCGTCGAGAAGACCGACTTCTTGATCTCGCCCGAGTAGCGGGAACCGAGCACGAGGATCTCATGCTCCTGGAAGTTGATGAGGATGCAGGCCTCGGAGTGCGTGCCATCGACAGCAGGATCGCACTTGCAGCCCGGAGCAGCAAGGACCGTGAAGTCCGGCATGCCATAAGCGGCAAGCTCTTCCTCGTTCGGACGGACGAGGAGCTGCTTCGAGAACAGGGCCTGGCTTGCAAGCTCGCAGACGACCTCGAACTTGCGGGCATACTTCCTGTTCGCACCTGCATAGGCGTGAATCACATAGAGGTTGTCGCGCTTTGCGAGATAGGAGCAGATCTTCTCCTTGATGTGCTTATAGCCCTCGACGCTCATGGGCATGTTGACCGTGCCCCAGGCGATCTTGTCATGCACGTCGGGCGTATCGACGATGAAGCGGTCCTTCGGGGAACGGCCGGTGTACTTTCCGGTATAGACTGCAAAAGCGCCCGTCGAGGTCAGCTCGCCCTCGCCGTTCTTCAGAGCCTCTTCCACAAGCACGGCAGGAGCAGCGTCGACCAGCACCTTGCCTTCGTGTGCGGCAAGGCCGCAGTGTGCAAGCTCTTCTTCGATCACGATCCATCCTCCTAACAGTGCGTGCACCTTGCACGCAGATAGACCATCCTTGAAACGACCACATAAAATTCTAGCGGAATCCAGATTTTCGCATCCAATCGTTAACATGCTGGAAGCGTTTCCGTCATGTGTGGACTGCTTCAATTTGATATCCACAAAGCATATTCTTACCCGCTCTGAAAGCGGATTGTCCTCCCGAAGCGACAATCCGCCGAATTGGACATGCCACATCTGTGCTGTCCCGAAAGACAGCCCACCCAGGCTCCCCTCTCACCCGTCCGCGAGCGCATTGCAGCCTTTCCGATGCCTGGCGCTATGATTGATGCATCTGCATCCGATTCCTGAAGGAGCTGCCCCATGAGCACCATCGAAACAATCTCTTCCGGTCCGCTTTCTGCATCCATTGACTCCCACGGCGCTCAGCTCATGAGCCTCGCGCTCGATGGAAACGAGTACCTCTGGCAGAGAGACCCGAAGTGGTGGCCCCGCTGCGCTCCGATCCTCTTCCCGATTGTCGGCGTGCTCAGGAACGGCTTTGCCACGAGCGCCCAGGGCGATATCCATCTTTCCCGCCATGGTCTGGCCCGCAATATGGAGCATGAGGTTGCGAAGAAGGACGATACGTCCGTCACGTTCCATGTGGAGTCGACCGATGAGACGAAGAAGAGCTTCCCCTACGACTGGGTGCTCGAGATGACGTACGCCGTGGACGGAGACAAGCTCTCCCAGACCTACACCGTGAAGAACCCGGGCACCGTGACACTCCCCTTCACGCTCGGCGGACACCCTGCTTTCAATGTGCCGGTGCCTGGCACGAATGAGTCCTTCGAAGACTACGAGCTCCGCTTTGCGGAGCCCTGGGATATCGAGACCGCAGCCATCGACACAGAGGGCCTTGAGGACTTCGGCCAGATGTCTTCGCTTGGCACTTCCGATACGCTCCCGCTCACGCATGGCCTCTTCGAGCGCTATCTCACGCTCACGTTCCACGATGTTCCTGAGAGCCGCGTCCAGCTTGCCGGCACAAAGTCCGGCCACGGCGTCGAGCTTTCCTTCGACGGCTTCCCCTATCTCGGCGTCTGGTCTGCCGAGAACGATGCGCCCTTCGTCGCGGTCGAGCCCTGGGTCGGTGTCGCTGCCGCCAAGGACGAGACCGACGAGTTCGAGAAGAAGCGCGGCATGCTCTTCCTCGAGCCAGGAGAAGAGCTCTCCCGCACCTTCACAATCCGTCCGTTCTAGGAGGCATCAGGAAGGCTGCTTCCGAGCAGGACATCAGCGCAGCCTCCATCTCATATCGGAGATACGCAGCAGGGGCCTGGCGCCGGAACTCGTCCGGACCGGGCCCCTGCTTTCATGCCTGAGAAGCACTTATCCTGGCTGCACGCCAGCGCGCCCCTGATCCGGTGTCAGGCTTCAGCTCTTCTTTGGAAGTCTCTTCCACAGTGACCGGAAGATGAAGACACTGATGATGCTGCAGATATCGCCGACATACCTCCAGGGACGGACATCTGCAAATCCAGCGGGGATGTCGCCTGCCAACTCCGCAATCAGAAGCCCGCAGCCACACGCCAGATTCACGCTTATCACTACGAGCAAGATGACCGTGTCACGCGTTTCCTTCTTCATGCTTCTGCCTCCGTGCAGGGGTGGATGCGGCTGTCGGAAAAGAGAAGTGCGCGGCTGCGATATGTAAATATGCATTCAGCTCATGTACAGGTTTCAGTCTATCTATCTATCTATAGCCTCTGATGCTTCGGCAGCCGGCCAATGGAGGCGGGCTATCGGCTCTTCTATAAACATTGGCCTCCAGCATCCGAGCCAAGAAGCCATAAGAAAGGCGGAGCCTCCCGGAGGAAGCTCCGCCTTGTTCAGGATCATATGAACCTGGGCGATTAGCCGAGGAGCGCCTCGACGTCGAGGGCAATCATGAGCTCCTCGTTCGTCGGGACGACGAGGACCTTGACGGAAGAGTCGTCCGTCGAGATGATGCGCGGGTCGCCGGAGCGCACTGCGTTCTTCTCGGGGTCGATCTTGACACCGAGCCACTCGAGCTCGTGAGCAACGCCGTAGCGCATCTCTGCCGAATTCTCGCCGATGCCGGCCGTGAAGACCATCGTGTCGAAGCCGTGCATGGACTGTGCCATCTCGGCGATGAGCTGGCTCGTGCGGTAGTAGAACATCTCGAGTGCCATCTGGCAGTTCTTGTCGCCCTTCTCGGCACCAGCCTCGATGTCGCGGGAGTCAGAAGAGACGCCAGAAAGTGCAAGCAGGCCGGACTGCTTGTTCATCATCGTGTCGACCTCGTCGACCGAGTAGCCGCCGACACGCTGGAGGTAGCAGACCGTAGCCGGGTCGATCGTACCGCAGCGGGTGCCCATGATCAGGCCATCAAGCGGCGTAAGGCCCATCGTGGTATCCATATCATGGCCATCCTCGATAGCGGAAAGGGAAGCGCCGGAGCCGAGGTGGCAGGAGACGAGCTTGTGCACGTCGCCCTTCAGGAACTCGGAGGTCTCCTTCCAGATGTAGCGATGCGAGGTGCCGTGTGCGCCGTACTTGCGGATATGGAGCTTGTCGACGACGTCGCGCGGCAGAGCATAGCGCCATGCCTTCTCAGGCATGTTGTAGTGGAAGGACGTGTCGGCGACGATCACATTGCCAATGGAGGGGAACATCTCGCGGCAGATCTCGATAACGTCGGCCTCGGCGTAGTTGTGAAGCGGTGCAAGAGGTGCGACCTCGCGGACCCAGGAGAGGGTCTCGTCGGTGACGACCTTGGACTCGGGGAAGTACCAGCCGCCCTGAACGACGCGGTGGCCGATGCCCTGAATCTTGTCCGTATCGAAGCCGGCCTCGGCCAGGATATCGAAGACATGCTTCACAGCCGTCTTGTGATCGGGAAGCGCAACCTCGAGCTTCTGCTTCTCGCCGCCACGCTCCTCGTGGCCGATGAAGGAGCCATCGATACCGATGCGCTCGCAGTTGCCCTTGGCGTAGACTTCACGGGTCTTCGTGTCGAGCAGCTGATACTTCAAAGAAGAGCTGCCAGCGTTGATGACAAGTACAATCATGAATCTCCTCTCTCAGGGAGTGCGGGAGTGCGCCCTCCCAACACAGACATGTCAATGATACTCTACTTGCAGCAGATATCCCGTCCCAGTGCCTATCTCGGCGAGGTGGCGCATTATTCGCATGAGCGGCATCGCTTCATAAACAAAATACATTCTCAGCAAGGGATGCAATGCCTATCCTGCAGAGAAAAAAGAGGCGCTGCTCGCGCAGCGCCTCTTGCGGAATCCTTACTTCTTGCCTTCGCCGGCTTCCGGGTCGAGCTTCCTGCCGCCCAGGATGTGGATGTGGAAGTGATGCACGGACTGGCCGGCATCGTCGCCCGTGTTCGTGATGCAGCGGAAGCCGGTCTTGTCGATGCCATACTGCTTCGTCACGACGTCGATGGCATGGGCCATGGCAGCAAGGGTCTCGGCCGGCACGTTGTCGACGATGTTCGCGTAGTGCTTCTTCGGCACGACGAGCACATGGACCGGCGTCAGCGGGTTCACGTCCTTGAAGGCCGCCACGAGATCGTCCTCATAGACCATATCGGTCGGAATCTCGCCGTTTGCAATCTTGCAGAAAATGCAGTCGCTCATTGCATCTGCTCCTTCCATTCGTAGGTGGTGGGTCCAGTCTACTACCTCGGCTGCGCTGCAGAGCCGTGCGCATATGCCATGCTCTCAGCACAACGCAGCCCGGCAGGCCTACTCGTCCAGATAGGCTGTGGAAGGGGCCGCCGTCGTATCCGGTGCAACCTCTTCCTTCGAGGCATCGAGGAGCACCTGCACCTTCTGCTCGGCGTGCGCAAGCCTGTCACGCAGGCTCTTCAAGAGCTCGACGCCGCGTGCATACTGGGCAAGTGAATCCTCGAGCTCGAGGTCTCCTGCCTCGAGCGAGCGCACGATGCGCTCGAGCTCGACGGAAGCCTCCTTGAAGCTCATGTCTTCTACCTTCGGCAGCTCTTCAGCCATGGGAAATCTCCTATCTTGTCTGCGCCGAAAGATCGACGCCCTTCACTTCTGTTGTAACGGTGCCGTGTCCGAGCATCACGCTGAGCTCGTCTCCGGCTTTCAGCTTTTCCGCATCGCTCACGACGTGTCCGTCTGCATCCTTCGCGATAGCATAGCCGCGCCCCAGGACCTTGAGCGGCGAGAGCGCATCGAGCGTCGCGGCAGCGCGCTTCACTTCTGCCTCATAGGGCACGAGCATACGCGTGGCCGCACCGTTCAAGCGCTCTGCCATGTGGCCCAGATCCTTTTCCTGCCGCTCGAGCGCATGCGGGATTGCATCGTGGAGACGCTGCTCGGAAAGAGCGAGCTGGGATCTTCTGTCCTCGATGAACGACATCGGGTCCGTGAAGCAGCGGTGCTTCGCTAGAGACTCGATGTGCACCTGCTCGCGTCCGAGCCTTCCCGTCATCGCGGAGCTCATGAGCTGCTCTGCGTGGGAGAGCTTCTGTCCCTCGCGCTCGAGCGTCGCTCCAAACGCACGCCCCAGGCGCACCTGGCGCTCGTTCAGGGTCGTCACGATCTCATCGAGAGCCGGTGCCACGGACTCTGCCGCTGCCGTCGGCGTCGAGCAGCGCCTGTCTGCGACCATGTCGCAGATCGAGGTGTCCGGCTCATGGCCTATGCCCGTAATGACCGGAACCGGACAGGCAGCCACTGCACGCGCAAGCCCTTCATCGTTGAACGCCATGAGGTCCTCGAAGGAGCCGCCGCCACGGACGAGAAGTATTGCATCGGGCCTGGCCGCTGCTGCGATCTTCAACGCTCTCACCATGGTTGCCGGCGCTTCCGGTCCCTGGACCGAGGCACCGACCATCTGGAGCTCGACAAGCGGGTTCCTGCGCTTGAGCGTACGGCGCACATCCTCGATGACGGAGCCGGAAAGAGAGGTCACGACGGCGACACGGGTGCAGAAGCGCGGAATCGGGCGCTTGCGGGCAGGATCCATGAGGCCTTCGCGCTCGAGCTTGCGTGCAAGCGCTGCGACCTGCTGCCTCAGCAGTCCCTCTCCTGACACCATGACCTTGCTCGCGATGAACGAGAGCCTGCCTGAGCCTTGGTAGACATCGAACTTCCCCTTCATGAGGAGCTCCATGCCGTCCTTGAGCTGGATGCCGGAAGAAGCATAGACGCCACGCCAGACGATGACCGACATCGAGGAGACATCGTCCTTGATCTCGAAGTAGCAGTGTCCGCTCCGGGCATTCGGGCCGCGGAAGCCCGAGACCTCGCCCGTGACGAGGAACGTGCCAACGGAGGCGACAGCGCCCTTTGCGGCAGCGACTGCCTCGGAGACGCTCAGCGCCTCGTCCTGAAGCTCGCTAGTTCCGGTCATTGTAGCGTCCCATCAGATAGATAAGCTGGAGTATCGAGATGAGGGCAGCCGCGACATACGTGAGGGCAGCTGCCGTAAGCACCTGCTTGGCGCCCTTCTCGTCGATGCCGCCCCCATTCGCAGCAAGATACTTCACGGCACGGCGCGAGGCATCGATCTCGACCGGCAGCGTCACGAGCTCGAAGATGACGGAGAAGGCAAAGAGGATGAGCGCAAGCTGGATGAAGCCCGTGAGCCCCAGGAAGATGCCCATGAGCAGGACGATGGTCCAGGCATTCGTCGCGAAGTTCACGACCGGCACAAGCGCGGTCCTCACCTTCATCGGCACATAGCCCTTCGCCTTCTGGCAGGCATGCCCTGCCTCATGGCAGGCAACCGCTACCGAAGCGACCGAGCCCTGGGAGAAGTTCTCCTGCGAGAGATGAAGCTTGTTGTCGCGCGGATCGAAGTTGTCCGTGAGCTCGCCGCCGATCTCGGTGATGCCGACAGAGGAGGCACCGCCCTCATCGAGCATGCGGCGCGCGACCTGGGCGCCCGTCATGCCGCTCGATGCGGGCACGGCAGACCACTTGCGGTACGTGCTCTTGATATAGCCCTGGGTCACCATGCCCAGAACCGTGCAGACGACGATCAGCAGCAGATATGCTGAATCGAATCCATAGAAATAGTAGTACGGCATTGAAGACTCCTTGTGTCCTGTATACGTGTCAATCTTCTACCCAGAACCCGACAGGAATCTTGCAGGACTTGCGTGCCTACAGGAGCTCTATCGCGCCATCCTTCACCGTGAGGCCGATCTCGCCCTGGAGCAGGCGGGTAAGGTCGTCTCCTATGACCTCCTTCTTCCAGGAGGCAGAAAGAGGCGAGCTCTCGGGGTGGCGTAGGAAATCGAGCAGGTCCTCCCTTGTCGCTATGACCTGCGATGCGATGCCGTACTTCTCTGCCTTGATGCGCAGAAGGGCATACATGAGGTCGACGACAGACTCCGTCTCGGCAGACGGGCGGGCATGCCGGTGCGTGACTTTGAGATCGGACACATCGGCAGAAAGACCACGCTTCACGGCGTCACAGACCTCGGCAATCGCCTTCTGGGTGAGCTGCTCTGTGCCACGGATGCGCAGCAGGCGCTGAGGCACCGTCGGCTGCCTCCTGCAGCACTCGACGACGATCTCGTCCGAGAGCACCCATCGCTTCGGCACATCGAGGCGCGCCGCCTCGCGCTCGCGCCACGCGCAGATCTCGCGGGCAATCGCAAGCTGGGACTTCGTGAGCGATGTGGAGCGCTTGAGATGGAGATAGGCTTCCTCGGGCCTTGTCACGACCTTTGCAGGATCGACCATGCCCTCGAACTCCGGGAGCACCCAGCCGAGCCTTCCCTTCTCGACGAGCTCCGAGAGCATGCGCTCGTAGATGCCCGGAAGGTAGCTCACGTCCTCCTCGGCGTAGCTGAGCTGTGCCGCGTCGAGCGGCCGCTTCGACCAGTCCGTGAGCGACTCTGCCTTCGCGAGATGGACACCGCAGTAGGCCTCGACAAGCGGGCCATAGCCGATCTGCTGCCGCTGGCCCAAAAAGGCTGCAGCCACCTGCGTATCGAAGATGGGCTGAGGCACGCACCCGAGCGCGGCATAGATGACCTCGAGGTCCTGGCCGCAGGCGTGGAACACCTTCGTGATGCGTGTATCCTCGAAGAGCTCGCGGATGCAGGAGAGGTCTTCTACGAGAATCGGATCGACGATGGCAGATTCCGTGGCGGTAGCAAGCTGCAGAAGGCATAGGCGCGGATAGTAGGTCTTCTCGCGCAGGAATTCCGTATCGACGGCCAGCACGCTCGAGGCGGCTGCTCGCTCTGCAAAGGCGCGGACACCGGCTTCATCTGTAAGATACACGCGACTCCTTCAGGATGGTCCCTGGGTATACTTGCAAGAAAGCTGGCATATCGCTGCAGCTTTCCCATCCATCATAGCCGCCGGGCCGCACTTGGGACCCGCCCCGGGAGGATATATGCGAACTCTCATAATCCACAACCCCAAGTCGGGCTTCGGCTCCGATGCCATCTTCGAGTTCGAGCGCTCGCTCGTGCACCCGGGAGACACCTGCACATTCCACGTGATCGCTGACGGAGAGACGCCCGAGGAGCTCGTGAAGGACGCCGAGGACTACGACGTCTGCGTGATTTCGGGAGGCGACGGCACCGTCACAGGCCTCCTCCATGCGCTGCGCTACCGCGATGTCGCGACCTGCGTCTTCCCGTCCGGCACGGCAAACCTCTTCTGCGCCAATGTCGGCAATGCGATGGAGCCGGCAGCGCTTGCCCGTGCCTGCAGGGTTGGGCACACCGCTCTGACCGATATCGGCGAGGTCCACTGGCAGGACGAGACGGGCACGGAGCACTCACGCGGCTTCGGCCTCATGTGCGGCATGGGCTTCGATGCGCAGCTCATGGCATCGGCGATACCGAACAAGAAGTCCATGGGTGAGATGGCCTACTTCGCCGCTGCCCTCGAGAACACGCGCCCCGTCGTCTCCCACTTCACGATCTTTGCCGACGGCGTCGTGCACGAGTGCGATGGCATCACGTGCATGGTCGCGAACAATGCGATGATGCAGGGAGACATCGAGATCGTGCCTGACTGCCGCATGGATGACGGCCTGCTCGATGTGATCGTGCTCGAGACGAGCGATGCCGTGCACGTGCTGAAGCCGATCTTTGCGGGCATCCTCGACAGGAGCGGCAAGAACATCGGTCGTCCCCAGATCCAGACATTCACGGGCAAGGACATCCGCATCGTCTCCTCGGAGCCGATTCCGCTCCAGGTGGACGGCGAGGTCACAGGAGATACCGTCACGTCCTACGAGACAAGCATCTACCCTGCCGCAAACCGCATGATTGTGGACTCCATGAGCCGCTATCATGCCGAAGATGCAGAGGCCCCCCGCTTCTCGGACACAGACGAGATCGCCTACCCGGAAGCATAGCGCGAAAGCAGACGCAGCAAGAATCAGGGCCCGGACGCAGTCCGGGCCCTTTCTCATCACGCGATATCTGTCGGCTCTGCGTCAGGCAGCCCATCTTTTCTGAGCGTGCCGACAAGCGCCTGAGCCTTCTGGACAAGCTCCCTGGCCGAAAGGCGCCTCCCGTCCTGGATCCATCTCCTCATGGCAGAGACAAGCCCTCCTGCCACGAAGTCGGGCATGAGGGTGCCTGCGTCAGGTCCCGAAGCCTTCGCGATGCGGTCGCGGACAAGGCACTCTATCCTCGCCACAAGCTCATCTTTCACCCTGGTATGGAGCAGCGCCCCCATCGTCGTCGCCTTGTCCTCGGCGAGACTGGCGATGCGCTCGGCCGCATGCACGAAGCCCTCTTCGCCGTCAGCAGCTTCCGCTTCGTCGAGCACGGCAGCGACGGACTCGACCGCTTCCGTCTCCATCTCGTCCACGGCAGACGAGACGCTTCCATAGTGTGCCAGAAACGTCTTCTTGCTTATGAGCGCGCGGTCTGCGACATCGCGGGCCGTGATGTCACGCACCTCTTCGGAAGCAAGAAGCTCCAGGAGCGCTGCGCGTATCGCGCGGCGCGTCTTTATGACCCTTCTGTCCTCGCTTCGATGCTCTCGTGCCATGGTCTGCTCCTTCGACTCCCTGAGCATAGCATGACTCGCAATGCTTCCTGATTTGCAATTATTTCCTATTTTGGGAATAATTCTATTTCGGTTGCGAATGGAGGATGCCTATGCAGACAGACAGAAGCTTCGAAGAGCTTGCGGAGCCGGTGGCAGAAACGGCTGCCTTCCATCAGATGGATGCCTTCATCCAGCATGGAGACACGACGTGCGCCGAGCACTGCTACTCCGTCGCTTCCTATGCATACCGCATCGCCCGCGCGCTTCCGTTCTCGTTCCATATGGACGAGCTTGTCACAGGCGCCCTCCTTCATGACTACTTCCTCTACGACTGGCACGAGAGCGCCTCTGCCCCCGACCGCTGGCATGGGTTCACGCACCCGTTCCATGCACTCGAGAATGCAGAGCGCGACTTTGCGCTCACGCCGATCGAGCGCGATGTGATCGCGCACCACATGTTTCCATTCGTGCCGATCCCACCCCATACCCGCGAGGGCTGGGTCGTGACGATCGCGGACAAGGCAAGCTGCATCGCCGAGGTCGTGAAGAAGAAGGCCGCAATCCTCGAAAGGAGCATCCGATGCCTGTAGCCGCACTTGCCGAGACTTCTGCCCATCTTTTGCTCTCTGGTGCCATCATCGCAGCCGGCGGCTGGGTCTGGGAGACCATCTACTGCTCGCTTGCCTCCCGCCACCTCGAACGCCGCGGCATGCTCTATGGGCCGACCTGCCCGATCTACGGCGTCTCTGCCATCGTCGTCTGGCTCGCCCTCGGCTGGGTCGAAGACACCCTCATGCTCTTCCTTCTGGGCACCCTGCTCTCGACGGTCCTCGAATACGCCTCGGGCGCTGCCCTCGAGCGCCGCTTCGGAAGGCGCTGGTGGGACTACTCGATGTTTCCCGGCAACTTCCGGGGCCTCGTCTGCCCGCAGGCAAGCTCCGTCTTCGGCCTCTTTGCCGTCATCGACGTGAAGATACTGCAGCCGGCAATCCTCGGCACGCTCGGTGCCGCCGACCAGAGGCTCTGCGCTGCCGCAGCGACGCTCTGCCTTGCACTCTATGCAGCAGACATCCTCTTCACGGTCGCGCATCTCGATGACACGACGCCGAGGGCATGCATCGCCGCGCGCACAGGGCAGCTGAGAAAGCTCATTTTGCGCTGAGTAGCGGGCCGGTGTCTAGACCACTGCATTTTGTGGCACCATTGACTGGAAGACCAGACAAGGAGCCTACATGTATGCATTCGATAGCCGGGTCCGCTACAGCGAATCCGATGGAGAGGGCAGGCTTTCTCTCTATGCCCTCATGAACTACTTCCAGGACTGCTCCACGTTTCAGTCGGAGCACCTGGGCATCGGCCTCGAACATCTGAAGAGCCTCCATCTCGGCTGGATTGTCGGCACCTGGCATATCGAGATCGAGAGCCTGCCGCGCTTCTGCGAGCGCATCGAGACCTCTACCTGGGCCTACCACGTGAAGGGCCTCCAGGCAAAGCGCTGCTTCCAGATGAAGCGAGAGGACGGCACGTCCTGCGTCAAGGCCGACTCCCTCTGGTTCATGTTCGATCTCGAGAACCAGCGCGTCATCAATGTCCCCGAATCCGAATATGCCTACATGGACGAGGCAGAGCCCCGGCTCGATATTGGCCCGCTGCTGCGCAGGGTCAAGGCCGAAGGGCCTGCCACAACCATGCGCCCGTCCGTGGTCACAGAGCAGTTCCTCGACACGAACCACCATATGAACAATGCGAACTACGTGCTCCTCGCGCTCCAAGCGCTGCCCGCAGAGTGCTTGCCGCACACGATCGATGTCCAGTACAAGCGTGCCGCGATGCTCGGAGACACGATCGTGCCCATCGTGCACACGACAGAGGATGGCCATGCGGTGGACCTGACCGCTCCTGACGGCACATCCTACGCGGTCGTGCGCTTCGCGCAGGAGGAGATCTGATGGCAGAGACGAAGCATGTCGCAGCTGCCATCATCACGGATGGCACCCGCATCTTTGCAGCGCAGCGCGCCGCCGGTGCCCAGAAGGATGGCTGGGAGTTCCCGGGCGGCAAGGTCGAGCCCGGCGAGACCTCAGAGCATGCCTGCCGCCGCGAGATCGAGGAGGAGCTCGGGCTCCATCTCACGACGATCTGGCTTCTCGACACGATCGAATATGACTATCCCGACTTCCATCTCACGATGGATGTCTATGTCTCCCACGTCGAGCCGGGAACGGAGCCAGAGCTCCGCGTCCACGAGGCAGGAAAGTGGCTTGCCCACGACGAGATCCTGTCCGTCGACTGGCTCGAAGCGGACCGCTCCCTCGTGAATGCCTTGGGCCTTGCGTGGGAAGACATCATTGCAAGCGAACAGTTCTAAGGAGCATCCCATGGATGACACGATGCCAGGATCTGCCGGCACGCCGGCCCCGATTCAGGGACCGAGCTCGACGAACGATCCGGAGAATGCCAAGTCGGGCCCCGTCGCCCTCATCATCGCCGGAGCCGTCGTGCTGTGCTTGATGGCAATGGCAACAAGCTGCGCAGCGGGCGCCTCGAGCCTCATCTACCGCTATCTTCAGAGCTACAGTTCGAGCGGCTCCTCCTCTGCCCTCGGCAACGGCTACGGGGACGGATATGGCTACAACGACGAGTATGGCTATGGCTACGGGGACAGCGGCAATGGCTACGGCAGCAATGGCCTGGGCTCGAACTCTGGCTCCGACGAATACTGGTATCCGATCCGCTAGGACGCTCTCTCAGAAGAAAGGAGCCTGCCCATGAGCAAGGCCGACGACATCTTCATCGCGATGTGCCGCGATATCCTGGACCATGGCACGACAACCGAAGGACAGAAGGTGCGCCCCCACTGGGAGGACGGCACTCCTGCCTATACGATCAAGCGCTTCGGTGTCTGCAACCGCTATGACCTGAGGGAGGAGTTCCCGGCACTCACGCTCAGGCGCACGGCTCTCAAGAGCGCGATGGACGAGATTCTGTGGATCTACCAGAAGAAGTCGAACAACATCCACGACCTGCACTCGCACATCTGGGACGAGTGGGCAGACGAGGAGGGCTCGATCGGCAAGGCCTATGGCTACCAGATCGGACAGGTCTCCGAGTATCCCGAAGGCAGGTTCGACCAGATGGACCGTGTGCTCTACGATCTCAAGCACAATCCATACTCCCGGCGGATCATGACGAACATGTACAACTTCCAGGACCTGCACGAGATGCATCTCTATCCCTGTGCCTACAACGCAATCTACAACGTGACGCAGGATCCTGGATGCGACCGCCCGACGCTCAACATGGTGCTGGTCCAGCGCAGCCAGGACGTACTTGCCGCGAACAACTGGAACGTCTGCCAGTACGCGATCCTCCTCATGATGGTCGCGCAGTCATGCGACATGCAGGCAGGCGAGCTCGTGCACATGATTGCCGATGCCCACATCTATGACCGCCATGTGCCGATGATCGAGGAGCTCATCTCCCGTCCGACCTATCCGGCACCGAAGGTGACGCTCAACCCGGATGTGCATGACTTCTATGCCTTCACGACCGATGACCTGATCGTCGAGGACTACCAGCACGGCCCTCAGATCAAGAACATCCCTATCGCTATCTAGGAGCGCACATGAGAGCAATCGTCGCTGTCTGCTCCGACTGGGGCATCGGCAACAAGGGCCAGCTCCTCGTCCGGAACAAGGCCGACATGCACCACTTCGTCGAATGCACGACCGGCGGCACCGTCGTTATGGGACGCCGCACGCTCGAGAGCTTCCCGGGAGGGCGTCCTCTCAAGAACCGGCGGAATATCGTGCTCACGCATGGCGGAAGCACGCTCGATCCGGGAGCAGAGACCGTCGGCTCCATCGACGAGCTGCTTTCTGCCGTGAAGGACGAAGATCCGGACAAGGTCTGGGTCATAGGAGGCGCCAGCGTCTATAAGGAGCTTCTCCCCTTCTGCTCCGACGCTATCGTCACGAAGGCTGACTGCGTGCGCGAAGCCGATGCCTTCTTCCCGAACCTCGACGAGGATCCCGGCTGGTCTGTCACGGACGAGACCGACGAGGATGTGACGCCTGAAGGCATAGCGTTCCGCTTCGTGACCTACCAAAACGACGCGCTGAAATAGATTGCCACACCAAGAAGGGCCGCATCTGCGGCCCTTCTTCATGAGGAGATGGCGTCTGCTCCCCTATCTGAGCGTCTTCTCGAGCGCTTCGATCAGAGGCTCCGGCTTCCCATGGCCACACGTGAGCCGCGTCCAGATCGCACCATCTGCATCGGTCACGACAGAGAGTCTCGAGGCGATGCCTCCGGGCACCCAGGTGTTTCCCGGAGCGCAGAGGATGCGCCCTTCCACGTCGGTCCTAGGATTCCTGAGGCGGAAATCGACACAGGGGCCGAAACCGCGCTGGAGCGTCCGTGCCGCTATGGGCTGCGTCGGATCTCCCTTGAGGCCAGGATAGCGGACTTCCTTCACCGCCGGATGGCAGACGAGATAGCTCGCTGCCACCTGCGCATTGTCAGAGGCTCCCCTTCTCCTCTCATCGAAGCTCCGGAGAGCCCGCACGAGCTCGTCGAGCATCCTGCCCGAAAGCTCGGGCCGCTCATCGAACGAGGAGACAAGCTCCTGGAGCCCGTCTGGCACCTCCTTCGGCACGCTCACGGCAATGAGGCCAGAGCCGAGCCAGCCCAGGACCGCATCGAGCGACTCGATGGCAAGAGCGGCACCGAGGCGCACGGCTGGGCAGCCATAGGAGCTTGCAAGCGTATTGTCGACGACGAGGAACTGGCCTGCCTCCTGTGCCTTGGCCGCTTCTGTCTTCACATCGAAGCAGGCTATCGGCACGCCGCCGAGCGTCTCTCCAAGCACTGCCTCCGGAGGCAGTCCCTCGGAGAGATGCTCGGTCCCTCCAGGCACGATCCAGGTCCTTGCGGCGCCGAGGCGCTTCGAGAAGCCCTTCAGTATCTCGTCCAGCTTCTGATCCATTCCCAATCAGCTCCTTCCACCTCCATCTTACGCAGATTCGCGCCAAATCACTGTACGGAAACAGCCGTAGGCGTACCCTGTTACATGCACGATGCATGCCGGAAAGGGCGTTGTCTTCGATGCATCCATACAAGACAGGGCATGGATGCATGCGCAGACAGACACTTTTGGGTATGTCTAGATACGTTTCGAATTCGCGCGGTCCCCATTGCAGGGACATTTTGTTGGGATGATGAAGATGGCAAAGATTCAGCTTGGGCACCAGCTCTATATCTATCAGCTCATTGCGAAGGAATACGGGACAGGACACCAGATATTCCTGCCAAAGGCAGAAGAGCTCTTCAGACGGGAAGGCATAGAGCCTGAAGATCTGGGGTGCGAGACGTTCCACGATGTAATGGAAGCCTGTTCCGATTTCGTGACGCTCACGGACTTCAAGGGCGGCAGGAGCTATATCACGATTGTCCAGAACGAGCAGTGGGATGAGGCGCTTTCTGCACCTGCTCCCGAGAAGGGATCGGGCAAGGCCGGAAAGCCGTGGAAGAAAAAGAAGGGCTCGCAGCTCAAGGCCGTGAAGCCCCGCCATATCCAGAAGAAGCAGAAGAAGGCAGGACCCGCGCCCAAGGCTGAAGAGAAGGCTCCAGAGCAGAAGCCTGAAGACACATCCCCGGCTCCGGCACCCGAGGCTCCGGCACCCGAGACTCCTGCAGAGGAGCCAGAGAAGACAGAAGCCAGGCCAGTGTCAGAGGAGGCTGCAGAGCTGGCAGCACCCGCTCCTGCGGAGCCTGAAGCATCTCCAGCGCCTGAGACAGCAAAGGAAGCCGAAACGCCGAAGGAAGAGGACCTATCTCACCCCCATGTCTTCACGCTCGACGAGATACGTGCGATGCCGGCAGAGCCTGCCGAACCTGAGCCCGAGCCAGAGGCTGCCGAGAAGCCAGCTGAGAACGCCAAAGCGCAGGCTGCGCCTGCAGAGCCCGCTCCCGCCGAAAACGCGCCAGAGCAGCCATCAGAGGCCGCTGCAGCAGCGCCGGAGCCCGAGGCTAAAGCAATGCCGGAGCCCGAGGCTGCAGCACCTGCCGCAGCAGAGCCCGTTGCATATGAACCTGCCCAGAAGCCGCAGCAAGCAGAGAAGGCAGCATCGGAGGCGCTTCCGCGCACGCTTCCTCGGAGCTTCAGCTCCGAGGTCCACTGCAAGGACGAGCTCATGAGCATGCTGACCCGCATGCTCCCCTTCGATATCGATCTGGTACAGGTGCTCGACGAGGACTGGCAGCATGCGCTTGCAACCGGTGCCGTCGAGGGTTCGAGGAGCCGCGTGAGCTTCCCGATCCGCTTCCTTGCAGAGGATGGCTCGACTCCTGTGCGCCTCACGATCCGCCGCAGCACCCGCCCGATTGCCGGCAAGCAGTGGTCGCTCGTGCTCGTGGACGGCGATGACGGGACGGGCCATGCACATGATGCGGTGGGCATCGAAGGCCTGCCGCATGTAGACGAAGGCGCCTGGAGCGACCTTCTGCCTGCCTCCCAGGAAGGCCTTGCTGCAAGCCCCGAGCGCGAGCTCTCGCGCTTTGCCTCGATCGATTCATGGGAGAGCGCCCTAGGCACGCTGGCGCGCATGGCAGCCCCCGAGAGCTGGTCATGCTCTGGTTCGGATGCCGAGCGCTACCCTATCCTGCATGAGTACCTCGTGAGCACGTTCAGCCGCCTCATCCATGAGAAGAAGGTGCTCGAGCTCAAGGATGCCGGCTTTGCCGCATTCAACACCGGCCTTGTGACTGCTTTCCAGGAAGACATCTATGCCTGCCTTGCCGCGACGCCCGATGGCCCCGCGCCCTGGCATCTTGCCGGCTTCGCCGTTGCCGGCGCCGGAGAAGTTGGCCAGAAGCTCGTTGCTCTCATGAATCCCCTGCCTGAGCCGGCGCAGTATCTCACGTCGCTTGCAGACATCCAGCCCGATTCCGAGCGTCTCGTGAGCATCGACTATCGTGGCATCCTGCTCCACGAGACAGACCGCCTGCCGAAAGCCTTCCTTGCCGCGCAGCTCGAGGGCACGCCGCAGGAGCAGCTCCTCGAGGCGCTCTTCGATGCCGCACGCCCGCTTTCCGAGCGCATACAGGCACGCACCGACCTCGGACACGCCCTTTCGTCCGACCCGACGGTCTGGCGCAGGCTCTGCCGCGACCTCGACGATGCGCTCCGAAGCTCGCTTGTCCATGCCCGCACAAGCTACCGCTGGTGCGCACCGGCCTATGTGCCGACAGACGACACGCTGCGTCTCCTTGTGCCGCTCGCGCTTGCCGATGGCCGCACGCCCGATACGGCGCTCGCGCTCGAGCTCATGCCATCCGGCTCCTACCAGGCCTCCTCGGTCGTGACGCTTGACCGTGCCCGTGCCTGCACGCGCGTCATCTCCTCCGAGCAGCCGTCCTGGCTGAGGGCGTAAGGGAGAAGGCAGCCCCAAGACGAAGGGAGGCACCCGGCAATGCCGGATGCCTCCCTCTTTTCATGCTGCGATGCGCTCGGAGAGCAGGACAGGAACTAGCCCCTGCGCTCCTCGATCTCCTTCGTGATGTCTGCGATGAAGTCGTCGAGGTCCCTCTGCACTGTCTCGTTCGAGCGGTCGCGGACGGAGATGTTGCCCGCCTCGGCCTCCTTCTCGCCGATGATCAGCATGTACGGGACACGGTCGATCGAACGTGCCTCGCGGATCTTGTAGCCGATCTTCTCGTCGCGGTCATCGACCTTGACGCGGACCTTGGCAGCACGCAGACGGTCTGCGACCTGATGTGCATAGTCGCGCGTCTTCTCGGAGACCGGAAGGACCTTGACCTGGCACGGAGACAGCCACGTCGGGAACTTGCCAGCGTACTGCTCGATGAGCATGCCGATGAAGCGCTCGAACGAGCCGAAGCCAGCACGATGGATCATGATCGGCTGCTTCTTCGAGCCGTCCTTGTCCGTGTACTCGAGCTGGAAGTTGTGCGGGAGCTGGAAGTCGAGCTGGATCGTGCCGCACTGCCACTCGCGGCCGAGGCAGTCCTGCAGATGGAAGTCGATCTTCGGGCCGTAGAAGGCACCGTCGCCCGGGTTGATCTTGTAGTCGACACCCATGGCTTCGAGGGCATCCTTCAGGCCCTTCTCTGCGCGCTCCCAGTCCTCGTCGGAGCCCATGGAGTTGTCCGGACGCGTGGAGAGCTCGACACGATACGGGAAGCCGAACTGTGCATAGTAGGCCGTGATCAGATGGGCGACGTCAGTGACCTGCTCCGTGATCTGGTCCGGACGGATGAACAGGTGTGCATCGTCCTGCTGGAACTCGCGGACGCGGAAGAGGCCGTGGAGGGCGCCACGGAGCTCGTGGCGATGGTCGATGCCAGCCTCGGCGAGCTTGAGCGGCAGGTCGCGGTAGCTCCTCGGCTTGCTCTTGTAGATCAGGCAGGCGCCCGGGCAGTTCATCGGCTTGATCGCGTAGTCCTCGTCGTCGATCTTCGTCGTGTACATGTTCTCTTTGTAGTGGTCCCAGTGGCCGGAGGTCTCCCAGAGCTTGCGGGACAGGATGATCGGCGTCTGCACCTGGTCATAGCCGAACTTGTCCTGCATCTCCATCCAGTACTGCATGAGGGCGTTCCTGATGCGCATGCCGTTCGGCAGCCAGAACGGGAAGCCAGGACCGGCCTCGTTCATCATGAAGATCTCCATCTCCTGGCCGATCTTGCGGTGGTCGCGCTTCTCCGCCTCCTCGAGGAGCTTCAGATGTGCCTTGAGCTCGTCCTTGCTGCGGAAGGCGATGCCATTGATGCGCGTGAGCATCTTGTTGTTCTTGTCGCCCTTCCAGTAGGCGCCGGAGACGCCGGTGAGCTTGAAGGCCTTGAGCGCCTTCGTATAGAGGATGTGCGGGCCGACGCACATGTCGACGTACTCGCCCTGCTTGTAGAACGTGATGCGGGCATCCTCAGGAAGGTCGCCGATGTGCTCGACCTTGTACTTCTCACCGCGCTCCTGCATGTGCTTGATGGCCTCTTCGCGCGGAAGCTCGTAGACCTCGAACTTCAGGTTCTCCTTGCAGATCTTGCGCATCTCCTCTTCGATGCGCGGGAAGTCCTCCTCGGAGATCTTCTGGCCCTCGGGCAGGTCGATATCGTAGTAGAAGCCATTGTCCGTTGCCGGGCCGAATGCGAAGTCGGCATCCGGGTACAGGCGCTTGATTGCCTGTGCCATGATATGGGCTGCAGAGTGGCGGATTACGTGGAGCTCCTCGTCCTCGGGGCACTCTGCGACGTGGCCGTCGTTGTACAGAACCTTCATCTGATTTCCTCTTCCATTGATGATTGCGTGCGCTTTTCACAAAAAGAGCCCGGCCGCCGGCATCTCCGACTTCCGAGCATTTCATGGCGCCTGTCACTTGGCCTCGAGGCCTGTCAGGGGACAGACGCCTACATAGTCTCTTTGATCGCTCTTCCGTATGCCCTGAGGCATTCTATGGACTGCATCAAGCCAAGCCTTTCATTCGCACTGCCAACTGTTTTACCACATATGGAACCGATTCGTCGGGCAGGGACCGAAGGCTTTCCCATCTGCGGCCAAATACCACGATATCGCGACGCAACTGCAAGTATCTGTCGCGCCATTTATCGCAGAAATCCTGGATTCAGCATGTTATCTGTTAATTAGATATCCTGATACCTATATTTCATGTATCCCTTTGACTTGCGAAATCATTCAGCCACTCGTAAGGTTAAATGCATGATTACTGAGACGATGACATATTCCGCACAGATGATGCAGATGCCCAAGCCCGGGCACCTGACCTTGCCTTCGTGTGCGGCCAGGACCGGGCGCAGCTGATGGCTGGCCTCCGGCGGGATGTCAGTCTCTTACTGTCTATCCTCACCTGGAGTCTATCGTGATAGAGATTTCCCATCTTACGAAGCAATACGGCAATGCCTCATCGGAGCATGCCCTGGACGATGTGTCGCTCGAGATTCCTGACGGCGACATCTTCGGCATCATCGGCATGTCCGGTGCCGGCAAGTCGACGCTTGTCCGCTGCATCAATCTGCTCGAGACCCCGACCTCGGGATCGATTGTCGTGGACGGACAGAATGTGGAAGTGCTCTCAGGCGCAGATCTCAGGGTCTACCGCCGCCGCGTCGCGAT
This sequence comes from Atopobiaceae bacterium, assembly GCA_051876355.1. Taxonomy (GTDB): domain Bacteria; phylum Actinomycetota; class Coriobacteriia; order Coriobacteriales; family Atopobiaceae; genus Olsenella_L. The sequence goes on along the minus strand of JBJEHU010000006.1, from coordinate 26,436 downwards.
GATCTTCCAGCAGTTCGGCCTCCTTGCCCAGAAGACGGCGCTCGAGAACGTCTGCTTCCCGTATCTTGCCGCCACGGGCAAGGTCACGCCCGAGCAGAAGAAGGAGGCAGAGGGCTTCCTCGCTGAGGTCGGACTTGCCGACAAGGCCAGCTCCTATCCGGCACAGCTCTCCGGCGGCCAGAAGCAGCGTGTCGCAATCGCCCGCGCCCTCGCATGCCACCCTGCCTACATCCTCTGCGACGAGGCAACGAGCGCTCTCGACCCCGCGTCGACCGCATCAGTACTCAAGCTCCTCAAGGAGATCAACGACCGCACGGGCGTCACGATCCTCGTTATCACCCACTCGATGCAGGTCGTCGAAGATATCTGCAAGCATGTCGCCGTGCTCGTGCATGGCAAGGTCGTCGAGACCGGCACGGTTTCCGATGTGTTCTCCAACCCCCAGCACACTGTGACGAAGCAGCTTCTCGGAAAGGCAGGCTGGGATGAATAGCGTACAGGAATTCCTCAATGTGTATGCATCGCTCCTGGGACAGGGCATAGCAGACACGCTTGCAATGCTTCTGATCTCCACGTTCTTCGCCTACCTTATTGGCCTCTTCCTCGGCATCGTCCTCTACGTGACCGAGCCTTCTGGCCTTCGTCCCCACAAGGCGCTCAACTCCGTCCTGGGCTGGATCATCAACATGGGACGCTCCATCCCGTTCATCATCCTTCTGGTGGCGGTCATGCCGATGACAAGGACGCTCGTGGGAACGACGACCGGTGTCCGTGGCGTCATCCCTCCCCTCGTCCTATCTACCGCTCCCTTCGTGGCCCGCATGGTCCAGCAGTCGCTCGCCGAAGTGCCAAAGGATGCTATCGAGGCAGCAGAGTCCTGCGGCGCCTCGATTCCCCGCATCGTCGTCTCCGCGCTCCTGCCAGAGGCCATGCCCTCGATCGTCCGCGGCATCTCGATCACCCTCATCACGGCCCTCGGCTACACGGCCATCGCCGGTGCGGTCGGTGCAGGCGGCCTCGGCGATATCGCTATCCGCTACGGCTACTACCGCTATGAGGACCAGGTCATGCTCGTCACCGTCGTCCTCATGATCATCCTTGTCCAGATCATCCAGAGCACCTGCGATGCAATCGCAAAGGCGATTGACCACCGCTAGGCTCTCTTTCCCAACCAAGCTCTCTCTACATGGCACGTCCGCAGAAGGCAATACGCCCCTGCGTCTATGGCTTGCACCGAAAAACACCTGATTGAAAGGAAAACAACCATGCTTACCCGCAAGAACTTCCTCGCTGGCTCTGCCGCCCTCATCGCTTCCTCTGTCCTCGCCGCCTGCGGCAACTCCGGCTCCTCTTCGAGCTCTTCTGCCTCCGAGACGAAGACGCTCACGGTCGCAGCATCGCCTTCTCCGCATGCAGAGATTCTGAACAACTTCGCGGCACCGAAGCTCAAGGATCAGGGAATCGATCTTGAGGTCAAGGAGTACACCGACTACATCATCCCGAACCAGGTCACGAGCTCGGGCGAAGTCGATGCGAACTACTTCCAGCACATCAACTACCTCAACAACTACAACAAGGAGAACGGCACTGACCTCGTCGGCGTTGCCGCCATCCACTACGAGCCGTTCGGCATCTACGCCGGCAAGTCCTCCGACCTCAAGAACATCGCTGACGGCGCACAGATCGCCGTCCCGAACGACCCGACGAATGAAGGCAGGGCCTTCCTCCTGCTCCAGCAGGAAGGCCTTGTCACGCTGAAGGACCCGACAAATCTCGAGGCAACGCCCGTCGATGTCGCCGAGAACCCGCACAATCTCGACTTCGTCGAGGTCGAGGCAGCAGCCGTCCCGCGCCAGCTCCAGGACGTCGATTTCGCCGTCATCAACGGCAACTACGCAATCGAGGCAGGACTGCACGTCTCTGACGCTGTGGCAGTCGAGGCAGCAGACGGCACGGCGGTCCAGCAGTACGCGAACTACATCGTGACGACTCCGGCCAACCAGGACGACGACCGCATCAAGGCGCTGGTCTCCGTCCTCACCTCTGACGACTTCAAGACCTACCTCAAGGACACCTACGACGAGGATGTCCTCCCGGCCTTCTAGGAACTCATCCAGACTCGGCACCCACGAGGGACGCACGCAACCGTGCGTCCCTCTTTTCATGTGCAGGGAATCTTGCCACGCAGGATATGTGCGCCATCATCTTGCGGCATCTGCCCTCCGCGCTTTCCGCTGTGCACTTCGCCGCAATGGGAAAGCTCTTCCGCATGTCTTGCCAGCCCCCTAATGATGCATGCCAAGCAGGCGCTGGCTCCTCTTGAGCAATGCAGTCAGCACCTAGGCACCGGCTGCGATGCCTCAGGCTCTCCCCTGACGTCGATCGCTTCCATCGGACGCATTCGAACACGCAATGAAGCCCCTCACATCCTCAAGCCATAAGAAAGGAGCCCCATGCCATCCGGCACAGGGCTCCTGGAACCATCTTCTGTATGGTCTACTGGATGCGCGTACGGCAGTACGGGCAGACCTTCCACTCCGCGTTCAGCGGACGATGGCAGGTCGGGCAGACGTTCCTGACCTGGGTGTTGCAGACCGGGCAGACGACGAAGTCGCGGTCGATCGGCGTGCCGCACTTCGGGCAGATGCCGTAGTGCGAGAGCTGGTGCTCGCGCAGTGCGATATCGAGGTCCTGCTCCTCGCGGTCAACGAGATAGGAGCTCGGACGGAGAATAACGTAGGCAAGAAGGCCGACGATAGGAATGACCGAGATGATGGCCCAGAGCCACCAAGGTTCGGCGCCACGGCGCTGTGCATCGCGAATCACGTAGACAATCGAGAGGATATAGAGGATCACGACGCAGGCAACCATCAGGTACAGCACCATGCGTACTTCAGGGGTAATGATCTGATCGAGAAGCTCTTGCATGTGAGAGGCGCTCCTTCTGTTCTGGGACGATGCCGCATACTGCGCACATTCGCTATCGGCAATTGCACTAAAGCATACCGCTATGGACGCCGCTGCCCCAAGCACAACGCTCTCGCAGGTGCGTTCATGAGCCAATCTTCACAAAAAGCTGGTCCTGCGTCAAGCTCTTCAAGAGAGGTGACGCATGACTGGCAGGAGACTGAAAGCCAGGTCCTCACTTCATCCACGGACGGTAGATGGCAGCGACCTCTCCTGCCGTCGTAATCGATCCACAGGCACAGAATGCCTGGCCGCGGAGCGCTGCCACAGCTTCAGCAACCGTCGGATAGACGGCTTCCGGCTCGACGCCGTGCGCGCGGAAGGCATCGGCGAGCTCATCCGCGGCAAGCGCACGGGGAGACGCTGTCTGGGCGCAGACGACATGCGGAAAGGCCTTTGCCAGCCGTTCCACGATGCCATCCACATCTTTGTCTTTCAGCACAGCGCAGAGCAGAACGGGGCGCTTCTCCTTCTCTGGCTCCACATCGTCCACAGCAGTGAGAAATGCATCGACCGACTGCGGATTGTGGCAGGCATCGATAAGGACAGGAGGATGCGGGAACACGATATCGAAGCGTCCAGGCGTCGGCGTCGTCACGATCCCGTCGTAGGCACGTTCCGGATCGAGCGCACGGCCGAGGAAGTCCTCTGTGAGGCAGACGGCGCAGGCGATGTTTGCTGCCTGGTAGCCCGGCTTGAGTGCCCCGAGCTCCGTGAGCGTCTGGCGCGGCGTCGTGACATCGAAGATGAGAGAGCCGCCGATTCTTCCTGGCAGCTCGCGGATCCTGTAGCTTGCATGGGGAAGGTCGGCATGCGCTGCCGGTGTGCCCTTCTCCATCTCCCCTGCCGCATCGGCAAGCTTCTCCGGACGGAGCAGCGTCGGAGTCACACCTGCCTTCTTCGCCTGCTCGAGGAAGACATCCTCGACGCTTGAAGGCGTCGCTGTGCCGGCACCGAGGACGCAGGTGCGTCCTGGCTTGATGATTGCAGCCTTCTCGGCGGCAATCTTCTCGAGCGTATCGCCCAGGATCTTCATGTGGTCGAGGCCTATGCCCGTGATCGCGACCGACTCGATCGAGCGGCACGCCGAGGTCGCATCCCATCTGCCGCCCATGCCGCACTCAAGCACGGCACAGTCGACGCCGGCTTCCGCAAAGGCGACGAATGCCGCCACGGTGAGAAGGTCGAACTCCGTGATCTCGAAGGATGCAAGTCCTGCCTTCGCGCGTTTTGCCAGCACCCGCCTGCCTGCCTCGTCTGCCGCCGCGACGGCGTGGGCAAAGGCCTCCTTCGAGATCGGCTTGCCTCCGATCTCCATGCGCTCGTTGTAGCTCACAAGCTCAGGCGACGTATAGAGGCCGCAGCTGAGCCCTTCTGCCATAAGAAGGCCTGCCGTATAGCGCGCTGTCGAGGTCTTGCCGTTCGTGCCGGCAATCTGGACCGAGCGGTAGCATCTGTCAGGATCTTCGAGCTCCTCAAGCATTGCCGTGACCGGCTCGAGGCTCGGAGAGATGCCGAAGCGGAGCGCTCCTTTGAGGGTGCCGAGCGCCTCGTCGTAGGTTGCATCCGCAACATTGAAGGGAACCTTGTATCCCACCGATATCTCCTTTCCTGCATGCCCGCGCATGCAAGACGAGTCTAGTCCTTGCGAAGCGCTTCTTCTGCCTCGGCGATGACAGAGGTCGTGCCGAGGAGGCAGACTGGACGCCCGGTCGCGCGTGCCTCTGAAAGCGCACCTTCGACGGTCGGGACAAAGCGCGTCCTGATGCCTTCGGAAGCCAAGCGCTTTCCCTGCTTCTCCGTGAAGACATAGTGCGGGTTCTGGGAAGCCGTAAGCCAGATCTCATCTGCCACGCCAGCCATCTCATGCACGACGCCGGCATAGTCCTTATCGTTGGGGATGCCGACGATTGCGATGAGGCCCTGATCCACGCCGAGATGCCGAAGCGCTTCGTGCACCTCTTTGGCGCTTGCCCTATTGATGCAGGCATCGACGACGAGAAGCGGATCTCTCGAGGCAAGCTCCATCCTGCCCGGGATCCGGATTGTGGAGAAGGCCTTCCGTATCGCATCGTCTGAAAGGGGCTTCGGTGCCATCGCATCTGTCAAGGCCAGGGCAAGCGCAGCGTTCCTGGCCTGGAACTCGCCGAGAAGCGGCAGTGCCACATCCTCGAGTGTCCTGCCATTCCACGTCAGCGCGCAGACGATGCCGCTGGGAGTCCAGCGGACATCCTTAGCTCCGAAGTCCCTGCCATAGGTCACAAGCGGCACGCCGAGCGCAGATGCACGCTCCTCGAAGGCACGCATCGCCTCCGCGCTCTGGGGACCTATGAAGGCAGCCTCGCACTCGGGCTCTATTGCGTAGGCCTTGTCCTCCGCAATCGCTTGAATCGTCGGACCGAGCTCGCGCGTATGCTCGAGGAAGACCGTGTTGATTGCGCAGAAGCGGTGCGGCACGTTCGTGACGTCGTCGTAGCGCGCCCCCTTGCCGCACTCGAGGATATCTGCCTTCGTGCCTCTTGACCGAAACCACGAAAGCGCTGCGGCACACTCGATACCGATAGGGCTCACGAACTGGCCCGGGGCAAGCGTCTCCTCGATCTTCGCTATCGCAGGCGCTATCGCAGTCACAGCCGCCGCCAGCTCATCGTCCGAGATTGCTGTGCCATCCACGCAGAAGCGCTCGTTGAAGCGCCGTATGTGCGGGCTTGTCATGACTCCGACTGTCTCCTCTGTCCCGAGGAGCGCTGATGCCATGCGCGCGACCGAACCCTTGCCCTTGCTGCCGGTGACGATAGCGGTATCGGCATGTGCAAGGCTCCTCAAGAGCTCACGTGTCAGTTCGGGATGGCGCTTCTGGCTGTCAGGAGCGGCATAGTCGAGATGGGGCGCTGCCGCCATATACGACGCATAGATGAAGTCTTCTGCTTCGTCTCTCCTCATGCCAGATCGTCCCTGATCGTGCGCATCACGAGACCTGCGACATTCGTATCCGTCACGGACTCGATGCCCTGCATGCCGGCCATCACATTGACCTCGCAGAACCAGTAGCCGGCATGGTCCTCGAGGAGGTCGAGCCCGAAGAAGTCGAGCCCCGTCTCTTCCCACACATCATGCACGGCCTGGCGTATCCCGTCGTCGATCTCCTTTTTCTCGAGCAAGGCGCCGAGCGCATAGTTCGCACGGAACCCGTGCTCCGCCTTTCTCCTCATGGCTGCCACGGCCTTGCCACGGATGCCGAAGACGCGGATATCCTGCCCCAAGCTCTCCTCGATGCACTGCTCGAAGAGAAGCTCACGGTCAGGGCCGACCGCGTTCTGGAGGCGGGCAAGGTCCTCCCGGCTCTCGATGAGCCAGATCTCTCGTCCCTCGGAGCTGGCAAGCCCCTTCGCGACAAACGGGACGCCGAACTCGGAGCCAAGCATCTCGAAGCCTGCCCCGGCATGGGCAAGCACCCAGCGCGGCATGCGGAAGGCGCCAGACGCTATGTCTTCGACCTGTGCCGCCTTGTCCACATAGCGCGAGAAGGCAGCATAGCTGTTGTAGCTTCTGCCTGCCAGAGCGTTGACGCTCTTCAGGAGGTGTCCCCACTTGTAGCGGTTCACGACAAAGGGCACCGGCGCGAGCGGCTCGCCCCGGAAGAGCACCGTTCCATCCTGTGTGCACCCCATGTCGGCAATGCCCTTGATGGAGAGGTCCATTCCGAGAGCCGCTGCCTCTTCGACGAGACGGCGGCACGTATAGGCTGAGCCCATGTCGGTGTAGCGCTCTATCAGATAGCCGGAGAGCTTCATCTGACCTTCACCCTCTCTTCGTTCAGCGCTGCCCAGGAGATGGCCGGGAAGAGCGCAAGGCAGATGACGATCTGGAGCCAGAGGTCCAGTTCGAGCTGGAAGACAGCGATAACGGTACCGAGGAGCGCGATGAGCTGGAGGTCCATGCTGCGCCGCAGGATATGCGATTCTTCGCGCTCGACCGTGACCACATCATTCACGGAGTCGATGCCAAGCGCCGCCCGGGTGCCGGCAGGAAGGCTCACGCGCGCATCGTCGAGGCCCTCATCCACGAGCACGCGGAGCACAGCAGAAGCTGCGCCAAAGCGCACGCAGATGCGGTCGTTGTCCTCGACGCCCGCAAGCTTCATGAGGTCGGGAGAGAGGCGGGCGATGTTATTCGCATCGTCTTCGTCCTTCGCATACGTCGAGAGCAGCCAGAGCTTGCACGAGCCGATCCATGTGTCAAGGAACGCGTCTCCAAAACGCTCGAGGCGGCCTTGCTTCTTCTCTTGGGGCGCATCGACGAGCATGAGCTCGAGCGTGCGGCCCAATCCGAGCTTTCGCTCCGCTTCCGCAAGACGCTCGCGTTCCTCTTCCGTGCAGCTCTCGCTGAGGCGGCAGAACGGATCTGAGCGGGCAGGGTTCTCGCTGTAGCAGCGCCTTGCGAGCGCACGTGTCTCATCGTCTGCCTCGGCGAGGAGAGCCTCCATCTCCTCCTCGCGGATCTGCGGCACCGGGAGCTCATTGATACCGAGAAGGGCCTTGAAGTAGCGCGGGACATAGACGCTCTTCTCATGCTGCTTGAGCGCATAGGGCGCATAGTCGGCGCCAGCCGGATCGATCACAAGCTGCGTGTCCGAGATGCGTGAGTAGAGCACGCATTCCTTTGGACGCGCAGGATCTTTTCCTGTCTCTTCCGCAATCCAGGCTGCCAGATCGTGCGAGACATAGACCCTATCCACATGCTCGGCGACAGGTACCCGTACCGCCGCAGTGAGCGCAGGGGTCTTCTGCACAAGCACCGGCATGCCGGCGCGCGGCTCGATGAGGCCCCACCTGTCGTCCCCTGCAAAGAGCCTCTTTGTCATCCTGTTCGGCAGGAAGAGGGCATGCGCAGCCTCTGTGCCCTCCATGCCGGACGCCTCGAACTTTCGTGCTGCATATGCTTCATCTGCTGCACGCACATGCACGAGAGGCGTCGTGCCTGCAGGACCACATATCTCGAGCGTGCCGCAAGGGCGCACTCCTGCGTCCTGCACGACATAGCAGACATCACGCGGCAGCTGCTCCTTTGCCTGGAAGAGCTGCATCACGCAAGGGTCTGGAGCCTCCGTGTCCCAGCGCGCCGCTTCGAGGCAGAAGAGCGCGAGGCCTTCTGCCAGGGTATGCACGGCCTCGGGATGCTTCACATCCCTGAGCTGTCCGTTCACCTCGATCTGGAGCGCCGGCACCTGTGCCCGCTCAGATACGTTTCTGGCAATCGTATGCGCGCCTGCTGCAGCGAATCTCCCGTCGTGAACTATTGCTTCATCGAAGAGGCTGAGCGTCCCTACGGTCGAGACAAGTGCAGCATCCATAAGGTCGAGCAGGAACCCGTGCCCGAGAAGGGACGCATGCAGATCTTGAGGCGTGCTCGCTGTGCCGATATCGATGCCGAAGGCATGCTCTGCCGACGCGCCATGAAGGTCCACGACACAGGAGACGTGATGTTCCTGGCAGTAGCGCACAAGCTCCTGCTGGTAGCTGTTCTCTTCGAAGGCGTCGAAGTTCGGGTCGTGTCCATCGGCCTTCGCACGGCAGAAGATATGCACGCCGCACGTCTCATGGAGCCAGAGCGCAAGGGCTCCCGTCAGGATCTCTGCGCGCTTGTCCGCACCCTCCCGCGTCTGCGTCACGGCATGAGGTGCCGAGACGAGTACGGGGATGGAGCCTTCCTCGACAAGGAGCTCAGGGCCTTTGCCGGCATAGCTCTCGCAGGAGAAGCGCTCCTCGAGCTCTTCGAGTCTCTGGACGAGAGATCCTGCCTTCGTCTCTTCCATCATCTGCTGCTTCTGCCAGCTCCGACAAGCTCGCGTGCCTCGCGCCTGAGCTCCCGATCCTCGGCAAAGACGCCACGCGCTGCCTCGGTCACGGTCTCGGAGCCCACGCTCTTGATCCCTCTCATGGTCATGCAGCTGTGTTCGGCGGAAAGCACGACAAGCGCCCCCTGAGGCTGGAGCTCATCCATCAGGGCATCGGCAACCTGTGCCGTCAGACGCTCCTGGACCTGCAGGCGATGGGCATAGCCCTGAACGAGCCTCCCCAGCTTCGAGAGGCCGCAGATCTTCCCATCCTGTGGCAGATAGACGATTGCGGCCGTGCCGCGGAACGGCAGGATATGGTGTTCGCAGAACGACTCGAACGGAATGTCGCGCACGACGACAAGCTCATCGGTATCCGGCGCCTCGAACTGCTTCCGGAGATGCGCCTTCGGCTCCTCCCACATGCCCGAGAGGAGCTCCTCAGTCGCACGTGCGACGCGGCCAGGCGTCTCCTTCAGGCCTTCACGGTCAGGGTCTTCGCCGATAGCAAGGAGGAACTCGCGCACGGCGTGCTCGAGGCGCTCCTCATCGAGCTCGGCAAAGCCCTGGTCGTTGAGCCTGCGTCCATATGCGTCCACCTTGCCGGTCAGATGTGCCGGCGTAAATGTCGAAGATTCCCTCATGCGTTCGCCTTGGCCCTTTCCGCTGCCTCGATCGTATGCTCTGCGAGTATGGCACAGGTGACCGCACCGACGCCTCCTGGCACTGGCGTGAGCGCACGCACGACCTCTCCTGCCTCGGCTGCCACATCGCCGACGAAATGGCCGGAGACGTAGTTCATGCCAACATCGATGACGGTCTGGCCGGGACGGAATGCGTCCTTTGCGAGCATCTCGGGCCTGCCGACGCAGGCAACGACGATATCTGCGGCACGTGTCTCTGCAAAGAGGTCCTTCGTGTGGCTGTGGCAGAGCGTGACCGTCGCATTGCGGTTCACGAGCAGCGCCGCGAGCGGACGTCCGACGACAAGCGAGCGACCGACGACCGTGACCTTCGCTCCGTCAAGCGGCACCTCGTAGTGGTCGAGCATCGCCACGACCGCTGCTGCCGTGCACGGTGCAAAGCCGACTTTCGCGCCGGAGAAGACGCCATAGAGCGAGCCTTGGGTGATTCCGTCGACATCCTTGGCAGGATCGAGGACAGCTGCTGCCGCCTTCTCGTGAAGCGTCTTCGGGAGCGGGCGGAACATGAGGCAGCCATGGATCGTGCGGTCCTCATTGATGCGCAAGAGCACGCCTTCGAGCTCTTCCTGCGTGACGTTCTCGGGCAGGGCAAAGAGCTTCGTCTCGATGCCCGCCTTGGCGCAGCGCTTCTCTGCGGCATGCTGGTAGGAGACATCGTCTGCGCGCTCCCCGACCCGCACGAATGCAAGGCAGGGCACGATGCCTTCGCTCTTGAGCTTCTCGGTCCGCGCCGCCTGCTCTTCAGTGAGAGCGCGGGCGACCGGTGTCCCTCTCAGCTCCTCTGCCATCTGATTCCTCTTTCCACTCTGAGATAGGCCTCATCTGCCTTCGCGCAGCCATCTTCAAGCATGGCCTGCGTACGGGAGACAAGCACCTCTGCGTAGTCTCTATCTTTCATGGCCTTCGCATTGATGAAGACATTGAGGCAGGCAGCACGCAGCGACGCAGACAGGAGTGCTGCGCCTGCCCCTGCATCCGTGAGTGCCATCTTCGAGCCGATCTTCGTGAGGTCGTCGACGATCACGATGGCCTCGCAGATGGCCTCCATCAGATGCTCAGGCGGCTCCGAAGCCTGGCGGAGCGCCTCTTCGAGGACGCGCGTCCGCTCTTCCTTCTCTTCTTCCGTATCCCGCGGCATCCTGTAGGCACGGGCCAGCGGCTTGAATGCTTCGGCATCCTCATCGGCGAGCGTGAACATGCGGCCCCTCAGCTCCTCGAGCTTCGGGAGATACTCCTCGATCTTCGGCTGCACATCCTCATAGCGGCGCTTCCCATGCGTAAGGTTTGCGACCATCTCGCCCAAGGCACAGCCGACCGATGCTGCTATGGCCGCACCTCCGCCGCCTCCCGGAGTCGGCTCCTTCGATGCGAGCGCCTCGACAAGCTCTTCTGCCGTTCGTTCGCGCAGGCTCTGCTCTTCTGTTTCTGACACGATCTTCCTATCTTCAGCAGCACGGAAGCCGGGGGCGCCTCTGCGTCCCCGGCCCATTTCCTCGACTTTTCAGGCTGCTGCCTAGAAGAGGCCGACGATCTTGCCGTCCGGCGTGACATCGATCTTCTCTGCCGCAGGCACCTTCGGAAGGCCTGGCATGGTCATGATGTCACCGGTCAGGGCAACGATGAAGCCGGCACCGGCCGAGACCTTTACATTGCGCACCGTGATGCGGAAGCCGACGGGCGCGCCAAGCTTCTTCGGATCGTCCGTGAACGAGTACTGCGTCTTTGCCATGCACACCGGCAGGCCGCCGAATCCCTGCTCCTCGAGCTGGGCAAGCTGCTTCTCTGCTGCAGAGGTGTAGTCGACGCCGTCTGCATGGTAGATGCGCTTCGCGATGGCCTCGATCTTCGTCTTGATTGGCTGGTCGAGCTCGTAGGCAAACTTCAGCTCGCTCGGCTCCTCGCAGAGGCGCACGACCTCGTCGGCGAGCGCGAGTCCGCCTTCGCCGCCCTTTGCCCAGACCTCGGAGAGCGCGACGTTGACGCCGAGATCATGGCACTTCTGCTCGACGAAGTCGAGCTCTGCCTTCGTGTCCGTCGGGAACGCATTGATTGCAACGACAGCCGGCAGGCCATAGACGTCGCGGATGTTCGAGATGTGGCGAAGGAGGTTCGGGATGCCGCGCTCGAGCGCCTCGAGGTTCTCTGAGCCAAGCTCTGCCTTCGGGACGCCGCCGTTGTACTTCAGGGCACGCACAGTCGCGACAAGCACGACACAGGACGGAGCGATGCCCGCAGCACGGCACTTGATATCGAGGAACTTCTCTGCGCCGAGATCGGCACCGAAGCCTGCCTCCGTGACGACGTAGTCGGCGAGCTTCATGGCCGTCGTCGTCGCCTCGACAGAGTTGCAGCCATGGGCGATATTCGCGAACGGGCCGCCGTGGACGAAGGCTGGATTGTTCTCGAGCGTCTGCACGAGGTTCGGCTTGATTGCATCCTTCAAAAGCGCGCACATCGCGCCCTGGGCATGGATGTCTGCGACCGTGACCGGCTTTCTGTCATACGTGTAGGCGATGACCATGCGGCCGAGGCGGGCCTTCAGGTCCATGAGGTCGGAAGCCATGCAGAAGGCAGCCATGACCTCAGAGGCGACGGTGATATCGAAGCCATCCTGGCGCGGCATGCCATTGCCGACACCACCCAAGCCATCGACGATGCTCCTCAACTGGCGGTCATTCATATCGACACAGCGCTTCCAGACGATGCGGCGCGGATCGATACCCAGGGCATTGCCCTGCTTGATGTGGTTGTCGAGCATGGCAGCGCAGAGATTGTTCGCAGCGCCGATAGCATGGAAGTCGCCCGTGAAGTGGAGGTTGATATCCTCCATTGGCACGACCTGGGCATATCCGCCGCCGGCAGCACCGCCCTTGATACCGAAGACAGGGCCGAGCGACGGCTCGCGCAGGCACAGGAGCGCATTCTTGCCACGCTGGCACAGGGCATCCTCGAGGCCGACCGACGTCGTCGTCTTGCCCTCTCCTGCAGGCGTCGGGTTGATGGCAGTCACGAGAATGAGCTTCGCCTTCAGGGGAAGATTCTTGAGCGCGTGGATGTCGACCTTTGCCTTGTAGCGCCCATAGAGCTCGAGCTGGTCTTCTGAGAGGCCGGCACGCTTTGCGACCTCGGTGATAGGAAGCATCGTGGCTTCCTGTGCGATCTCGATATCTGACTTTGCCATCTTGGCTTCCTTTCGCTTCTTGGCTCCTGCCAATGGTTACCGGGTTTCACGGGGCGATCTGACCATGCTTACATTGTGTACCTCAAAGGCTACAGCGGCACCCTCAATCCGGATATATGGCAGTTGTGTGCGGTAGATATCGGTTAAGCATAGGAAACTATAGCTATTATCTATGGGACAGGCTTGCTGGCATCCCGAACAGAACATCACCCTGCGGCCGTCCTGACACCCTCAGAGATCCATCCGACAGCTGCATAGCCTGCTGTCCGCGGGTCCTGCTATACCTATAGAGTCATCCGATTGCCGCCTGCGTCCATTGCAGGAACTGCCAGAAAGAGATGAAGGCTCTATGGGAACCATCGCTGTCGTCTGTCCGCTGCCGCAGGAATCCGCGCTCTTCTTCGAGCTTCCCGGAGCACCTGCCGAAGAGCGCTTCTCCATCCCTCACGTCGAGCGCACCTACCACGGGACCAGGCTCGCCGTCGCGACATCCGGCATGGGAATGACGAACATGGCAGGATGCGTGCAGTTCCTGATCGACACGTATGTACCGGATGCTGTCATCCTTTCAGGCATTGCCGGCAGCCTCAATCCGGAGCTCGGCGTCGGCGATATCGTGGTCGGCGAGACGCTTGCCTGTCTCGAGTGCAGCCATGCGGTCATTGCCGAATGCGCACCCTATACGGAAGACTTCCGTTCCGACGAGGCACTTGTCGCAGCAGCAGAGCAGGCACTCAGAAAGGATGGCTTCGCAAAGCGCCCGGCAGCATCGGCACTCTCCGAGCATGCTCTCGAAGAGCTCCCCTTCGGCACCGACGAGGAGCATGAGCCCCGCTATTGTGCTGGCACGATCCTTTCGAGCAACCTCTTCACGACCGATCCTGCACTCCTTCTCGAGCATAGAAGGACCCTTCTCGGGGACTGCGAGGAGATGGAAGGAGCCGCTGCCGCACAGCTCTGCGCCCGGGCAGATATCCCCTTCCTCGCTATGCGCTGCATCTCGAATGTGTGCGGAGAGGCCTATAGCAAGCTCAACGACGCCGAGGCACGCATGGATGCAACCGCACGCCGTGCCGCGAAAGCCGTGCTCGCGACAATCGACGTCTACGCTTCGGAAGGCTCGTCTGCAAGCTCGAATCCCGCATAGACGAAGCCGGCGAGACGACGCACGATACGAGCACATCGCCTTTTCCGGGAAGCGTCCGCTGCCACGTGCTGGCAGGAATCACAAGCTGCGTTGCGCAGTTCGTCTCAGTGATGCCAAGCTGATGGCGCGCTGTATGCGCTTCGTCGGGGCAATCTCCCGTTTCTCCCAGCTCGAGCGCAAGCGGGGCTGGCCCATGCCAAAGCCATATCTCGTCGGCGTCGACCTTGTGCCAGGCGCTTGCCTCCCCTTCCAGCAGCAGGAAGTAGATGAGCGAAGCGAGAGGGCGCTTCTCGCCTGCACTGCTCTCCTCTGCATCTTCAGGAGCAAGTCCGCCTCCGCCTGCTGCCAGCGTAGATGCCCAGGTCCTTCTGTACCAGCCGCCTTCGGGATGGGGCGAAAGATGGGGCTGCTCGATCGCATGCTGCGCGAAGGCGCTCATCTCAGCGCTCATAGGCAAGCCTTCCTGCAATATAGGTGGCACAGCAGGTGCCTGCCCCTTCACGGACGAACGCCTCGAATGCCTCCTCGATGCCCTGGGGAGCCGAGACATCGACAGAGATATCGAAGAGTGCAAGGTCTGCCAAGGCACCGGCATTGATCTGACCGATCCTTCCCGGCCCGACGTTCAGACCCAGAGCTTCTGCGCCACCAAGAGTTGCCATGCGTATCAATCTGTGCGAAAGGTCGGGCTCCTCATAGCCCTGGGAGCGGGCGATATCGAAGAGGAGCGAGAGGTCGTCGAGCACGTCAAGCGTGGGTGCGCTCGAGAGCGAATCCGTTCCCACGGCGAGCAGATTCCCTTCCTTGAGGTAGGCAGCAACCGGCGCATCTATGCCCGATGAGACGATACGGTTCGATCGCGGGCAGAGCGCCACAGCAACACCACGCTGGCGCAGAATCCTTCTGTCCTCTGCCGACGCATAGACGCCGTGGGCGATATGCATGTCAGGCCCCAGTTCGCCGAGCTCGTCTGCAAACTGGATGGCAGAGGCTTCCGCTCCGGCTGCATCGAGCTCCCGGTATCCCGTCCACGCCGTCCTGTTCCAGCGCGATGAGACGAGGTTCGAGAGCGTATCGGGCACGTCCCCTGCCTCGAGCGGCGTCTCTGCGAGATGAAGATGGAGCCTCATGCCGCAAGAGCGTGCGATATCGGGCAGGTCGAGGAGCGGCTCAGATCCGAGCGAATAGGGCGCATGCGGCGAGATACCGAGCGTCGTGGCGCCCTCCGCCTCGCACGCATCGAGATTCGCCAAGAGCGTCTCCGCGCCCCGTGCCTTCCAGTCTTTGTTGTTCCAGTCCATGACCTCCCAATAGGAGATGCCGTGGAGCCCCTGGCTCGCAAGCGCATCTGCTGCCTCTACATCGGAGACGATGTCTGCCGCGGCCGTCGTGCCGGCACGCACAAGCTGGCGTGCCCCTTCATGGGACCAGGCCTTCCACGGCTTCTTCTCAGGGCTGTCATAGATCTTGTTGAACGCAAGCTCCCATTGCCGGAAGGTCGGGTAGCTCCTCTGCCCCACCGACTGCATGCCGGTGTATTCGAGATGCGTATGAGCGTTCACGAGCCCCGGCGTAATGATGCCATGCCAGGGTCGCTCATGCACCAATGCCGGCTCTTCAAGCTCCTCTCGAAGCTTCGCTGAGACCCACTGCCTTGTCCCGACGTGGAGCACGCGCGCACCCTGCACGGCCACGGCACCGTCTGCTATGGCAGGACCGGTGACAGGAATGACAAGACGGGCACTCAGCAGGAGCACGGGCTTCTTCGAATCGGCGCCGAGCCTTCTCTTCATGCTTCCTCCTCGCTGTAGCGGGTCTGTCTCCAGTCGCGCACAAGAGGCCCTGCATCCTTATCGATATGTACGCCGTGGGCTGCAAGCGCAGCCTCGGCAAGCCGCTTGTCTGTCTCCCCATCGAGCCTCAGCAGCTTGTGCGGGAGTATGCCTTCAGCCTTTGCAAGATGCTCGACTGCGGCAAGCTGCACCGCAAAGGAAAGGTCCATGATCTCGATGGGATTGCCAGGACCTGCGGTGTAGTTCACGCCGTTTCCCTCGGCAAGAAGCTGCAGGTGCTTGCCTGAGGGCAGGACGAGATCGGAGACATCTCCTGTCCCCACCTGGCCTCCGGCAGCCTTGATTGCGTCGAGGGCTATCTCCTGTGCGATGCCGCCGATCACGGCTAGCACAGCACCTTCGTGGCAGCGCTCGAGGAGCGCATTCGTGAGGGTATGGCGGACACCGGTCGCAGAGACGACGATATCTGCCTGGGCGAGTGCGTCTTCAGCCGGCAGCACGGCAAATCCGGCATAGAGCGCCTTCATGGCAGCACGTGGGTCGCGCTCGACGATTGTGACGTCTGCTCCGAGCGCACGGACACGCTCTGCAAAGCCCTGTCCGACAGGTCCGAAGCCGAAGACAGCGACCCATGCATCTGCAAAGCAGTGCGCACCCAGGAGCTTCTGCATCGTCGTGGCACAGGTCTCGCCCGTGCCATGCCGGTTGTCGAACGAGGTCTTGAGTGCCGAATCGTTCACGGCGATGACCGGAAACGGCAGCTCGCCTGTACGCTCCATCGCCTCGAAGGCACGGACACCCGAGGTCGTCTCCTCGGAGACGCCGAAGAAGCCTTTGAGAAGACGTGGCCGCTCCATCACCATGAGCCGGGAGATGTTCGCCCCATCATCGACGATGATCTGGGGCTTGAGCCCATCGAGCAACCTGAGCGAGCCTTCCTTCTCCTCGCGAGGCGACCAGGCGGCATCTGCCTCGACGAGGAAGCCTTCCCGCTTGAGCTCATCCGCCACTGCCTGATGGCATTCATGGGCATGGCAATAGATGCCGACGGTGGCACCTGCGGCGCGCAGGCGCCGTGCCAGGACAGCTGTCTTCGGCTCGATGATGAGAGAAAGGGCGATGCGGAGGCCCTTGAGCGTGCCAGCAGAAGCAATCTCTTCTGCGAGCCTCTGGCTTACCAGCATATGGGATGCGGCATGATCGATTGCTTCTGCTGCATCTTCTGCCGGCTCATCCGGCACTTCGGGATAGATGAAATCAGCATCATCGGGTGAGCCAGCCTCATGGAGTCCCCAGGCACCAAGGACAGATGGTGCAGGAAGCTCTTCCTCTGAGAGGCCCTTCTTGAGATAGATGGCAGCGCCAGCAAGAGAGCGGTTCGTCCGCTGGGAGACAAGCTCTGCCCACTCCGCAAAATCCATCCTCAAACCCCTTTCTTTGCACCAAGGCATATCAAAGGGAAATCATAGCGGGAAGAGATGGAGGGTCCTTTGTGTAGCATGATGAGATTTGATAGGGTGCAAGCGAGCTTAATTGCCGTTGCTGTCAGCTGGTGGCAGTGGTTACAATACAGGTGCACCAGCAATGCCCGGTCGTCTTACAGCTCGCGGGCGGCGCAGGCGCAGCTAATCATGAAGCCCGGTTGTCCCCCGGGCTTCTATCATCTCCGCACGTCCTTGTTTCCTGTTCCTATGCTCCTAGCAGATGAAGACACGTGGAGATGCTGCAAGTTAGACATGACGCATGCTTCGCCATATCTCAGGCTTTGCTGGCTTTGACTGCTTGACAGGAGTACAGCCGCTGAAACCAGGCATCCTTGCGCAGAAGCAAGATTCTGCAGCATAAGATACCAGCTAAGGTCTCAAAACCAGACTATTACTGTTCGTACGAATCCGATTGCCCGCCATCTTCACCCTCAGTTGCATCCAAAAGTGCTGCCCGACTTGCCCCGGCCATGCGCCAATAGAAGTCTGCAGGTGCACGCCGTTCTCCAAACCCTCTAACGCGTACAACTCCGTCTATCAGCTGATACATGATCCTCATGTCTGCCTTGATGCCCTGGCCGACACGATGCTGATAATGGCAGCTCTTCCACCCTTCGTAATCATCCTTGAGTTCGCTTGCATCTACCCGGCCGGCCGCAATCAGCTTCAGCACCCGCATTGTCGATGCAATTGCTGCTTCAAACTCTAACTTCTCAGGAAACGCCGCGTAGACGCACGCCACATCCTCAACAAGGAAACGTGTGTTAAACCAGACATAATCAAGCGATGAAAGCTGTTCAATCGCTTGCTCGAGCGGCTCGTTGCTATTCAATGCCAGCCGCCTTCTTGATCATATCCCCATGCTCATGCAGATATGCTATGGCAGATTCTTTGAGGTCCTCGCCCGTCTTCCAGTCTTCGATGTCTTTGCGCTCTTCGAACATTGCTCTGATGGATGCCTCTTCGACTTGGGCTTCAAGATCAGCGACGTATTCGAGCATTTCGCGCATGCCGTCTTCAGAAATGATCCACGCTATGCGTTCGCCATGCTCTTGCAGCTCCATAAACTCATCAGTAGCGAGCTTCTTTCTCCACGTCTTGCCACGTGCAAAATCAGAGAGCGAAATGCGCGTATCCTCCTCGATGCGGCTACGTACATCAGCAAGCTTTGCTGCCGCGTGGACATTCATGCTCTCTCCTTTCCTCGAATCATTCTTATGTGATTTTATATCACATTTAAATGTGAATATATTTGTTGGTTTCTTCTGCACTGACAATGCGCTTCTCTTCATTACTGTCGTATCCATGGCATCCTCCATCTATCCGTTTTGTCCAATCCGCTTGCAGCCAAGCTAGATATCGCTGCAGGCTTCAGGCTTGTCGACGCATTGTACAGGAGGCGTCTTTCACGAATAGATGCCTGGATTGCCATGAATCTTCCGATTTTCTCGCAGTCGTCAGTTCAAAGAGATGGCACTTGCAGGCATGCTGCGAGATGCAATTTGCAGTCCACCGTAGGTCGAAAACCTTCGATGCAATGAGCCGCTCTGAGCAATCCAGACGGCAGACCTACAGATAAGAGGAAAGGCCACACCCGCAGGCATGGCCTTCCACAAGCAGGAATACCTATCCTCTTACTCGTAGCGCTCGTCGATAACGCGCTTTGTCTTCTTCTCGCTTCGGGGCAGCACTCCCAGCTCGACAATCTTAATCATCGGCGTGAAGCCGATCTTGTTCTTCACCTCGTGGGCCACCTCTTCAGAGAGATCTGCCCAGTCCTGCGTGCCGTCGGTCTCGACGTAAATGCGCATCGTGTCGCGTCCCTCGAGATGCGAGAGACGGATCTGATACTCGCTCGAGAGCTGCGGATAGAGTGCCAGCACCTCTTCGATCTGCTTCGGGAATACATTGACGCCGTGGATCTTGAACATATCGTCGGAGCGTCCCTGCAGCGTATCGATGCGAGGATATCTTGAACCACAGGGGCATTGTCCGGGGATGATGCGCGACAGGTCATGGGTGCGGAAGCGGATGAGCGGCGCCCCTTCCTTCACGAGCGTCGTTATCACGATCTCGCCCCATTCTCCATCAGGCACCGGCTCTCCGGTCTCCGGGTCGACAATCTCGAGATAGATGTAGTCATCCCAGATATGCATGCCGCAGTCATGCTTGCAGCTGATGCCGATGCCAGGACCATAGACCTCTGTCAGGCCATAGATATCGTACGTATCGATGCCAAGACCGTCCATGATGCGCTGGCGGATCTTGGCGCCCCAGCGCTCCGAGCCGATGATGCCATGCTTCAGCGCGATCTTGTCCTTGAGACCGCGCTTCTCGACCTGCTCGGCCAGAAGCAGCGCATAGCTCGACGTGGCGCAGATGACGGTCGACTGCATGTCCACCATGAATTGGAGCTGCTTTTCCGTGTTGCCCGGGCCCATCGGTATTGCCATGGCCCCCAAGCGCTCTGCACCTGCCTGAAATCCAATGCCTGCCGTCCAGAGGCCATAGCCCGGCGTGATCTGGACGCGGTCTTTGTTCGTGACCCCTGCCATCTCGTAGCAGCGCTTGAACTGCTCTGCCCAGTCATCGACATCCTTTGCCGTATAGGGAACGATGACAGGCGTGCCGGTCGTGCCCGACGAGGAATGGATGCGGACGATCTCCTCTTCTGGCACGGCAGCAAGCCCCAAAGGATAGGCATCGCGCAGGTCCTGCTTCTGCGAGAACGGAAGCTTCAGGAACTCCTCTGCCGAGGAGACGCCCGTGATGCCTGCCTCTTTGAGGCGGGTGCCGTAGAAGTTGTTCGATGCCCTGAGGCGTGCAATCTGGCGGTTCACAAGATCGAGCTGCGTTTCCGTGATCTGCATAGCCAGCCCCTTTCTGGTCGGTATCCCTAATGCGTTGCGGTATAGGAAAGAGCGCGGAGATTGAGGTCCCAGAAGCGCTCAGGTACGCGATGCCTGATAGCAGCTTCGAGATCTGCTTCGGAAAGTCCCAAGGCTCCGGAGCGCAGGGCTGCACCAAGCAGCACGACATTCAGGCACTTGGCAGAGCCCAGATCCTCAGCTGCCTTCGCGGCATCCACGAAGACGAGATGCGCTGCCGGCACCTTGCTCTCGAGGAAGGAGAAGATCTCCTCCTTCCGGTATGCCGGCCCTCCTGTCATTGCGGAGACCGGGATGACGGGTGCATCTGCAACGATTGCCGTGGCATCAGGCTTCAGATAGACGAGCCTTCTTGCTGCCTCCGCCGGCTCGAAGGCTATGAGAAGGTCTGCTCTCCCCTCGCCCACGAGCGGTGAGTGGACATCTTCGCCGATGCGCACATGGCTCATGACAGAGCCGCCTCGCTGCGCCATGCCGATGGTCTCGGCTGCCTTGACCGGCAGGCCTTTTGCCATCGCTGCATCGGATATGAGACGCGATGCCAGGACCGTGCCCTGGCCGCCGACACCGGCAAGAACGATATTCGTGCTCACAGACGCTCGCCTCCCGAAATGGCATGGACGGGGCAGATGGACTCGCAGAGCGTGCATCCCGTGCAGAGCGAACTGTCGATGTGTGCCTTCCCATCCTCTGCAGGAACGATGGCAGGGCATCCCAGCTCGTGGATGCAGCGGCCGCAGGCGATGCACTTCGCGGCATCGACATGCGACTTCGCCTTCGGACGCTCGAGCATCACGCAGGGCGACTTGAAGATGATGGCCTTGACACCAGGACGTGCCGCTACGTCTTTCACGGTCTCGACTGCCTTCTTGTGATCGAACGGGTTGATGGTGACCACGGTCTCAAGGCCGATGGCGCGAAGCACGCGCTCGATCGAGACCGGCGTGACCTTCTGGCCCTCTGCCGTGTATCCCGTGCCCGGGTGCGGCTGGTGTCCTGTCATGGCAGTCGTCGAGTTGTCGAGCACGCAGACCGTGAGGTCTGCCTGGTTGTAGAACGCATTGACGACACCGGTGATGCCGGAGGCGAAGAATGTGGAATCGCCGACGAAGGCGAATGCCTTCATATCGGGCTCCACATGCCAGAGGCCCTGCGCCACCGTGATGCCGGCACCCATGCAGAGGCAGGTATCGCACATATCGAGCGGTGCGGCATTGCCCAGGGTATAGCAGCCGATATCGCCACAGAAGACGGCCTTCTGTCCCTTCATCGCGCATTTCACGTCGTAGAAGCTTGCACGGTGCGGACATCCTGCACAGAGCACGGGTGGCCTGACCGGAAGTTGCGGGGCAGCCTCCTCTTCCTGTGCCGGCTCTTCTGCTCCCATGAAATGCCTGATAGCAGATCCGACGTAGGCGACCGAGTTCTCTCCCGAGAGCTTGATGTCGCCTGTGAGCTTGCCACGGATGCGGACGGCGAGGTGATGCCTTCCGGCGCATTCCAGAAGCTCGCGCTCGATGACAGGATCGAGCTCCTCGACGCAGAGTACCTCATCGAGCCCTTCGAGGAACTGAAGGGTCAGCTTCTCCGGGAAGGGATGAGGCGTTGCCACCTTGAGAAGGCGCACCGGCATGCCCTCATCCACATTCTCGCGGACATACTGCCAGTTGATGCCATGAGAGGCGATGCCGAGACGGACCGGTCCTGCCTTCGGCTCGACAATCTCATTGCCGGGGTAGGAAGAGAGCTCGCCTTTGAGCTCGGCGTTCCTCTTCTCGATGGCAGCATGGCTTCTCACCGAGAGGGCCGGGAAGATGACCCAGCGCTTCGGGTCGCGCACCCATCCTTCGATTTCGTGCGTCGCATACTCTGTCTCGTCTGCAACCTCGACAACGTCGTAGCCATGGTCGATGCGGGTCGTCGCACGGACGAAGACCGGGCTCTTGATGCGCTCGGAGAGCGCGAAGGCATCTGCCATCATTGCATAGGCTTCAGGCACCGACGTCGGATCGAAGACCGGAAGCTTCGAGAAGCGGGCAAATGTCCTCGTGTCCTGCTCGGTCTGGCTCGAGATGGGGCCAGGGTCGTCTGCGACCATCACGACCATGCCGCCCTTGACGCCGACATACTCGAGGCTCATGAGCGGATCCGATGCCACATTGAGGCCGACCTGCTTCATCGTGACAAGCACGCGCGCTCCCGCATAGGCAGCGCCCGCTCCTACCTCCATGGCAGCCTTCTCGTTCACCGACCACTCGACGTAGACATGGTCGGGACGCCGCTTCACGATGGTCTCGATGACCTCGGTAGAAGGCGTGCCGGGATATCCCGCCACCACATCCACGCCTGCTGCAAGGGCACCCAAGGCCAGAGCCTCGTTGCCCATAAGGAATTCCTTGTGCATGCTATCTCCCTCTCCTGAAGATGGCGGTACCTTACCATTCGGAGCATGCATGCACGAGGGGCCGAAACATGAACGTTTCCAAGGAGCTAGCGAACGAGGAAATAATCCGAACGAGCGGCAGACAGCGCCAGGAAGAGCACGCCAGATGCTCCAAGCAGATATCTCCCATGCAGAGGGACCATGGCCTGAGGCCAGAGCAGGAGCTCGCGCCCGCATCAGACAGGAGCGAGCTGTGCACCTCATGCAGCCATCGAGACGTCGATAATCCTGAAAATCTGAAGCAGCCATTGCTGACAGAATCCGTCGGTGGGTACAATAAGGGTGCACCAGCGGTGCCCGGTGGCCTTAAGAGGCGGGCGGCGCCGGTGAACGACTCGCGAAGCCCGGTTGCCCCCGGGCTTCACTTATCTGCGTGCGTCATCCTTAGATGCTTTATGTTCCCTTCTGATCCTTTCCACCTCCCCCAGAACTTCGAGAGCGGTTTTAAGGATTCCCGCAAGGATTCCCGCAAAGAGCGCGATTGCTTGTAGGATTTCAAGGACAGTGTCCATAGGCGTCCCTCCGATCTCTCAGAGCGCCGCCCGCATCCGGACATCGCTGATGCAGGACGATGGTATCAAGAATCGCCATCTAACAGCTGAGATGGGACTGCCGCAATGGCTGCGCAATCCAGCTCCTCAGTAGGTGCACGATTCAAGTTCTGATCCAGACAACACAGTCCGAGCCAGCCTGCTTCTCCGCCCTCTTTCATTCGCGCGACACTGCATTCATCATGCACGGAGCCATCGGCATAAAAAGGAAGGCCGCACCTTTTGGCGCGGCCTTCCCGATCTGGCACTATGTTCCAGCTGCTACTCGAAGTCAGCAATCTGGGCCTTGAGCTGCTCCACGGTAGCGGTAAGTTCTGCCTTCTGGGACTGCTTCTTCTCGATGACCTCAGGCGCTGCCTTGGCAACAAATCCTGCATTGCCAAGCGTGCGCTCGACGGAAGCAAGATCCTTCTCTGCCTTGGCAAGCTCCTTCTTGAGGCGCTTTGCTTCGGCATCGAGATCCACCAGGCCGCCGAGGGCGACGAAGATCTCGAGCGAGCCATCAGCCACGGAGACAGAGCCGGCAGGCTTTGTCTGCTCTGCACCGAGGGCAAGCTGGTCGACACGGCCGACGCTCGTAATGAAGTCACGCTGGGACTCGAGCACGGCAGCATCTTCCGGCGTGGACTTTACGGCCACGTCGAGCTCTGCCTTCGGGGACAGGCGATAGCGCGCACGGGTGGAGCGCACGACGGAGATGACGCGCTTTGCGAGATCGAAGTCATGCTCTGCACGCTCGTTCACGAACTGGGCAAGCTCGTCCGGCTCAGGCCACTTGGCAACCATCAGGAACTCGGCGCTATGGTCGTCGAGGCCAGATGCCGGCAGGGCATCCCAGACGCTCTCGGTCACGAACGGCATGACCGGGTGCAGGAGCCTCATCGAGACATCGAGGACATACACGAGGTTGCGCTGGACCTGCAGCTTCTCCTCAGGCGTGCCGTCGAGCAGGCGGCCCTTGCAGAGCTCGATGTACCAGTCGCAGACCTCGCCCCAGAAGAAGCTCTGGAGGTTCCTCGCATAGTCGCCGAAGTTGTAGGTCTCGAGCTGCTCGGTAGCCTCTGCAACCTCCTTGGCAAGGCGGGAAAGCATCCAGGCATCTTCGGCCGTCTCGGCCTTCGGTGCACCCGGCGTGTAGCCGTCGAGGTTCATCTGCACGAAGCGGGAAGCATTCCAGATCTTCGTGACGAAGGAGCGTGCCTGCTCGGTACGCGGCGAGTCAATAAGCTTCTTCGTCTTCTTGTCGATGTTCGCATCGAACTTGACGTCCTGGTTCGTCGTGATGAGCGTCAGGAGGTTGAAGCGCATTGCGTCTGCGCCGTACTTTGCGATGAGGTCCATCGGGTCCACGCCGTTGCCCTTGGACTTGGACATGCGGCTGCCGTCCTTCGCAAGGATCGTGGCGTAGATGTACACGTCGTGGAACGGGACCTCGTTCGTGAAGTAGAGCGAGCTCATGATCATGCGGGCGACCCAGAGGGCGATGATGTCGCGGGCCGTCACGAGGACCTTCGTCGGGTGATGTCCCTCCATCTCCTCCGGATGGTCAGGCCAGCCCTGCGTTGCAAATGTCCAGAGCTGAGAGGAGAACCAGGTATCGAGGACATCCTCGTCCTGATGGATGTGCTTGCTTCCGCACTTCGGGCAGACCTCGGGGTCCTCCATGAGGGCATCTTCC
The DNA here is from genome assembly GCA_051876355.1 of Atopobiaceae bacterium. Taxonomy (GTDB): domain Bacteria; phylum Actinomycetota; class Coriobacteriia; order Coriobacteriales; family Atopobiaceae; genus Olsenella_L. The sequence goes on along the minus strand of JBJEHU010000006.1, from coordinate 1,764 downwards.
CAGCCGCAGTCATCGCAGTGGAAGACAGGGATCCTGTGGCCCCACCAGAGCTGGCGCGAGATGCACCAATCCTTGAGGTTGTCCATCCAGGTGAGGTAGGTCTGCGTCCAGCGGGCGGGGTGGAACTCCACCTCGCCGTCACGCACGACCTGGGCAGCACGTCCTTTCAGCTTGTCCACAGCCACAAACCACTGCTCGGACAGCCAAGGCTCGAGTGCCGTGCCGCAGCGATAGCAGTGCATAACAGAGTGATTGAGCTCCTCGATGTGGTCGAGCAGGCCATGCTCGTCGAACCAGTTGACGATAGCGGTACGGGCCTCATCGCGGTCCATGCCGGAGAACTCGCCGTAGCCGTCCACGACATGTGCCGTCTCGTCGAAGATATTGATCTGCGGCAGGTTGTGCGTCTGGCCCATTGCATAGTCGTTCGGGTCGTGGGCAGGCGTGACCTTCACGAAGCCCGTGCCGTAGTTTGCATCGACATGCCAGTCGGAGAAGATCGGAATCTCGCGGTTCACGATAGGAAGCATGACGGTCTTGCCAACAAGCTTCTGCTTCTCGGGATCCTGCGGAGACACAGCGACGCCCGTATCGCCGAGCATCGTCTCAGGACGGGTCGTGGCGACCGTGATGTACTCGATGCCGTCGACAGGCTCGGTCAGCGGATAGCGAAGATACCACAGATGGCCCTTCTCGTCCTTGTACTCTGCCTCGTCGTCGGAGATGGCGGTACGGCAGGAGGGGCACCAGTTCACGATGCGCTTGCCGCGATAGATGAGGCCGTCATGGTACCAGTCGCAGAAGACCTTGCGCACGGCACGGGAGAACTCGGGGCTCATAGTGAACTTCTCGTCGGAGAAGTCGATGGAGCAGCCCATGCGCTTGATCTGGCTGACGATGGTTCCGCCGTACTCATGCGTCCAGTCCCAGCAGGCCTCGATGAACTTCTCGCGGCCCATCTGGAGACGGTTCTTGCCCTCGCTCTTGAGCTTCTTGTCCACCTTGGTCTGGGTTGCGATACCTGCATGGTCCGTGCCCAGAATCCACCTCGTGGAGCGGCCCCTCATGCGGTTGTAGCGAATGAACGTATCCTGGATGGAGTCGTCCATTGCGTGTCCCATGTGCAGGATTCCCGTCACATTGGGAGGCGGGATAACGACGGTGCAGTCGCCTACGCCCTTGCTTCTCTGGTAGCAGCCTGCATCCATCCACTGCTGGATGAGCTGAGGCTCATGCTCTTGGGGATCGTAGGTCTTCGGCATCTCTTTCACAGCAACGTACCTTCCGACGTGTCCCGTCCGACCGCGTTGGCACTCGTGTATTGAGCGCGCGCCTCGTCCGAGACTGGCTTTCCCTCATGCCGGCACTGTCCGGCATGGACTTCTTACGATACCACGATGAGGTTGGGGCAGGCAGGCGCTCTGGGATGTTGCTTCAAGGTCCCATAGAGCCCATCGAGAGTTGCAGTCCTTGAGATGCTTGCCATTCTTCTGTCCCAAGCATGCTTCGGGATGCATCCCTCATCGCAGCATGTCAGTTATCGGACAGTGTTGGACAAGTTATTGGACATTATTGGACAAGGGCAATAAGTTTGATTCCCATTGTCCGATATGCCGTCGGATACGTGACTCCCCCCCCAGCCAGCATTTCGGCATTCCGGCAGCTCAGACGGCTATTTCCAGACGACTCTGATCGATGGGAATATTCAGTTGGCGGATTGTCAAGCTGAGTGCAACATCTCCCGATAGACCTCGTTGGCCGTCT
>JBJEHU010000005.1:0-18755 GCA_051876355.1 Atopobiaceae bacterium | reverse complement strand
CTCTATGCCCTCATGGGGGCCGTGCTCGATGAGGCGATAGCAGCCTCGACTGCTGTCGGGGACGCGAAGCGCCGTTCGATATCGGTTGTGTGCCGCAGGGCCATGGGAACCGTCTCGGTGCATGTGGAGCTCTGGGGAAGGGCTGCATTTTCTGATGAGGCCATCGAGGTGCTGGTGAGGCGCTATGGCGGGACGCTCTTGCAGGCATCGGGAGAAGGGAAGTCGCGGCTCGACCTTCTCTTCGAGGAGCCGGAAGGAAGCGGGAAGTAGGCCTCTTGCCCTGAAAAAAGGGAGGACCCATGGGGCCCTCCCTCAAAGCCAGGTCTTTCAATCTTTCCTACATCGGCATCGTCGGTGCCACGAACGTGCGGGCCAGATACTTCTGGTCGAGGTTGTAGAGGCCCTGCGGCGTGCCGGCAAAGAGCTTGTAGTCGCTGATCATGTCGCGGGCGTTCGTCTCCTCCTCGCCCTGCTCCTTCACGAACCAGTCGAGCATCTGCATGGTCCTGAAGTCGTGGATCTCATAGGCTGCGGCATAGCACTCGTTGATGCAGGACGTGATGTACTCCTCGTGCTTGAGGCCTGCCTCCATCGGCTCGAGGTCATTCGCATACTCGTTCGTCGGCTTGTCGATAGCCTCGAGCGTGACCTTCGCGTCGTTGTCCAGAAGGTAGCGGCGCAGGATCTTTGCGTGGGCAACCTCCTCCTGGACCTGGATCATGTACCAGTTTGCATAGCCCTTGAGGTTCCTGCCCTCGTAGTAGTCAGCAAAGGTCAGATACAGATAGGCGGAGTAGAGCTCCTTGTTGATCTGCTTGTCCAGGATGTCTGCAACCTTCTCGTTCAGTGCCATGGTCAAACCTCTCTCTTGGAACCTGCACAGCACTTGTGGTTGTACCCGCAAATGGCGGCTGCGTGCGCGCATGCGGCCGAATGGAGGAAGCTGCACCCAAATGCCATGCTTCCGCATCCTGTCGCAGTGCTGGCAGCCTTCTGCAGCAGAGACTGCTACGATGCTTCTGGAACCGTCTGGAAGGGGAATCCGTGGAACTTCGTCTGCTTGCGCTCGATATGGATGGGACGCTCCTGACATCGGAGAAGACCGTGTCGGATATGACCTGGGCGGCGCTTCGCCGTCTGGCAGACAGAGGCGTGGCTCTGGCGCTCTGCACGGGAAGGAATGCGCTCGAGGCACGCTGGTCCCTCGGGGGCGCCGCCGGCCCCATCCGCTACGGCGTCCTGGCGTCGGGAGCCCTGACCTATGACTTCGGGTGCGGAAAGATCCTCGATGCACATGCAATCGATGCTTCTGCTGCCACGCAGATCGTGGAGGCTGCGAAGGCAGAGCACGCTATGGCCGTGGTGTTCTATCCGGATGTCTGCCTCTGCCGCGAAGAGGATGCGGCCCACATGGATGTCTTCCATATGGGCATCTATCAGAGCATGTACCTTAGCATCTACCATTTCGAGGATGATCTCGTCTCCTATATCGAGGCCCATCCTGCGAATATCACGAAGGTGCTTGTCTACCATAGGGACGTGGCTTCGCGTGCCCGCACGAGGAAGCGGATAGAAGGGCTGGATCTCTGCCTTGCAGATGCGGAGGAGACCTCGCTCGAATGCTCGCCGGAAGGCATCAGCAAGGCAGAGGGCCTGAAGGCCCTTTCCCGCGAGCTCGGCATCCCGCTTTCGGATATGGCAGTCGCAGGCGATGGGGGAAACGACCTCGAAGCGCTCCGTGTGGCAGGATGTGCCATCGCAATGGGCAACGCTATCCCTGAAGTGAAGGACATCGCCGATCTCATCGTGGCCGACAACGACCATGACGGGATTGCAGAAGCGGTGGAGAGGCTCTGGGACATCTAGGCAGCAGGAACAGGCAGCTGCTGCGACGCCTGCACAAGACAAGGGCCGGTGTCCGCGCACCGGCCCTCTGGCAGCATCTTTCAGCTGTTTGCGACTAGGCGATGTTGTAGAAGGCGCTCCTGCCGAGGAACTCTGCGGAAGAGCCGAGCCTGTCCTCGATGCGGAGAAGCTGGTTGTACTTCGCGACACGGTCGGTGCGCGCCGGCGCTCCCGTCTTGATCTGGCCTGCGTTCGTGGCGACGGCGAGGTCTGCAATCGTCGTATCCTCGGTCTCGCCGGAGCGGTGGGAGACGACGGCAGCGTATCCTGCCTTCTTTGCCATCTCGATGGCCTCGAGGGTCTCGGTGAGCGAACCGATCTGGTTCACCTTGATGAGGATAGCGTTGGCAGCGCCGAGCTCGATGCCCTTCTTGAGGCGCTTCGTGTTCGTGACGAAGAGGTCGTCGCCGACGAGCTGGACCTTCTTGCCGAGGCGCTCGGTCAGCTTCTTCCAGCCGTCCCAGTCCTCCTCAGCAAGGCCGTCCTCGATGGAGATGATTGGGTAGGTGGCAACGAGCTTCTCCCAGTAGTCGACCATTTCATCAGAGGAGAGCGTTCTGCCCTCGCCCTTGAGCTCGTAGAGGCCGGTCTCCTTGTTGTAGAGCTCGGAGGTGGCAGGGTCCATTGCGAACATGAAGTCCTGGCCCGGCTTGAAGCCTGCCTTCTCGACAGCCTGCATCAGGTACTCGAAGGGCTCGGCATTCGTCTTGAGGTCAGGAGCGAAGCCGCCCTCGTCGCCGACGCCTGTAGAGAGGCCGGAGGACTTCAGGACGTCCTTGAGCGTGTGGTAGACCTGGCTCGACCAGCGCAGCGCCGTCTTGAAGTCGGGGGCGCCGACCGGCATGATCATGAACTCCTGGAAGTCGACATTGTTGTCGGCGTGCACGCCGCCGTTGAGTACGTTCATCATCGGCACCGGCAGAGTATGTGCGTTGGCGCCGCCGAGATAGGCGTAGAGCGGCTCGTGTGCGGAGACAGCTGCTGCACGGGCGATGGCAAGGGAAGCGCCGAGGATTGCATTGGCGCCGAAGTTGCCCTTGTTCGGGGTGCCGTCAGCCTCGATCATCGCGAAGTCGGCACCGCGCTGGTCTGTGGCCTCGCGGCCGACGAGGAGCTTCGCGATCTCGTTGTTCACATGGCCGACAGCCTTCTGGACGCCCTTGCCCTGGTAGCGGTCCTTGTCGCCGTCGCGGAGCTCGACAGCCTCGAACTCGCCGGTGGAGGCGCCGGACGGGACGATGGCACGGCCGAAGGAGCCGTCCTCGAGGGTGACTTCGACCTCGACGGTCGGGTTGGCGCGGGAGTCGAGGACCTCGCGACCGTAGACGCTGGCAATCTTGCTCATAGCGGACCATCCTTTCTTCTGCATCCCGTTAAGTTAGAAACGGGAAACTGTTTCCTCTACCCTAGCTGATGGGGAAGGAGCTGGGCAGATAAGTTTGACAATACTAACAATCTTCATTCCATGGGGAGGACTCATGGCGTCCTGCAGGGGAACCTTTCCTGTACGACCTCTACCTTACCCCTCAGGACTCCGTTCAGTCACTAATTCCTACAAAATTAGTAGCATTTACAAAAGCATTGCAAAAGAGCATCTTGGAGCATCGTTTTGTGGAAGTGTCCCTCTATCCCTTGCGAAAACAGGTCTCAAGCGCCACAGTTTCCCCTATAGGAAAAGCAGGCGTGAGAGAGGGGCCGGCCATGCCAGACAAGCGCAGGGATGTCATCTCCTGGGACGAGTTCTTCATGAGGGTCGCAATCGCGGCAAAGCTCCGCAGCAAGGACCCGAATACCCAGGTCGGTGCCTGCATTGCCGACACGAACCACCGCATCCTGAGCGTCGGCTACAATGGCACCCCCTCTGCCATCAACGACGACGATTTCCCGTGGGGCTCTTCCGACGATCCCCTGAACGACAAGCACAGCTATGTCGTGCACGCCGAGGCAAACGCGATTCTGAACTTCCGGGGCAGCCTCAAGGACATGCAGGGCGCCACGGTCTACGTCACGCTCTTTCCCTGCCACGAGTGCGCAAAGCTCCTGGCACAGGCAGGCATCGGCGAGGTCGTCTACCTCGACAACAAGTATGAAGGCACGATCGACAACCAGATCAGCTGCCGCGTGCTCGATTCCTGCGGCATCAAGTACCGCCAGGTAGCAGTCACAGAGTAGCGATCCGGCACATAAGAAGAGGAGCGCCGCACCCGGATGGATGCGGCGCTCCTGCTATGGATGCATGCTTTCTTGCCTAGGCGTGCTGCTTGGCCTTTGCCTTCGCACGTGCTCCGCCATGGTCGCCGGGGTGGCGGGTATGCTTCTTCTTCGGCTTGGCGGCATCGAGGCCACGCTTGCCGAGCTTGCGCATGCCGAAGGACTTCGGCGAGCCATCGTAGGCCCTGTCCTCGTCGGTGCGCTTCTTCTGGCGCGGCTTCTGGCGCTTGGCAGAGGCGTTCGCGTTCTTCGGACGGCGTTCGCGGGTCTTCTGGTCGCGCTTCTGGTCCTTCTTCTGCTCTGTGCGCTGGCTCTTGGAACGGCGCTCGTCAGAAGAGGGGCCCTTTGCGCGCTCGTGGCGGGCATGGGCCGGCTTTGCCGCATGCTCTGCCTTCTTCGGCTTCCTGGCGGCAACATGCTTGGCCTCGTGCTCAGGGGCGTCTCCCGTGCTTTCGGCGAGTGCTGCCTCTTCGTCCTCGCAGCGCTCGGACTGCGCGCGCTTCGACTCGGCACGGCGTGCCTGGGCATGCTGGCGCTCGAGACGGCGGCGGATCTTCTTCGGCATGAGCTTTTCCTGCGGGTCGCGCTCAGGATCGAGGAAGCCCGGGTTCTCGCCGAGGTCGAGGCCATCCGTGTCGGGGTAGTCGGGGATGACAGCATCCATCAGCTGCTCGGCATCGCGCAGGTACAGGTAGTCGTCCGGCTCGACGAGGGAGAGTGCCCAGCCCTCTTCGCCGGCACGTCCCGTGCGGCCGATGCGGTGGATGTAGTTCTCGATATCGTCGTGGGGGACATCGAAGTTGATCACGTAGGAGACATCGGAGACGTCGATGCCGCGGGCAAGGACGTCCGTGGCGACGAGCACATCGACCATCCCGTCAGCGAAGTGTGAAAGCGCGCGCTGGCGCTGGTTCTGGCTGCGGTCGCCGTGGATCGGAAGGCAGGAGATGCCGGCCTTCCTGAGCTTCTTGCAGAGCGTGTCGGCGCGGTGCTTGCCGTTGCAGAAGACGATGACGCGCTCCTGGCCGCGCTTCTTCAGGATATCGATGAGGACCTGCGTCTTTGCCTCATGGCTCACAGCGAGGGCATACTGCTCGACCGTCTTTGCGGCCGTGCCCTTGTGGGCAATCTCGATGGAGACTGGATCGTGCACAAGCGTGCTCGTGTGGGAGAGGACGGACTCGTCGAGCGTCGCGCTGAAGAGAAGCGTCTGGCGCTCTTCCGGCATGTCGGCGACGATCGTCTTCACATCCGGGAGGAAGCCCATATCGAGCATGCGGTCAGCCTCGTCGAGGACGAGCATCTGGACCTCGCCGAGGTGGCACGCATCCTGCTTCATGAGGTCCATGAGGCGTCCGGGCGTGGCGATGAGGATATCGGTGCCGGCGGCAAGGGCGCGCTTCTGTGGCTCATAGGACACGCCGCCCACGACAGACGCGCAGATGTGATGGGTCCTCTTTGCAATCTGGGATGCTGCGGTCTCGATCTGCTGGGCGAGCTCGCGCGTCGGCGTGAGGACGAGCATCAGGGGGCCATGTCCGCGCTGGGCATGTCCCAGAAGCTGCATGGCGGGAAGGAGGAAAGCACAGGTCTTGCCGGTGCCGGTCTGGGCTGCTGCCACGACATCGTGGCCGGCGAGCACTTCAGGGATGGCGGCTGCCTGGACGGGGCTCGGTTCGGTGTAGCCGAGGTCGGAGACGGCAGCGAGAATCTGATCATTGAGGCCGAGTGCGGCAAAAGCGGGGGATGGGGCGCCCTTCTTGGACGTCCTCTTGTTGTTCGATGCGGAAGTCATGCACACTCCATGGTATGGGCGCACACCTGGACGAATGCCGAGCGCTTGGTGCGGGCATATGTGCGCGGAATCGATACCACACTAGGTGTATTCGGATGCGGGTGTGTGGCGGTTCGGTGTGTCCGCCAAAAGAACGCAAATGTGCACGGAAAAGGCGGCGTCCGCGTCTGTGGGCACCGCCTTCGGGAAAGCGCTGGATATGGGCTCTTATGCCTTGTGGGAAGAGCCGAGGTTGTCCATGTGGGAGGACACGACGGCGACGATCTCGTCCATGCCGGGGCCGGACGGTTTCTTCGGGTCGAAGTTCTCCGGGTGCTCTGCCATGTAGCCCATGAAGCCGCGGGTGAAGGCCTGGCGGAGCTCGGTTGCGTAGTTGACCTTGCAGATGCCGTTGCGGATGGCCTCTGCGACCTGGTCGTCAGGCACGCCGGACGTGCCGTGGAGGACCAGCGGGACCTCGACCTTCGAGCGGATCTCCTTCAGGATCTCCTGCTCGATGTGCGGGGTGCCCTTGTAGACGCCGTGTGCCGTGCCGACGCCGACAGCGAGGGAAGAGCACTTCGTGCGCTCGACGAACTCTTGGGCCTCGTCAGGATCGGTGAACGGGTTCTCGCCCTTGACGGCAGGGCCGTCGTCCTCCTTGCCGCCGACCTTGCCGAGCTCTGCCTCGACAGGCACGCCCATTGCGTTGGCGACCTTCGTGACGGACTCGGTGAGGGCCATGTTGTCCTCGAACGGGACATGGGAGCCGTCAATCATGACGGAAGTGTAGCCGGCGCGCAGGGCCTGCATGCAGCGGTCGAAGCCGTCGCCGTGGTCGAGGTGGAGGGCTACCGGCACGCTTGCGGCGTCAGCGGCGCACTTCACGAGCGCGGCGAAGTAGTCGAGGCTTGCGTACTTGATCGTGCCCGGCGTCGTCTGCATGATGACAGGGGAGCGCCTCTCCTCGGCTGCACGGATGACAGCCATAACGAACTCGAGGTTCTCCACGTTGAAGGCACCTACAGCGTAGTGGCCTTCCTGCGCGTCCAGAAGCATCTGCTTGGTGGTGACGAGCATTTCAAACTCCTTCCTGCATCCTTTCTGGATGCAAACGGTTTGCAGCTTAGATGGTAGAGAGGGCGCATGGCCCTGGATAGGTCTAGGACAGAGGCTCCACAGTTGTCCTCTCCATCAAGGAGGAGGCAACCTTCGGGTCGAAGCGGCCCGTCGAAGGCGAGAGGCAGTTCGCCGTGGCACGGGACATCGCAAAGCGGAGGCACTCGGGAGCAGGGAGCTTCCTTGCCAGCGCGACGGCAAAGCAGCCGACGAGCGTATCTCCGGCACCGACCGGATTCACGACCTCGATTTTCGGGGCGCGTCCCCGGAACACGCCATCTGCGCATGCCATGACCGAGCCATCGCCGCCCAGAGAGACGACGACGTAGGTGATGCCCTTCTTCTCATGGAGCTCCTGGGCTGCCTTGGCAGCCTCATCGATAGAGCTGACTTCGTGGCCCAGGATCTGGGCGATCTCGTCCGTGTTCGGCTTCACCATGTCGGGTGCTGCCTCGATGCCGGCCATGAGGGAGGCGCCCGACGTGTCGAGGATTGCAGGCGTGCCGGTCTCGTGGATGTCATTGATAAGGATGGCATAGGCATCCCGAGGAAGGCCCTGGGGAAGGCTGCCATTCAAGGTCACGACGTCTGCCTTCTCGGCAATATCTGCGAGCTTCTGGCGGAGCGTCTCGAATTCCTTCGCCGTGACAGGACGTCCCGGCTCGTTGAACTCGGTCGAACGGCCGGAGGGCTCGAGCAGGTTCACGCAGCAGCGCGTCTCGTTCTCTACCTGCACGAAGTCTTCGGGAATCCCGTCCTTCGCCAGGAGATCGAGAAGATAGCGGCCATTGTTGCCGCCGACGAATCCTGTCGCCAGGACCTCCTCGCCTGACGCGGCAACGGCGCGGGCAGCGTTCAGCCCCTTGCCTCCTGCCGAGTCGAGGACCTCGGCCACACGCGAGACATGTCCCAGCTCTATCTCGTGGCCAAGGCGGTAGGCCTTGTCGATCGACGCATTGAGGGTGACGCAGGCAATCATGTACAGCTCCTCGTTAAGGCACTATTGATAGATACCAGTTGCTGAAAGGTACTGAAAGCGATTTCAGTTACTGTCAGGCATGCGCTGAGTTAGAAGATACCAATAAATGGGACCAAGTAGCACAAGATTTATGGGTGGTATTTTCAAAAAGTGACCATTAACTGGGGAAACATGGCGCGAGCGGTATGAATTTTGGCGCAGACGGCTATTAGGACAAGATTTTTGCAAAGTCGGCCACGGTCGGCGAGGAGTCAGATAAAGTACAAGTCGTGGTACGTGGTTACAACAAGTTGCAGACTCGAATGCTTTCCGAAACATTCAGGATGCGTGAACGTTACAGACGGACTCTAGGCTGGGTTCCAGCAAGCAGAGCCGAATGCAGAGGAGAAGCAGACGATGGTCGGATTCGTGCTTACCGGACACGGCGATTTCGCGACAGGCGTTGCGAGCGCTCTCGAGATGATTGCAGGACCGCAGGATCACTTCGAGGTCGTTCCGTTCCATGAGGGGGAAGAGAGCGAGTTCCCCGGCAAGCTCACGGAGGCGCTCGAGCGTGCCTGCGCCGATGGGAATGGCGCAATCGCGTTCTGCGACCTGCTCGGAGGAACGCCGTTCAACCAGACGATGATCCTCTCTGCCGATATGGGCGCGAATGTGGAGGTCGTCGCGGGCGTGAACCTTCCAATGCTGCTCGAAGTCGTCGCGGAACGTACGGAAGCCTCGACGGTCGACGAGCTTCTTGCTACGGCGCTGGAGGCAGGCAAGACCGGCGTCATCCATCCCACGCTCGATGTCGACGAGCCGGATGCAGAAGACGACGGCGAAGGCCTGTAGGCCAGCTCAAAGATCGTTGGTGCCGCTTGCGCAACAGAAGGAGAAGGGATCAAACATGGCTGAACCAAACATTGTCCTCACGCGTATCGACAACCGCCTGATCCATGGACAGGTCGCTACCCAGTGGACCTCCACTATCGGCGCGAACCTGCTGCTCGTCGCGAATGACGACGTCGCTGCAAACACGATGCGCCAGAAGCTCATGAACATGGCAGCGCCCCAGGGAGTGGCCACGCGCTATTTCTCCATCCAGAAGACCATCGATGTCATCCACAAGGCTGCTCCGCGCCAGCACATCTTCCTGATCGTCGAGAACCCTGAGGATGCGCTCCGTCTCGTGAAGGGCGGCGTGCCTATCAAGAAGCTCAACATCGGCAACATGCACATGAGCGAGGGCAAGCGCCAAGTTGCAACCTCTGTCGCCGTGAACGACGCAGATGTCCAGGCCTTCAGGGATCTCCAGGCTGCCGGCGTCGAGCTCTTCATCCAGCGCGTGCCGTCCACGCCGAAGGAGAACGTCGAGAAGCTCTTCGAGTAGACCACTCCATTCCTGCGCAGCTGCGCAGACAACCTATTTCGATCGTGAGTCGCCCTTTGGGGGAAGGGCGCTGGCGATAGCGTACGTTTTGGTCAGCGTTACTCTTGAAAGGAGGAACAAGGATGGAGTACTCAGCATTGCAGGTCTTCCTGGTCTTCGTGGTCACGTTCATCGCGGCTATCGACCAGTTCAGCTTCCTGGAGTCTCTGTATCAGCCGCTCGTCACCGGCCTGGTGATCGGCATCATCCTTGGCGACGTGCAGACCGGCCTTATCGTTGGTGGCACGTATCAGCTCATGACAATCGGCAACATGCCGATTGGCGGTGCTCAGCCGCCCAATGCAGTTGTTGGCGGCATCATGGCAGCGATTCTGGCAATCTCGCTGAATCTCGAGCCTAACGTGGCGGTTGCGACCGCAATCCCGTTCTCCCTTCTGGGACAGTATGGCGTCACCCTTATCTTCACCCTCATGTCCCCGCTCATGTCCAAGTGCGACCAGTATGCCGCTGATGCCAACCCGAAGGGCATCGAGAGGATCAACTACCTCTCTATGTGCCTGCTTGGCCTCATCTTCGGTGTCGTCGTCACGCTCTTCTTCATCGGCGGTGCCACCGTCGGCAACGCTGTCGTCGCAGCAATCCCGACCTGGCTCACGGCTGGCCTCTCTGCAGCCGGCGGCATGATGCGCTTCGTCGGCTTCGCCGTGCTCCTCAAGTTCATGATGAACAAGGATATGTGGGGCTTCTACTTCATGGGCTTTGGCTTCGCAATCATCGTTTCCAACATCAAGGCACTTGCAACCCCGGGCCTGCTGATCCTTGCTCTCATCGGCTTCGGCATCGCTTACTGGGACTATCAGCAGCAGACTGAGCTCAAGGGCGCAGCTCCTGCAGCAGAACTCGACGGAGGTGAGGAAGATGGCATCTAATGAGCAGGCAAAGATCAACCGCTTTGAGGGCGCTACGCACTATCAGAACCTCACGCCGGCTCCCGATCTCGACCAGAAGACCCTCAACAAGATGGCATGGCGCTCCTGCTTCCTGCAGGCATCGTTCAACTACGAACGCATGCAGTCAGCTGGCTGGCTCTACTCCATCCTCCCGGGCCTCGAGAAGATCCATGCGGACAACAAGGAAGACCTTGCCCTGTCCATGACGCACAACATGGAGTTCTTCAACATCCACCCGTTCCTCGTCACCTTCGCAATGGGCATCATCCTGTCCATGGAGCAGAAGAAGGTCGACATCCCGACCATTCGTGCTGTCCGCGTCTCCCTCATGGGCCCGCTCGGCGGCATCGGCGACGCTCTCTTCTGGATGACGCTCGTGCCGATCACCGCAGGCATCTGCTCGAACATGGCCATCGCTGGCAACGTGTTCGGCCCGATCCTGTTCCTCATCATCTTCAACGCTGTCCAGTTCGCCCTGCGCTTCGGCCTCATGAACTGGTCCTACAAGATGGGCATGACGGCGCTTGATTCCCTCATGGACCACATGCAGGCCTTCACCCGCGCTGCCTCCATCCTCGGCGTCTTCATCGTCGGCTGCCTGACCGTCACCATGGGCGGCACCCAGATCAAGGCTGTCATCCCCAACGGCACGACGCAGGCCTATGTCGCAAAGACGGCTGTCGTCCCGACCGAGGATGTCGACTCCTTCGCTATCATCTCCTCCGCTGACGACGGCACCACGCTCTCCGGCATGTATGCCGCTGACGGCAAGACTGCCCTCACCACGACCGATGCTGACGGCAACAAGGTCACCGCTGGCGCTACCGACCTCGGCAACGGCATGAGCGAAGTCACGTACATGGACACCGTCACGTCTCCTGTCACCATCGATATCGCAAGCATCCTCGACAGCATCTGCCCGAAGCTTGTTCCTCTTGCTCTCGTCATGCTTCTCTACTACCTCTTCTCCAAGAAGAACTTCACCCCGATCAAGGCCATCTGCCTCGTCCTCCTCATCGGCATCGTCGGTGCTGGCCCCTTCGGCCTGTTCCCGAGCATCTGGGGCTAGGATCTGGCAGGCCGGGGGCAATCCCCCGGCAGGCTCGGGCGGTCTTCTGAGCTTTTCCCGTGAAGCTCGCAAGATGTACGCCCGAGGGCACGTTACTGCACGAAAGCGCGGGTACGCACTGAAGCGTATCCGCGCTTTTCATTACCTGGGGAGGGAACATGGGCCGCGCAGCAAAAAGGCAGCCACTTTACGACCAGCTCGTCGACCTGCTCCAGAGCAAGATCGAGAACGAGATGTCACCGGGGGACGTGCTCCCCTCAGAGCGCGAGCTCTGCGAGACCTATGGTCTCTCACGCACGACGGTACGCCTTGCCCTGGCAGAGCTTGAGACCCAGGGGTATGTGGTCAGAAAGCATGGCAAGGGCACCTTTGTAGCTGACACTTCACGTGAGGCCACCAACCTCATGGGCACCTATAGCTTCACCGAACAGATGCGCAAGATGGGGAGGGTCCCCAAGACGACCATCCTCGACTTCGAGCTCAGGGGAGCGCCGAAGCATGTCGCCTCCTTCCTCGATGTGCGCATCGGAGAGCTAGTCATCCGCATGAAGCGCCTGAGATGGGCAAACGACGTGCCGATGATGGTCGAGACGACGTATCTCCCTGCGAACGAGTTCGTGGGGCTTACCCAGGAAGAGCTCTCCACGACGCCTCTCTACGATCTCATGGAGAAGACGTACCACCAGACGATCCGCGTGGCCGAAGAGGAGTTCTGCGCAAGCATCTGCCGTCCCGAGGAGGCCGAGCTGCTCCAGATTCCAGAGAACGCAGCAGTGCTCAGGCTCTATCGCACGACGTACAACGACCGCAATACGGCCATCGAATATACGCGCAGCGTTGCACGTGCGGACCAGTTCCGCTACAAGATTTCGCACTACCGGGGATAGCATCCTCAGAAAGGGAGAGAGAACCATGTTCGAGAAGGATACCGAGACCCTGAAGTCGATGGGTGCCGAGATTACGACGCGCGAGATCCGCCAGCAGCCTGAGCTCTGGGAAGGCACGCTCAAGATCTACGACGACAACAGCGATGCCATCAAGGCATTCGTGGAGCGCGCCCGTGTGCTCGGCGGCACGGATGAGCGCACGCATGTCGTGTTCACCGGTGCTGGCACCTCTGCCTATGTCGGCGATACGGTGACGCCGTACCTGCGCCGCCACGGCGACAACTCCGCCTTCCGCTTCGATGCGATCGCCACGACCGATATCGTCGCAGCTCCTCTCGACTATCTGCGTCCGGAAGATCCGACGGTCCTCGTCTCCTTCGCCCGTTCCGGCAACTCTCCTGAGAGCCTTGCCGCTGTCGAGCGCGCTGGCCAGGTCGTGAACAACCTCCTCTACCTCAACATCACGTGCGCGCCCGAGGGACACCTCGCCCAGCAGTTCAAGGACGACAACGAGAACCTGACGCTCCTCATTCCGGGTGCGAATGACCAGGGCTTCGCAATGACCGGCTCCTACTCCTGCATGGAGCTCATGGCGGCCCTCATCTTCGACACCGCATCCCGCGAGGACAAGGGCACCTGGGTCGCAGAGATTGCTGCCATGGGACATGAAGTCATCTCCCGCGAGCCCGAGATCCAGAAGTGGATCGATACGGACTTCGACCGCATCACCTACCTCGGCTCCGGCTCCTTCGCAGGCGAGGCACGCGAGTGCCAGCTCAAGATCCTCGAGCTCACCCACGGTCTCATCGCCACCTCCTTCGACTCCTCCATGGGCTATCGCCATGGACCGAAGTCCTTCGTCGACGGCAAGACGCTTGTCTTCGACCTTGTCCACAACGATCCCTACACGCGCCAGTACGACCTCGATATCCTGAACGAGATTGCCGGCGACAAGATCGCTGCCCATACGATCGCTATCCAGCAGGAAGGGGAGACGAAGTTCGAGGGCGAGTCGTTCACGTTCGGCTCTGCCTACGCTCCGCTTCCTGAGGCATACCTTGCCCTTCCGTACGTAATGGTTGCCCAGACGGTATCGCTCCTCACTTCCGTCAAGGTCGGCAACACCCCCGATACGCCTTCTCCGACGGGCACGGTCAACCGTGTCGTCAAGGGCGTCACGATTCATCCGTTCCAGATGTAGTCCTCTGGAACACCAATCCAGTTAGGAGGCATCATGGCAGCATACGCGCTGCATGCACAGCACTTCATCCTCCCGTCGAAGATGACGGGGGAGGGATACCTCGCCGTCGAGGACGGCAAGTTCGGCAGGTTCTCCGAGGAGAAGCCGGCAGGCGAGATCGTCGAGCTCGGCGACGCAATCGTCTCTCCGGGCCTTGTCGACACCCACATCCATGGCTTCTTCGGCCATGCAACGACCGACTGCGATGCTGAAGGCCTGAATGCCGCATCGCTCGAGCTTGCCCGCCGCGGCACGACATCCTGGCTGCCGACGACGTTCACGGATTCCGTGGACAACATCGCGAAGCAGTGCGAAGCCATCCACGACGCACGCGAGAGCCGCGATGCCGACTTCATGGGTGCACGCATGCCGGGCATCTATCTCGAGGGCCCGTTCTTCACCTACAAGCACAAGGGTGCCCAGAACCCGAAGTTCCTCGTTCCACCTTCGTATGCCGCCTACAAGCGCTGGCAGGAGAGCTCCGACAACATGATCGTGAAGAGCGCTCTTGCTGCCGAGTACGACGAGGCAGAGGAGTACATCTCGAAGCTCGCTGCCGAAGGCGTCGTCACTGCTATCGGCCACTCCGATGCAACGTATGCAGAGACGATCCGCGCGGTCCGCGCCGGTGCCACCTGCTTCGTCCACACCTATAACGGCATGCGCGGCCTCCACCACCGCGAGCCGGGCGTCGTCGGTGCCGCCATGGTCACGAAGGACACCTACGCCGAGCTCATCTGCGACGGCCACCATGTGGTTCCTGCTGCCTGCGAGGCGCTCGTGCGTGCCAAGGGCTGGGGGCATGTGGTCCTCATCACCGACTGCCTTGCCTGCGGCGGACTGCCCGAGGGCGAGTACATGAGCGGCGGCCTTCCTGTCATCATGAAGGACAACCTCTGCTATCTCCTGAACGAGGACGGCACGACGGGCTCCATTGCAGGTTCCGTCCTGACGCTTGCCCTCGGCGTGAAGAACATGGTCGACTGGGGCATCGTCTCTCCCGAGCAGGCGCTCCGCATGGGCACCGAAGTGGCAGCACGCTCGGCGCATGTCGACAAGGTCTGCGGCTTCATCCTTCCGGGACGTACCGCCGACTTCAATGTCTTCGCCCCTGATATGACCCTTGAGGCCACCTACCTTGGAGGCCGCAAAGTCGAGGCCTAGGCGCTCCCCATCACCCCTTCTGGCGCTTGAGGCACTCATTCCTCCTTTGGAAGCAGGCATCCTTTGCAGGGTGCCTGCTTTCATATGAAGACGTTCTGCAATGGATGCAGAAAATGAAAGATGAGTATGCCAGTAACAGATATGGCAACACGCCGGACATGCAGGGCTGGTAGACTCGCATCAAAAGCCTGATCTGAAGGAGAAGAAACCATGACGGTACGTGAAACGGTCCACGCCCTGCGGCTCGCATCGCCTGCGCTTGCCGCCTCTGCCATAGATGAGAGAAATGCCTTCCTTGCAGCGCTTGCAGAGGAGCTCGAAGCGCACAAGGATGAGGTATTTGCAGCAAACAGGGAAGACATGGCGGCAGCCGACGAGGCGGGCCTTGCCGCCACGGTGAAGAAGCGCCTGCGCTACGACGAAGGCAAGCTCAGGGAGTCTCTGGCACAGCTTGCATCGCTTGAAGAGCTTCCCAATCCCATCGGCGTCACCCAGCTTGCCCGGGAGCTCGACGAGGGACTGGTCCTTCGCCGCGTGAGCTGTCCCATCGGTGTCATCGGCGTCATCTTCGAGGCCAGGCCCGATGCGCTGATCCAGATCGGCTCGCTCTGCATCAAGAGCGGCAATGCCGCAATCCTCAAAGGCGGCAAGGAGACGCAGCGCACGAACAGGGCGCTCTTTGCGCTCGTCGAGGCAGCGCTTGCGAAGGCAGGCCTGGATGAGAACGTGCTTGCCTTGGCGGAGTCCCATGAGGAGATAGACGAGCTCCTGAAGTGCGACGGAGACGTCGACCTCCTGATTCCGCGCGGCTCCAATGCCTTCGTCTCTTACATCATGAACCACACGAAGATTCCCGTGATGGGCCACTCTGCCGGCGTCTGCCATGTCTATGTGGACAGATCGGCCGACCAGGACATGGCAGCGAAGATCGTCGTCGATGCGAAGACGCAGTATCCGGCCGTCTGCAATGCAGCAGAGACGCTTCTCGTGGACGCACCGATTGCCGAGGTGTTCCTGCCGAAAGTTGCCCGCGCGCTTGCCGCGAAGGGAGCACGCCTCCGTGCAACGGGCAAAGCCCTTGCCATCCTCTCCAACGTCTCGAATGTCCCTGCAGCCGAGCCGATGGACGAGGACGAGTACGGGACCGAGTACGGCGACTATGTGATGAGCTGCAAGGTCGTGGACGGCGTCGAGGAGGCGGTTGCCCATATCAACCGTTGGGGCTCGCACCATACAGACTCGATTGTCGCGACAGACGATCAAGCGGCTGCCTATTTCCAGCAGAGGGTCGACTCTGCGGGCGTCTACCGCAACTGCTCGACGCGCTTTGCCGATGGCTTCCGCTATGGCTTCGGCGCTGAGGTCGGCATCTCGACGGGCAAGCTCCACGCACGGGGTCCCGTCGGTCTTGAAGGCCTCGAGACCTATAAGTATCTGCTCGTAGGCGAAGGCCACATCGTCGGAGACTATGCGTCCGGCAAGAAGCAGTTCCACTTCCAGGACCTGGCGTAGAAAGAGCAATGTCCCTGCAGCTGCTGTAAGAGGCTGCAGGGACATATTCATGTCACTCTGCTCGTGCGCGAGAGTGCCTTCTGCCTTGTGGCCTCGCCGATGCTTCTGCATAAAATGGGGCAGAATCGCTCACACGAATCCGCCCTTGAAACCCGAAGGTTTTGCTACTGTCCTCATCATAGCAGGCCAGCCTCTGCTGGCCTATAGTGCAGAAGCCATGTCTTCCAGAACCACTGCTAATGCAGGACTATGCGCTGGTAGAGCCCTGCATCCTCGAAGCCGAGCATGCGGTAGTATTCGCGTGTGCCGACAGCGCTCACGACATTGAGCCATGCATATCCTGCTGCATGCGCAATCTCCTCTGCACGCTTCACGAGAGCACGGCCCAGGCCTTGGTGCTGTGCAGCAGCATCGGTCCTGCCGAGATGCGCTGCCTGTCCATAGACATGCACCTCGCGGATCATGGCCTCGCCGGGAGCGGTGGGAAGCGATGCGGGGTCAATGCCGAGGATGCCTTGCTCGAGCCTGTCCCACTTCGGAAGCGAGAGGCGCAGAAAGCCTGCGATGTGACCGTCGGGCGTGACCCACTGGAGGAAGTGCTCTTCGGTGCCAAGAGTCTCGTAGGTAACATCGTCCAGGGAAAGTGTCGAGAGGTCGACCTCGCGTCCTGCAATCTCGCGGAAGCGGATGTCATGCACAAGTCCTGCCTCGCCCGCAGCGACGATTCTCTGCTCCACCATCTGGCGCAGGTTCGTCTTCTTGTTGCCTGCCATGATGTCATCAGCCGAGATGTCGCGGATCATGCGGCTGATGCGCACGTAGGGAGGGGTCGCAAGCGTATCTGCGACCAGGACGTGCAGGAGCTCCTCTTCCGTATACGGCCGCCATCTGCCTTCCTCGTATTCCTTCACAAGGGCGGTGCCGGCTACAAGTGCGCAGGGGTAGAGCTTGATCTCGTCGGGCAGGAAGCGCTCGTCTTCGACGAAGGTCCTGAAATCCTCGATGTCCTCATCGGGCGTGGATCCTTCGAGGTTCACCATCAGGTGCGTATGGATCTTGAAGCCGAAGAGACGGATCAGGAGCATCGCCCGGGCAATCTCTTCGGTCGTCGTGGCACGGTGGTTGATATCGAGGATGTCCTGGCGGGTGGACTGGATGCCGATCTGCACCTTCGTGCAGCCAAGCTCGCGGAAGGAGTGGAGGGCTTCCGGCGTGATTGCGTCAGGCCTTGTCTCGATTACAAGGCCGACCATGCGATGCGCTGCATGCTCGTTTGCCTGCTGGGCGCACTTGAGCTCCTCTTTCGTGGCAGACATCCAGGCAAGCCCAGGCTCCTTCTTCCCATAGAGCCTCTGCCAGGCTATGTTGTAGGTCTCCCTGCCTTCCCAGACCTTTTCCTGTTCGGGTGCGACGAAGCGCGCAAGTGCTGCATCGGAGTTCATATAGCCGAGGTCGCGGTAGCGCTGGTAGCGGGTCCGGAGCGCCTCTTCGGGTGCTGGCCATTCGTTCAGGGCACGGAAGAGCTCGCACACGAACCAGAGCTGGTAGGCAGCGGGATAGTCGCTCCAGGTGCCGCCGAGGACGATGAGCTCGACCTTGTCGGTTGCATGGCCCATCTGCTCCAGGGCCTTGAGGCGCAGGGCTACCTGGAGATAGGGATCGAAGAAGTTCTGCTCTGCCCTCTGGCAGGCCGGCTCGTGGCAGAGATAGCTTTTTGGCATCCTCAGGTCAGCCGGACAGTAGAGACAGTTCGAGGAGCAGGGCCAGGGCCTTGTGATTACGGTGATCGTGGCGACGCCTGATGCGGTGCGCCGCGGCTTCATCTGGAGGCTTGCATGGAGGCGTGCCTTCAAGGCCTTGTCTACCTGCCAGCCTGCCCAGAGATCGGGCTGCTCTTTCTCGATTGCGAGGCAGGCAGGAAGGAGGCTCCGCTTGCTGAAGCGCCTGCTTCCAGGAAGCTCCCTGCTGTGCCGGCGCATGATGCGGTCAAGCTCGGCTGGCGAGAGGGGGCGCTCGCCGGGAATGGCGCGCAGGTGCTCGATTATGTCATGTATCAGCTCTTCCATGGCTCTGCATTATAGAGGGGAAGAGGGGAGCGGAAGGGAGCGGCTGTGTGCTTCCATCCTGAAAGCGGAAGGCTTACCTCCCGAAGAGCGAGCCGTTGTACTTCACGATTGCACGGCAGGCAAGCACGACAGATGCGAGAAGCGATGCGACAAGGACGAAGCCCAAGATGTCTGCAAGAGGTGCGGGCAGAAGAAGGGCAGGACCCAGGAGGATGACCGATATGCCGCTGACGGCAAGCGGACGTCCGGATTCACGCGCCAGGGAGGCACGTGCCTCTTCAGGGACATGGACCGTATGGTAGCTGTGGAGGAGACGCACCGAGCCCGTCTTCATCTGCCAGAGGGCCAGCGCGAGGATGAGGGCGCCGACGATGATGCAGACGATGCAGCCTGCGGCCGTGCTTTCCATTGCAGCCCCCCTTGAGAAGACTTGAGGATGGAAAAGATTCTGACGGCGGATTAGCATTCTGAGTGCAACACGATCCGCCATCTCATGAATGTGGCGCA
>JBJEHU010000004.1:0-61340 GCA_051876355.1 Atopobiaceae bacterium | reverse complement strand
GCCTGCAATCGAAGAGAAAGTCATCAATCAGACCTGAGAGGCAGCAGGCAGCGTGACTGTGAACGTCGTCCCATGGCCCGCTTCGCTTTCGAGGCCAATCGTGGCGCCCGTCACATCTGCTGCCCTCTTCGCCAGTGCCATGCCGAGGCCATTGCCCTTGGTTGCATGCGATGGGTCTCCCTGATAGAACTTCTCGAAGACACGCCGCTTCGTCTCCTCGTCCATGCCGCAGCCCGTGTCTGTGACCGTGACTGTGACCACGCCTTCAGACTTCTCATGCATCCCGATCGAGATCTTCCCGCCTTCTCCTGTGAACTTCACGGCGTTCGAGAAGAGGTTCGACCAGAGCATGCCGAGGATATCGGGATCTGAATGCACGAGTACGCCGTCATCCATCTCGACTGTGACGTCGAGCCCCTTCTTCTCGCAGGCATCCGCAAAGGGCAGGAAGCTCTCGCAAAGCTCCTCGCCGAGATCGAACGTGCGCGGAGCTGGATAGATCGTCTGGTTCTCGAGACGATTGATCTTCAGGATGTTTCCGACAAGTTCGGAGAGGTTGCCGAGCACCGTGAGCATCTTGTCCGCATAGAGCTTCCGGTCCGCCTCCGACACCTCATCCTCTGCAAGGAGCTGCGCATAGCTCGAAGGCGCTGCAATCGGGTTCTTGAATTCGTGAGAGACATTCGCAATGAAGTCGGAGCGCAGGCTCTCCGTCCCTGCGAGCTCTTTCGCCATTGCATCGACACCGTCAGCAAGGACATCGAACTCATGGAGATGCCCTGCCACCTTCTCCCAGGAGCTGCGATCCACCCGGGACGTGAAATCTCCACCTTCGACAGCCCTGACGGTCGCAAGGATGCTGCGGACCGGTTCTGTGACGGTCCTGCGCTGCCAATATGCAATGGTGAAGACAATCAGGAAGCTCACGAACAGGATGTTTCCCGTCTCCATGGCAGCGATTGCCCAGAGAGGCGAATCCGTCTTCTGGATGGCCTGCATAAGCAGATTCGACGACGCAACAAGCAGGGCCGTGAATCCGAATGCGGCAGCAAAGCGGCCACGGGACCAGAGCTGGCCTCCGACGCTTTCCTCCTTTTTCTCTCTCATTTCAACACCGCCTTGTAGCCCATGCCGTAGACCGTCTTGATCTCGAAGCCATCAGCTGCCCCAAGCTTCTGGCGCAGATGCACGATATAGACATCGACCGATCGCGACGATGTCGCGCCGTCGTCCCAGAACTCATCGAGGAGCTGTGCCCGCGTGAATGCCTTGTTCGGCGACGAGAGCAGCCTGAGCAGTACATCGAACTCCCGTGCCGTGAGCTCGACCTCTTTGCCGTCGACCTCTACGGTCCTTGCGTCGACATCCATCTCGAGGTTGCCGATGGAAAGATGCCTGCTCTCCTCAATCTTTGCACGGCGCAGCAGCGCCTGCACATGCCACAGGAGCTCGTGGAGATCGACCGGCTTCACGAGGTAGTCATCGACACCTGCATGGAAGCCCCGCTCCTTGCTTAAGAGATCGTCCCGTGCCGTCACGAAGAGGATCGGGAGGTTCTTGTCACAGGAGCGGATCTTCTCTGCGAAGGCAATGCCGTCCGTGCCCGGCATCATGATGTCAGAGATGACAAGATCGAAGCGGTGGGCGAAGAGCTCGGAGAGTGCCTCATCTGCTGTCGCACATCCTGTGACCTTGTAGCCGTTCTGCGCCAGGAACCGCGACACGGCATGGTTGAACTCGCGGTCATCCTCCACAACGAGAAGAGAGATCATGAATGGGCTTTCCTTTCAGGCTTGATTTCTAGCCAGTATCCCTCATCTCTCGAACGATTTTGGTGACCGGATTGCCGCTTAACAGCTCTCAAACAATTACCCAAGACCTGCCCAACATTTGCCTTCCATCATGTGCCCAGCACAGAGAGATTCCGTCAGAAGGAGAGCACGCATGTTGGAAGCAGCAGGAAAGCAGCGCATCTGGCTCGTCACAGGAGGAACCGGATATCTGGGATCCACGATCGTCCGCAAGCTCGTAAAGAAGGGAGAACGGGTCCGCGTCTTCTCCCTGCCGCACGATCGCGGCCTCAAGTACCTGCCCGAGGAAGCCGAGGTCGTCTTCGGCGACCTTACAAGCAAGGAATCGCTTGCACCCTTCTTCGACGTGCCTGCTGGCACCGAGACCGTCGTCCTCCATATCGCAAGCATGGTCTCCGTGAATCCCGACTTCGACCAGCGCCTCATGGATATCAATATCGGCGGAACGAAGAACGTGATTGCCTTGGCGCAGGAGCATCCCGAATGCCGGATGCTTGTCTACTGCAGCAGCACTGGCGCCATCCCCGAGCTTCCCAAGGGCCAGAAGATCTCCGAAGTGGACCATTTCGATCCTGAAGCCGTCGTCGGCTGCTACAGCCAGTCGAAGGCGATAGCGACACAGGCGGTGCTCGATGCAGCGCACGCCGGCCTTCCTGCCTGCGTCGTCCATCCAAGCGGCATCCTGGGACCTGGCGACTACGCGAAAGGCGAAGTGACCGGCACCCTCATCCAGATTGTCGAGGGTGCCCTCAAGGGCGGCATCGACGGCTCGTTCAATCTCTGCGATGTCCGCGATCTCGCAGACGCCACGATTGCTACAGCCGACAGGGGCAGGTCTGGCGAGTGCTACATCCTTGCAAACGAGCCGGTCACCTTCAAGGATTTCGCCCGCATGATTGCAGAGGCGACTGGCCAGAAGCCGCCACGTCTCTTCCTGCCACTCTGGCTTGCAGGCCTCCTTGCGAAGGCAGCAGAGCGCAAGGCTGCAAAGACCGGCAAAAAGCCGCTTCTCACCTCGTTCAGCATCTACAACCTTGCCCGAAACAACAGCTTCGACTCCTCGAAGGCGAAGCGCGAGCTTGGCTACCAAACCCGTCCCTATGAGGAGACCATCCGAGACGAGATTGCCTGGATGAAGGACGCCGGCATGATCGGAGCTTCTGCTCCCCAGAGCGCACCTGCAAAGGCAGGTGCATAGCATGGGCAAGGTATCTGTCATCTGCGGCGGCGGCTCCGGCATGGGCTTGGAAGCTGCAAAGTTCCTGCCGAAGGACAGGACCATCGTCCTGGCCGGCAGGACCCTCTCGAAGCTCGATGCGGCAGTCTCGGAGCTTGCAGCTCTCGGCATAGATGCTGTCGCCCATACCGTGGATACCTCGAGCCGCGAGAGCGTCCGCGCACTCGCAGAGCATGCAGCCACCTTGGGGAACATAGCGAACGTGATCGATGCCGCCGGCCTCTCCCCTACCATGGCAGATGCAGAGAAGATTGTGCGCGTGAATGCCCTCGGCACCGTCTACGTGAACCAGGAGTTCTCCCGCCTTATGGACCGAGGCTCTGCCATTCTCGATATCTCGAGCAACTCTGCCTACGCTCTGCCAAAGTTTGCTATTCCCCGCCATGCCTATCCGCTTGCAGAGACCGACGAGGAGCGCTTTGTCCAGAAGGTCGTGAAAAGGGCCGGGCTTGCGAGATCTGACTATGAGAAGCGCGGATTTGCCTATGCGATATCGAAGAACTTCGTCGTCTGGTATGCACGCAAGTGCGCCTTCGACTATGGTCCGCGTGGCATCAGGGTCTCGTCGCTCTCGCCAGGCCTTGTCGCGACCAGCATGGGAGAGCGAGAAGCCGAAGCAGGAGCCAAGATGATCGAAAGCGCCGCAGAGCACAGGATGGGCACGCCCGAAGAGCTCGGCTTTGCGATTGCAAGCTGCGCCGACGAGCGCAACGGCTACCTTGCCGGCACCGATGTGCTCGTGGATGGCGGAAGCACAGCGAGGAAGTGGCACTAGCAGATGCTACTTCCTGCTCTCGCTGTCCTTCTTCTCGTCTTTATTCTCGCGCTTCTGGAAAAGCCGCCTCACTGCGAAGACGGCGAGGATGGCAAGAGCGAACATGCCGAAAATCCAGAGCATGACAAAGAGCTCCGCAGGGCCAAGCATGGCAGCCTCCGATCGAAGAACCCCCCTCGTGCCTATGGCACAGGACACAGCGTCTTGCAGGATTGCTGTATATATATATCATCTTCAGATTCTTTTGGGAAGACAAAAGCAGCCGCCGGCGATAGGGGACGCCGGCGGCTTGAGGCATGTCCTTCTGGCATCCGGGGAGAGGGTCCGGAGCCACATGGACTGGATTGAACGAATCGGAAGCTACTTGGCAAGCTCTGCGCCAAGTTCCTTGAGCTGGGAGAGCACCTCGTCGTCTGCCTCGCCATTTGCAGCTATCGCAGAGACGATATTCACACCGGCCTCTTCAGCAGCGGACTTCCAAGTGTCCAGGTACTCGCCGCCGCCCCAGCCGTAGGAACCGAAGAGTGCCACCGGCTTCTTGCCGAAGGCGGGCACGCACTCGTTCCAGACCGGCTCGAACTCATCGGGCTCGATCTCTTCGGAGCCGGTTGCCGGGCAGCCGAAGGCAAAGGCATCGTAGTTCTGGGCATCATCTGCAGAGAAGGACGAGACTTCGATAGCCTCAGTCCCTGCCCCTTCTGCTACCGCTTCTGCCATGCCCTGGGTATTGCCGCTCTGGGACCAATAGACGACTGCGACCTTGCTCATAGGAACCTCCTTGGAAGCGGAGCGCCGCTCCGCAGACTATTTTGTTCGATGCATCTAACTTACCCTATATTCCTATCTAGCGGATAGGAATATAGGCCTCCATAATCAGCACACAAATAGGAATCTTTCTTATTTGTTTCAATAGAAAGCAGCCGCCGGCGATAGGGGGTCGCCGACGGCTTGAAGTATGCCCTCTTTGACAGCCGGGGAGAGGGGTCCGGTGCCTGGAGGACTGCGTAAAAACGAATCAGATCCTACTGTGCAAGCTCTGCGCCGAGATCCTTGAGCTGGGCCAGCACATCGTCGTCCGGTGCGTCATTGCAGATGATGGAGGAGACGACCTTCACGCCGGCATCCTCTGCCTCAGACTTCCAGGTCTCCATCCACTCGCCGTCGCCCCAGCCGTACGAGCCAAAGAGCGCGACAGGCTTGTCGCCGAACTCAGGGACGCAGGCATCCCAGACCGGCTCGAACTCATCGGACTCGAGCTCTTCTGCACCCATAGCCGGGCATCCGAAGGCAAAGGCGTCGTAGGATGCGACATCTGCTGCGGAGAACGAGGTGATCTCGATGGCTTCGGTGCCGGCGCCTTCCGCCACCGCTTCTGCCATGCTCTGGGTATTGCCGCTCTGGGACCAGAAGACCACTGCCACCTTGCTCATGAGACCCTCCGAAGATTCGAAGCGATGCTTCGCGTGTGGATTTGTTTGCTGTGACTAACTTAGCAGATGCGGCAATGTGTTAGCTCTGGTTTACTTGTCTTCACATACTGCACACATATGAGAAAGGGGCTGGATGGAGATTCCATCCAGCCCCTGAAAGCCATGCTGTTTCTCTTCCCTACTCAGGCAGATGCGAGGTGATGAGCGAGAGCTTCCCCTCGAACTCCATCGTGCCGGCATCGGAAAGCGCAAGGAAGTGCGAGCCCTTCTTGAGCGGATAGCGCGTGCCGCACACGGTGACGGCACCCTCGCCTTCATAGACGCTCACGCACATGAATGGCCACTTCTGCTCGATCGACTTCGTGCCGTCCGTACGCACGCGGTCGACAACGAACTTCGGGCAGTCCATGAGCTCGGTGACGCCGTCCACCTCAGGAGCACGGACCTTGCCATCCTTCGGCGGCACCTGGTCGTAGTCCACGACGTCGCAGGACTGGTCGATATGGAGCTGGCGCTTCGTGCCGTCCGGCTGCACTCGGTCGTAGTCATAGACCCTATAGGTGACATCGGAGGACTGCTGCGTCTCAATCACGAGCGTGCCCGCGCAGAGGGCATGGATCGTGCCCGGCAGCACCTCGAAGAAGTCTCCCGTGTGGATAGGCACCTTGTTGAGAAGCCTGTCCCACTCCCCTGCCTCGACCATCGAGCGGAACTCCTGAGCGTTCTTCGCATGCTGGCCGATGATGATCTGGGCACCTTCGTCGGCGTGAACGACATACCAGCACTCGCGCTTGCCGAGAGAGCCATTCTCATGCGCGCCTGCATAGGCATCGTCGGGGTGCACCTGGACAGAGAGGCTGTCAGAGGCATCGAGGATCTTGATGAGGAGCGGGAAGCGGCCCTGGTCGCCCTCGCAGTTGCCGAAGAGCTCGCGGTGCTGATCCCAAAGCTCGGAGAGATGCATGCCGTCAAAGGGGCCGCCTTCGATCGTGCAGTCTCCTGCCGGATGGGCGCTGATGGCCCAGCACTCGCCGATCTTTCCATCAGGAATCTTGTAGCCGAACTCGGTCTCGAGCTTCCTGCCGCCCCAAATCTTCGGCACGAAGATCGGCTTCATGAAGACGACGCCCACCGGCGCCCCGGTATATGCTGCCATGCGACTCTCTCCCTTGTATGAGCTCTGGATGCCTCGGCATCCCGTCTGCATAAGCGTAAGGAGCTTGCCGCTGCTACGCAAGCATATTGCACATGTCTTCTTTATTTCTGTACATGTCTTATATAGCACTAGCAGAGAGGCTTCCTAGATCGTCTCCAGACAGCCTTCTTAGTACCTTATGCCT
This sequence comes from Atopobiaceae bacterium, assembly GCA_051876355.1. Lineage (GTDB taxonomy): Bacteria > Actinomycetota > Coriobacteriia > Coriobacteriales > Atopobiaceae > Olsenella_L. The sequence goes on along the minus strand of JBJEHU010000004.1, from coordinate 54,747 downwards.
CCTCAAGCGCAGGGGCCGGAGCAGGCAGAGCCCTGCCCGGACGGCGCTTCCTGAGGTAGGGACGGGCATTGGCAAGGGCGATAGCGACGGTCGCCGTGTTGTGCAGGTAGGCAGCAGCCGTAAGAGTCACGAGGCCTGCGACACCGCCTGCAATGAGGAGAGAGTTGTAGCCCACGATGAAGCGGTAGTTCGCCTGGATGCGCCTCATGAGACGCTCGGAGAGGTCGCGCATCGTGACAAGCGAGGCCAGCGAATCATCGAGCACCGCGACATCTGCTACGGCACGGGCGATATCGGTCGCGTCGGAGAGGGCCACGGACACATCCGCTTTGGCAAGTGCCGGAGAATCGTTGATACCGTCACCGACCATGATGACGGTATAGCCCTGCCGTCTCAGCTCCGAGACATATCCTGCCTTGTCCTCGGGGAGCACCTGTGCATGGTAGGTATCGATGCCGAGACGCGTGGCAATGGCACGCGCTGCACTTTCGGAGTCGCCCGTCAGCATGACGGTACGGGTGATGCCGTGTCCGCGCAGGGCCGCCAGGATCTCCGGCACGCCCGGACGCACGGGGTCGGCGACGCAGACGGCACCCACGAGCTTCTGGTCGCGTGACAGGAAGACGACCGAGGCGGACGGTGCCTCGCGGTCGAGCAGCTCGTCTAGGCCTTTCGGCTTCGGGACCTTGAGGTCCTCGAAGAGGAAGTGGGCAGAGCCGATTGCGCAGTCTTTGCCGTTCACGGTCGTCGCGATGCCATGAGCCACGACGTACTTCACCTTTGCATGGAGCTCGTCCTCATGATGGAGCTCCCGCTCCTTGGCGGCACGGACGATCGCGCGGGCAAGGCTGTGCGGGAAATGCTCCTCGATGCAGGCAGCAAGCCTCAGCACCTCATCCCCGTCAGCCCCGTCGAAGCAGAGGACCTTCTCCACCTCAGGCGCTGCTTCCGTGAGCGTTCCCGTCTTGTCGAACACGATCGTGTCGGCAGCGGCGAGCGCCTCGAGATACTTGCCGCCCTTCACGACAATGCCTGCCTCTGCCGCCTCCTGCATCGCGCTCATGACAGCAATCGGTGTCGAGACCTTGATGGCGCAGGAGTAGTCGACCATAAGGACGACCATGGCCTGGGCAATGCTTCTCGTGACAGCGAGGATGCCGAAGAGGGCAAGGAAGCTCGCCGACACTAGGCTGTCTGCAAGATGCTCGGCGCGGCTCTGAACCTCGGCCTTCCTCTCCGAAGACTCCTCGACCATGCGCACGATCGAGTCGATCCGTGCCTTTCCGGACTCAGCCGTGACGAGCACATGCAGGTCTCCGTCCGAGAGGGCGCATCCCGCAAAGACGACCGAGCCTTCCGTCTTGTGTACGAGCCTCGCCTCGCCTGTCATGGATGCCTCGTCGACAAGGCCATCGCCTGCGACGACCTTGCCGTCGATCGGAAGCACGGTGCCGGTACGCATATGGAGCACCTGTCCTGTGCGGACCTGGCCGACAGGGATCTTGATGTCCGTGCCGTCTTCCTGGACAAGCCAGACCGACTCGGCACGGGCCACAAGGCCTTCCTGGAGCGTGAGCTTCGCACGTTCCTGCACATGGTCGCAGAGGATGTCCGAGAGCGCGAGCAAGAACATGATGGAGGAGGCATCCGTGAAGGCGCCTCTGATCATCGCAGCAAGAAGCGCCGATGCATCGAGCACCTCGACCTTGAGCTCGCCTGCAAAGAGGCACTTCAAGCCCTTTATGAGGTAAGGAATGGTCTTGATGACAGTCCAGGCCGTGCGCACAGGCAATGGCAGGAAGACACGTCTCAGCACCCGCCATGCCACGAGGTTTCCGACCTCGAGCGTGAACCTGTTGTCCGAAATGGTCAGCGCCTGCTCGCTCGTGGGCTCTGCGACCGGTTTCGGGAGCGCGATGGCAGAAAGAGAGTCCATGAAGGACAGGACCTCTGACCTGCCGTCAGGAGCAAACGAAACGAGAACCGAGCCATTGGCTGGATGCACTTCGGCAGACTCGACGCAGCCAAGCGCACAGAGCGCCTGCGTGACGCCGAGCGCCTCTTCCTCATCAAAGAGGCCGCGCCCGCAGCGCAGCCTCAGCCTTCCAGGAATATCCTGGACGATTCTATAGAGCATGTGTTCAGACCCTTATGCTTCTTCTTTGGCAGGTTCGGCTGCAGCGGCTGCTGCCTCATCGACCTGCTTCGTCACATCTGCGCGGACGCCCTTCTCGAGCTCTGCGAGACGTGCCGCTACCTCGGCGTCGATCTTGTTCTTGCGGCGTGCCTCGGCATTGAGATCGTTTGCATCGTCGACGATGGACTGCGTTGCGCTCGACACGGCGTCTCCTGCCTTCATGCAGCCGGCAGTGATGTGGACAAGCGCATCATGGAAGCTCTTGCTCTGCACGATGCCTGCCACGACCCCCGCCGTTGCAGCGCCACCTGCGAAGATGCCGAATTTTGCCCAAGACATAGAAAAAGACCTCCTTGAAACGACTTCCATCCAGCATGAATGCAGAGTTATGCCGCATCAACTCCATCCAGCCCCGCACGAAGCCATTTCGGACGGATGCGTATGACAAAACCGGTCCGGGCGGCTGCCTGGACCGGATCCATCTTCAGGTGCTTCCCTGTCTCAGCTTGCGAAGCTCCGCTCGGCAAGCGTCCGGCTTCGCCAGGCATGGGGCGTCTCCCCCATCGTGTCGGAGAACGCCTTCGTGAACTTCGAGGGGTTTGCGTATCCCACCGAGGAGGCGACCTCAGCGATTGTAAGGTCAGTCGTCTTCAGGGTCTCTGCCGCCTGCTTGATGCGGTAGGCGCGGTACCACTGATAGATCGGCTGGCCGAACGTCTCGCGGAAGGCCTCCTTGAGCACGGTCGGCGAGGTGCCACACATCGTTGCCAGCGTCGTTATCGTGATCGGTGTCGCGAGGTTTCCCATCATGATCTGCTGGGCACGCGAGGCAAGCTCGACGTGGGAGAGCCTCGTCGTCCTTCTGTGGCCCGTATCCTGGGCCTGTGCAGTCTTCGGGTCCACCTTCGTGAGAAGCTGGAGGGCTTCGACCGCCTTGAGCCTATACATGCTCTTCGATGCCTCGGCATGCCCGAAGCACAGAAGCTCGAATGTCGTTATGAGCTCAGGGCGTGCCGGCACGAGATGGAGCTTCTCTTTCTCATGCGCAAGCGAGCGCACCGCCGACGGGTCCACCCCGAAGGTCATGAGCACGCGCCGTGCCTCTGCACGCATCGCACGGGAAAGGACGATCGCGCAGCCTTTCACATAGCCGACAGGGCACCTGAGCACGAGCCTGCGCTCGTCCGATGCCGCAACGCCGACCTCGCCGATCTGGACGACGGAAGAGAGCTCGTCTTCGCGGTCGAACTCGGCCGAGCCCTGCTTGATGTACACAATATCGATCGTGTCGTGGATGCTGAGGCGCTGAGGCACCTCGTAGAACTCGCCCAGGACCTTGCTCTTGAGCTCGAACTGCACGAGCGAGATGCCGGGGAAGAGCTCGACGATCGTCGCCTCGCCGCGCGTCCCATCGTCTGCCGCGACCTGATAGTGGACCGTGCTCGCCGCACGATGCGCCTCGTTCGTGAGCGAGAAGCTCGTGACCGGCTGGGCGCTGTTCCAGGCCCGTGGCTGATTCATGTCTTCCATCACAGGCCCCTTTCCATCCAAACGCGGACCGAGACGCAGGCAATGCTCACGAGAGCAGCCAGCGCCACTGCATCGAAGAGTTCCATAAGGTGTGCTCCCAAAACATAGCAGAAGCGCTGCCGCTGTGGTGCAGCAGCGCCCTGCCCTACACACGCGTTCTCTACGCGACGTCCGCGTCGAGCGTCGTCAGGATCTTGTCGTCTTCCTTGTCCCACTTCGGCATCGGCTTGAAGAGCTGATAGAGGATGAGGGCCAGAAGCACGAAGGCAACGACTGTCCAGAACCCGAAGTTGCCGAGGACGAAGAGCTCCCAGAGCTGGTTGATGATGCAGCCGACGACCCATGCAAAGCCGCACTCATAGCCGATTGCGAACCAGAACCAGCGCTTGTCGTTCATCTGGGAACGGATCGTGCCCATTGCTGCGAAGCACGGAGCATCGAGCATGTTGAAGGCGACGAAGGCGCACATGGCACCGGCGTGCAGGACGCCGGAAGGATCGGTGAACATGGCAGCGAAGCCATTCCACATCGTGACAGAGTTCTCCGTAGCGTCGCCGAGGCCGTAGAGCGAGCCGAACGTGCCGACGAGGTTCTCCTTTGCGATGAGGGCGGAGATGGAGGCAGCGGTTGCCTGCCAGTAGTCGCATCCGAGCGGTGCGAAGATGAAGCCAAGAGCGTTGCCGACTGCAGCGAGGAGCGAGTAGTCCATGTAGTCGTCGCCGGCGCCCTCCATGCCCTCGAGGAAGCCGAAGGAGCCAGAGCCGCCCTCCCAGGTAGCGAAGCCGAAGCGCGAGAGGACCCAGATGCCGACAGCTGCGGCGAAGATGATCGTGCCTGCCTTCTTGATGTAGGCGCTCACACGCTCCCACACATGCAGCCACCAGGAGCGCAGGGACGGGAAGTGGTAGTTAGGAAGCTCCATGACAAACGGTGCAGGCTCGCCAGCAAACGGCTTCGTCTTCTTGAGCATGATGGCGGAGATGATGATGGCAGCAAGGCCCATGAAGTAGAACATCGGGGCAACCCACCACATCGTGGAGCCGCCAGCGAGGACGCCCATAACAAGGGCGATGATCGGGGTCTTTGCCGAGCACGGAATCATGGTCGTGAGCATTGCCGTCATGCGGCGGTCCTTCTCGTTCTCGATCGTCTTCGTCGAGAGGACGCCCGGGACGCCGCAGCCAGAGGACACGATCATCGGGATGAAGGACTTGCCGGAGAGGCCGAAGCGGCGGAACACGCGGTCCATGACAAAGGCGACACGGGACATGTAGCCGCAGTCCTCGAGGAAGCACAGGAGCACGAAGAGCACGAACATCTGCGGGATGAAGCCAAGGACGGAACCGACGCCGCCGATGACGCCTTCGACGACAAGCGAGATCACGACGTCAGAGGCACCGGCTGCCGTCAGGGCATCCGTCACAGCGTCAGGAATCGAAGGAACGAAGCCGTCGTAATCGGCAGGATCGGGCTCGTCTGCCATGCCGTCGACTGCCGTCTCGAAGTCAGAGAGCGTGACCGTGTCGATCGCATCGATCGTCTGGCCAGCAGCAGCGACCGGGTTGCCGTCAGAATCGAGCGTGGCGATCACGTTGCCATCCGTATCGGTGTAGTTGCCATCCTCATCCGTTGTCGGGACATCCGTGGCAACGACATCCGCCTTCTCGGCTGCAGCCTCGAAGTCGGCAATCGTCTGGGCATCCTCGTCCGTCGGATCGTCTGCGTCGATGGCATCCTGGACACCGTCGGTGTCGACGCCTGCAGCATCGGCTGCAGCGATGTAGCCGGAGATCTGGTCTGCGTAGTGATTGTCGGTCCACGCCTCGGTATCGTCGTCGTAGGCAGCCTGGCCCGTGGCGCTCACGAAGAAGCCGTCGCCGAACAGCTGGTCATTGACCCAGTCCGTGGCAGCCGTGCCAACCGTGCCGATTGCGATGTAGTAGACGAGGCAGATGACAGCGACGAAAATCGGGATGCCGAGCCAGCGGTTCGTGACGATGCGGTCGATCTTTTCGGACGTCGTGAGCTTCTTCGGCGCCTTCTTGACGCAGGAGCTCATGACCTCGGCAATCCAGTCATAGCGGTCGGACGTGATGATGGACTCTGCGTCGTCGTCACGGTCGCGCTCGACACCGGAGATGACCTTCTCGCAGGCGTCAAGCTCTGCCTTGGAGAGGCCGAGCGGCTTTATGGCCTCGGCATCGCGCTCGAAGACCTTGATCGTGTACCAGCGGAGCTGGTCGGGATCTGCCTTGCCGGAAATGGTATGGGCGATCTTGTCGAGCGCTGCCTCGACCTCGTCGGAGAAGCACTGCGTGCCCTTCGTCGCCTTGCCGTCGCGTGCTGCCTTGATTGCCTGCTTCACGAGCTCGTCGAGGTTCTTGTCGTGGAGAGCGGAGACCTCGACCACGGGCACGCCGAGCATGCCGGAAAGCTTCTTCGTGTCGACGACGTCGCCGCGCTCCTTCAGAAGGTCGCACATGTTGAGGCCGACAACGACCGGGCGACCGGTCTCGAGGACCTGGGTTGTGAGGTAGAGGTTGCGCTCGAGGTTCGTGACATCGATGAGGTCGATCACGGCATCAGGACGCTCGCCCACGAGATAGTCGCGGGAGACGACCTCCTCGGGAGAATACGGGGAGAGGGAGTAGATGCCCGGCAGATCGACGAACGTGACATTCTTATCCTCGCGCCACTCTGCCATCTTCTTCTCGACCGTGACGCCCGGCCAGTTGCCGACATAGCCGTTCGATCCGGTCAGCTCGTTGAAGAGCGTGGTCTTGCCGCAGTTCGGGTTTCCTGCAAGACCGATATAGATGCTATCCGCCATTTCCTGCCTTCCTTGTGGGAGCGAATATGGGCCACTGCACCCTCTTGTTAGCCAAATGCTACTTTGTTAGAAACAATTGTTAGTTTCGGCTTACTTGAGGGCCAAATAAAAAAGGGTCTCCCCTCAGCGCTCGCCGTCTGCGACGTCTTTGACCTCGACGCAGGCAGCCTCATCCTTGCGGACGGAAAGCTCGTAGCCACGCACGGTCAGCTCGATCGGGTCGCCGAGAGGTGCCACCTTCTTCACATAGACACACGTGCCCTTCGTGAGGCCCATGTCCATGATGCGGCGCTTGATGGCGCCGGTACCCGTGAGCTTCGCGACCGTTGCGCTCTGCCCTACTTTCACGTCTCTCAGAGTTGGCATGCTGCTCCTTCCATTAAGCTGCAGGTAGACCTGCTGCCCTTAATACACCGAGATATGTGATGTCATTGTCCTGTTGAGGCCGAATGTCGCACCCTTGACGGAGACGATGCAGTCGCCGTTCACGCGGCTTACGACCTTGACTTCGGCACCTTCGACAAAACCCATCTCTGCGAGATGCTGCCTGAGCTCTTTCGAGCCACGCACCTTCGAGACGACAGCTGTCGTCCCTTCCTCCACCATCGACAGCGGCAGGTTCGCTGCGGAGACATGGGGCGCAGAAGTGCCTGCACCTTCCAGAGCCATGTTTTCCTCCATGCGTGCTCCTCCTTGGTCGCAGCAGGACAAGTCTGGTCCTGCGGGTCCCAAAAGTTATACAGCGTTTATTTACGCAAAAAGTATACCGCTGCAAACTCGTCCGGAAGGGATAAATGTGAGATTGGGCCAACTTTTTTTACTCCAAGGAGCTGCAGGTCCCGCCATCTGGGCCACTCCATGAAGGCGAAATGAGCCGTCTGCCTGCTCAGACCTGCCGCAGACGGAAAATCCCTCTCCTTTCAGCCACCTCTCCAGAATGAATGCTGTACATGAGCCCTATCGGACGTGCGCATGAGCAATCGGGCAGATACTGGCTGCCTATCCGGCTGATGCAGCTCGCCTTCCAGGCGGGCAGAAAGATTGCGGATGGGAGCACCTTCGCTGGCCGGCCTGGCTCTGCCCTCTGCCGACGCATCAGGCTGCGAGCCTGAAACTATTCCAAACTCATCTTGAGATGACTGATAGTTCAGGCTCTCGATGCCTACTTCATCAAGCACGGCTTGAGCAAGGAAGAGTTGAACATGGATGCACAGAAGAGCACATTCGACCGCCGCGATATCGTATCCCTCGTCCTCATGCTCCTCCTGATAGCCGCCGCTATCGTCTACTGGTGCTGCTTTGCCGGCCAGGCGGGAGTGACCTACAACGCCTTTCCCGATGCCCTCTACCGCTATCTCACCGAGCCTTTGATGCTGGGATCGGCGGCGTTCTTCCTCGCAAGCCACCTGCATGCGCACGTCCACGCCAGAGATGCATCTGTGCACGCTGCCAAGATCGTCTGCCTGCTCCTGGCTGCCGTCTACATCGTCTGCCTCGCTACAGTCATAGCGTTCAGGACAGCGATGGCATACGAGCTGTTCGTGGGAGTCATAGGCTATATGCAGGCATTCCAGCACTTTGCTCCTGTCTTCATCGGAGCGGTCCTCGGTATCAGGCCATCTCAGAAGTAGCAGCTTCCTGAGAGCAGCGCGTCCTGCATCCTTTTGACATCCCTTCCCTCATAGGCCATGCGCACGAAAAGGCGCTCCCCTTCCCGAGGAAGAGGAGCGCCCATTCTGGTGCATATGACGGAGAGGGAATCTCACCCCGTGTTCTGGAGGCCTGCAGCGACGCCGGAAACGGTGCAGAGGATGAGGAATATGAAGCGCTCCTTCTCCTCGGGCGTCAGCGTATCGGACTCGTTCTCGCGCCTCAGGCGGTCGAGTGCCTTCACCTGCATGATGGAGAGGGCATTCACGAACGGAAGCCTTGCACGCACGACCGGACCGAGGATGCGACGGTGCTCGAGAGCCTCGTCCTCGTTCAAGATCGCGAAGACCCACTTCTTCGTGAGCGCGAGCTCGTCCATGACCATCTCGGAGAGCTCGGGCCTGTTGCCGAGGCCCATGTACATCCAGGCGATGCGCTCGTCGGTCTTCGCAAGAGACATCTCGATGTTGTCAATGAAGGTCTGGAAGAGCGGCCACTCCGCATAGGCATGGCGGAGGGTATCGAGGTCGCCGAAGGCCTCGCAGGCGCTGCCGAGGCCATACCAGGCTGCCAGGTTGATGCGTGCCTGGCTCCAGCTGAAGATCCAGGGAATCGTGCGCAGGTCATCAAGCGACTTGGCGCCGAGGCCGCGCTTTGCCGGACGCGAGCCGATAGGCAGAAGGCCGATCTCAGCGAGCGGCGTGACGACGCTGAACCACTCGGCGAAGCCGTCCTGGTGCAGGAGCTTCAGATACGTCTCGCGCGAGTGCTCCTCGAGGAAGGTCGCAAGACCCTGGTAGGCCTCCGTATAGTGTGTGTTCACCTCGCCGATGGCAGGAGAGCAGTGCATGAGCGTCGCCGCTGCGACAGACTCGACATGGCGGCGGGCAAGCACGGGGTTGCCGTAGCGGGCAAAGATGACCTCGCCCTGCTCCGTGAGCTTGAAGCAGCAGTTGACAGAGCCCACCGGCTGCGCGAGCACGGCGTGGTTTGCAGGGCCGCCGCCTCTGCCCACAGCACCGCCGCGGCCATGCATGAGGACCAGGTCGATGTTGTTGGCATGAGCCCAGTCGGCAATCTCCTTCTGTGCCTTGTGGAGCACAAGAGTCGCAGACGTCGGACCGGCATCCTTCGAGGAGTCGGAGTAGCCGAGCATGACCTCGAGACGACGGTTCGTCTGGGCAAGGCGCTTCTTCACGTCGGGGAGCTCGATGATCTGGGAGAGCGTCGTCACGGCGTTCTCGAGGTCCTCGACCTGCTCGAAGAGCGGAATCACATCGAGCGTCGGGACATCCTTCTCATGCGCGAACGAGAGCCTCGCGAGCTCATAGACATCGGCCACGTTCTGGGCGCTCTTCGTGAACGAGATGATGTAGCGGCGTGCCGCTTCGACGCCGTTCTTGCGCTGGATGGCACCGATAGCGCGGAACGTGTCCACGACCTCGCGCGTCATCGGCTGCAGCTGGCCCGTGCGGCCATGTTCCTTGAGGTCGGCAAGCGCGCGGGAGTGCACGAGCGAATGCTGGCGGAACTCCATCTGCACCATGTTGAAGCCGAACGTCTCGGTCTGCCAGATGAGCGTCTGGAGGAGGCCATACGCCTCGCGGACAGCCCCTGCCTGGACAAGCGAGTCCTGCACGACGCGCAGGTCGCCCAGGAACTCCTCTGCGTCGGCATACATGAGGTCAGCCGTGCGGGCAATCGTCGCACGCAGCCGCTCTGCCATGACGAGCATGACAGCACGATGGAGCTCGGAGGCAGAGATCAGCATGACACGGTTGCAGAGCTCTTCGTTCATCTCGAGCTGGTGGCTCCAGAGATTCTGAAGGGCAGAAGAGGGCTTCGTCGAGCCTGACTCCATCGTGAGCGCGCGTCCGACGAACTCCGTCGCATCGGCGAGCTTCGTGAGCATATGGACACGGAACTTCTCTGCAACCTTGCGCGAGACCTTTGCCGTGACGTTCGGGTTGCCATCGCGGTCGGAGCCGATCCAGGAGCCGAGACGGAAGAAGGCCGGGCAGACTGGCTTCACGGTGCCTGCCTGGGCGCCGAGCTCCCAGTCATCGAAGCGGCGGTAGACCTTCGGGATCATATCGAAGAGCGTCGCATCGAAGATATCGATGATCGTATCGGCCTCTTCGACAGGCGTCGGCTTCTTGGCTGCGATAGGAGACGTACGGAAGAGCGAGTCGATCTCCTGGAGCATGCGGCGCTCGTTCTCGGCGAGCTCCGTGCCGCCCAAAGACGGCCTCTCCTCGAGCAGGTCTGCAATGCGGCGGATCTTTGCGGTCACGGCCTTGCGGCGTGCCTCGGTCGGGTGCGCCGTGAAGACGGGGTGGAACTCGAGACGGTTCAGGAATCCGTCGGCCTTGTCCTTGCCGACCTCCTCGATCAGGCGGTGGTAGGAGACCGTGATCTCGTTCACGGGATCCTCGGCAGAGTCGGTCGGCACGACACGCTCACGGCGACGGAGCGAGCTCACGCGGTAGTCTTCCTCGGCGATGTTTGCGAGGTGGAAATACGTCGCGAAGGCGCGCGTCAGGTACTGCTCCTCCTCGAGGGAGAGCTTGTCGATGAGACGGACTGCCTGCGTGTAGGCCTCGTCCTTCTCGGCGGAAGAGAGATCCTCGTCGTTTGCACGGACCATGTACTCAAGCAGAAGATCGAAGCTGCTGCAGAGCTTGGGATCGTACTCCTTCAAGACACGCCTTGTCAGGCGCAGGAACAGCTCCATGTTGTGGCGGAGCTCCTGGGGGATGCGGACCTCGGACAGGGCAGATGCGGCTGCGGCACGCTCATTCGAAGCGTTTCGCTGTGCCTGCGCCTCCCAATGGGAATCAAATTGCGGCATTAACTACCTCCCACGTAGAGATTCACGCCGTTTACGGAAAATTCTATCACCGGAACATTCCAGGAACATTTCGTGACGTCCACCACAGACTTCGTACAACCTCGACACATTGGTGCGGCGCCAGGATGAACGAAAGGCCGGCTAGGGCAGATGCCTCAGCCGGCCTTTGGAAGCGATGATGGAACCTCTCCTACATGAGACGCAGGGAGACTTCCTTGAGCTGTGCCATGGAGACCTCGGACGGAGCGTCGCTCATGAGGTCGGAGCCAGAGCTCGTCTTCGGGAATGCCATGACTTCCCTGATGGAGTCAGAGCCCGTGAGCAGCATGCAGACACGGTCGAGGCCGAGTGCGAAGCCGCCCATAGGAGGCGCACCATAGGTGAGTGCCTCCATCAGGAAGCCGAACTGTGCCTTCGCGCGCTCAGGCGTGAAGCCGAGCTTCTCGAGGATCTTCTCCTGGAGCTGGGCGTTGTGGATACGCATGCCACCGCCGCCTGCCTCGTAGCCATCCATTACGAAGTCGTAGGTGTGGGAGCCGATTGCAAGAGGATCGGTGTCGAGGAGGTCGATCTGGTCCTCCATCGGCTGCGTGAACGGCTGGTGCTCGGAGTCGAGACACTTTCTGTCCTCGTCCCAATGGAAGAGCGGGAAGTTCACGACCCAGAGGAAGTCATGGCCTTCGCGCTTGATATCGAGGGCATTGGCCATGTGGTTGCGCATGCCGCCGAGGATCTCGTCAGCATGGAGACGGTCTGCCACGGCGAACATCACGAGGTCGCCCGGCTCGACGTCCATCTCCTTGCGGAGTGCTGCCATCTCCTCATCGGAGAAGAACTTCACGATCGGGCTCGTGACGGAGCCGTCCTCGCGGAAGGCGATATAGGCAAGGCCCTTGGCGCCGAACGTCGCTGCCACATCGGCAAGGCGGTCGATCTTGGCGCGGGGCCACTTGCCGGCACCCTTGGCGTTGATGGCCTTGACATACTGGCCTTCAGTCTGCGCGGCAGACGCGAAGAGCTTGAACTTCGACTGGCCGAAGATCGGCGTCACATCGTGCAGCGTCATGCCGAAGCGGGTATCCGGCTTGTCGATGCCGTAGGTATCCATGGCATCCCAGTACTCGATGCGGCGAAGCGGCAGCTGCATCTCGACGCCCATGGCACCGAAGGCTTCCTTCAGCACCTCTTCGAGCTCGCTCATCACGTCGTCCTGCGTGACGAAGCTCATCTCGACGTCGACCTGGGTGAACTCAGGCTGGCGGTCTGCACGAAGGTCCTCGTCGCGGAAGCACTTCGCGACCTGGCAGTAGCGCTCGACGCCGCCGACCATGAGGAGCTGCTTCAGGAGCTGCGGAGACTGCGGCAGGGCATAGAAGTGGCCCGGCTGCGTGCGGCTCGGCACGAGGAAGTCGCGGGCGCCTTCCGGCGTGGACTTGAAGAGTGCCGGCGTCTCGACCTCCATGAACTCATGCTTGTGCAGCGCCTCGCGGATAGCGAACGTGAAGTCGGAGCGCAGCTTCAGGTTGTGCATCATCTTCGGACGGCGCAGGTCGAGGTAGCGGTAGCGCAGGCGCACGTCCTCGGCCGTATCGACGTGGTCCTCGATCTGGAACGGGGTCGTCTTCGAGGTGTTCAAGACCTCGATCGTGGAGACGAGCACCTCGATCTCGCCGGTTGCGAGCTTCTCGTTTGCCATGCCCTCAGGGCGCTCGCGCACGGTGCCCGTGACAAGGATCGGCCACTCGGTACGGATCGTCTCGGCCGTGTGGAAGGCCGTGCCGCCGGAGTGCTCAGGGTCGAACGAGATCTGCGCCATGCCCTCGCGGTCGCGCAGGTCGACGAAGATGAGTCCGCCATGGTCGCGACGGTGCCACACCCATCCTGCAAGCGTGACTTCCTGGCCGATGTCTGATTTGCGCAGCTCCCCGCACGTGCGGGTATGCATGCTGTGCTGGTCCATATGAGATATCCTCTCATCTGTGCCGTCCCGTGCCGTAACGGACGGCTCCCGACAGATGGCGCGGGGTGCGTAGACAGCGTCCCCGCACACGCGTCGGCCATTGTACTCCAGAACCAGAAGGGCGCTCCCCGAAGCCTCACGGAACGTTACCTGCCTGCTACGAAACTCCAGAGTAGGAAGAGCCGGAACGTTCCCGTCTGGGCACCCCTTCCTGTGCATAAGAGGGCCGAATCATTCAGGAAGCAACTTCAGAAAGATGCATTGGAAAGACCAATCCATACCGTCTGCCTGCTCTTTTGCGCATGAGTGGCGAAAATGCTAGCCTAGGTGCGTAAATTTTCTGATGGATAAGGGCTCAAGGCCGCATGCGGCCAGAAGTCCGGGGAGGCAGTCCATGGCATACGCAGCAGCGATATTCGATCTCGATGGGACGCTCCTCGATACGCTCGACGACCTCTACGACGCCGTGAACTATGCGCTCGGCCTCTACGAGCTGCCGCCCAAGAGCAGGGATGAGGTCAGGTGGGCCATCGGCAATGGCATCCGCCATCTCGTGCGCACCTGCATGCCGAAGGATTCAGACGAAGGCATGTTCGAGCAGGTCTTCGTTGCCTTCAAGAACTACTACCGCGAGCACTCGATGGACAAGACCCGTCCCTACCCCGGCATCGCCGCGGTCCTCAGGCATCTCCGTACGCGCGGCATCCGCTGCGCCGTCGTCTCGAACAAGGCCGATGCCGCCGTCCAGGCGCTCATCGACCACTTCTTCCCCGGCGAGTTCGATGCAATCGTCGGCGAGCGCGAGGCAGAAGGCATCCGCAAGAAGCCGGCACCCGATACCGTGAACGAGGTCATGCGTGTCCTCGGCATGAAGAAGAAGGATGTCGTCTATATCGGCGACTCCGAGGTCGATATCGAGACGGCCGCGAATGCCCAGTGCGACTGCATTGCCGTGACCTGGGGCTTCCGCACGCGCGATTTCCTCGAGGACAAGGGGGTACCTGTGCTCGCCGAGACGCCGGAGCAGCTCGAGCACCTCATCACCGGCGAAGGGCAGGACGGCACCGCTGCCGCCTGATGCTCCTGCATCCATTCAGATTGCCTAGCACTTTGCATAGCGTCTCTGCCGATTGTTCGGTGGGGGCGCTATTTCCGTCACTGGCCCAAGCGGATGTATGAGTTTGTTCAAGGAACGGTATAGTGAGTGCAAGCACGTTGGGTCTGGCCCTTCGACGAAAGGACATGCCATGGGAAAGAGAGCGACCGAGGCACTCGATATCAATTACGATCAGCTGGCTGACTACCTCCACAGCCATCACTCCGTATACATGAAGGTCGGCAGCAAGGTCTACTACCTGACCGATGTCAACTACGAAGCATGGCGCGCGCAGGATACCAGCCAGCGCAACGACAAGGGCCACTACATCGACTGCTCCGATCTCGTCGACACCGTGGACGAGTTCCTGGCGCTTCCGTTCGTCGGCGGAAAGACGATCAAGGATGTCTTCGACGAGGCAACGTTCTACGCCTCCATCAAGGGAGACAAGGAGTAGACACTCCAGACCCAAAGACATGCAAGCAGGGTCTGCCGCCTGGCAGGCCCTGCTTTTTCATGCGCCATCTCAAAGAAGTGAGGCGCCCTCCTGTGCGGAGAGCGCCTCGTGGACAGGACTTTCTGGTCCTACTGCTGGTCTGTCGGAGCAGGGGCAGGATCTTGCGGCTTCACGCCGTCATCTGCGTACTCGAGATCGTGGATGAGGCCACGGAACTCGTTGTCGACCGCGTTCTTGTGCGGAGAGCGGGTCGCATAGCGATGCACGGCTGCCGTCGACTTGTTGATTGCGACAAGCGTGCCGGCACCTGCGACGCAGCCGCCCGGGCATGCCATGCCCTCGAGCAGGTATCCCGGATACTTGCCCTTGACGGCGTCCTTCATCATCTTCCTGCACTCCTCGAGACCGCCGGCCTGGGCCGTCTTGACCTCGATGTCAGGATGGTCGCGCTTGATGACGTTCACGACAGCGGTCGCGACGCCGCCTGCGACAGCGAAGTTCCTGCCGTCCGTGGATGCAACATCGAAGTCGGACTTGTTGTCGTCGGCGAGAGCCAGGTAGTCGATGCCACGTGCCTCCATCATGCCGGCCATCTCCTCGAACGTGAGGACGAAGTCGACCTCGGAACGCACGGAGCGGCGCATGGCCTCGAGCTTCTTGGCCGAGCAGGGGCCGACGAAGACGATCTTTGCCTTCGGGTGCTGCGAGCGCACCATGCGGGCCGTCAGCGTCATCGGCGTCAGCGCCATGGAGATGCAGTCTGCATACTTCGGGAACTCCTTCTTTGCCATCGAGCTCCAGGCCGGGCAGCACGACGTGCCCATGAACGGCAGCTTATCAGGCACCTCCTCGAGGAAGTCTTCTGCCTCCTGTACCGAGCAGAGGTCGGCACCGAGTGCGACCTCCTCGACGCCGGAGAAGCCGAGGAGCTTGAACGCCTCGCGGAGCTTGCCGACATTGCCCTTGCCGCCGAACTGGCCGACAAAGGCAGGAGCGACGATTGCGATGACCTCCTGGCCCGCCAGGATGGACATGGCGACCTGGACGATCTGCGACTTGTCGGCGATAGCGCCGAACGGGCAGTTGATGAGGCACTGGCCGCAGGCAACGCACTTGTCCTGGTTGATCTCTGCGTGTCCCTGCTCATCGGAGCCGATGGCATGCATGCCGCAGGCATCGGCGCACGGGCGCACGTAGTGGTAGATGGCATGGTACGGGCAGGTGCGGGCGCACATGCCGCAGTGGATGCAGAGGTCCTGGTCGATGAACGCCTTCTTGTCCTTGAAGGAGATGGCCTTCTTCGGGCAGATCTCGCGGCACGGATGAGCCAGGCAGCCCTGGCACATGTTCGTGACCTCGTAGATGTTGTCCTTGCAGGCGTTGCAGGCGAACTTGATCACGTTGATCAGAGGCGGCTCGTAGTAGTGCTCAGGGCCTGCTGCGTCAGCAAGGCCATCCGAGATATGGGCCGGCTTGTCGACGCCCTGGAGCGACAGGCCCGCGGCGAGGCGGATGCGCTCAGAGACGATGGCGCGCTCGAGGAACACGGACTCGCGGTACGTTGCCACGTCTCCTGGAATGATCTTGTACGGCAGCTCTTCGAACGCCTTGTCGAAGTCGGCAAGCGTCCAGTTCGGATTCCTGCCGTTGTCGTAGATGACTTTTGCTACTTCGCGGAATACGGACCGGCGGATGGCCGTCAGGTTCGTATAGACGCCACGCATGGTGTCAGCCATGAATGCCCCTCTCCGAGCATTGGAACAGATTCTGTTGCTTCCCTGTTTCCAAGTCTACCGAACTCTGGAAGATGTGGCGCGCTCAGGGATGCGAAAACCTGCACTTTCCAGCTTCCTTCAGCGCTGCTTCGACTCCCAGCGGGCAAGCGCCCGCTCGACTTCCGTGCCGCCGAAGAGCTGGCAGAAGCTCTCGGGCACAGGAGCTGTGGCAGAGACGGCCTCTCCTGTCACCGGATGCACGAACGACTCCCTCCAGCAGTGGAGCTCGAGGCCGAAGCGCGCACTGCTGCCTCCCTTCGGCAGGCGGTCGAATCCCGGAAGTGCAGGACCTCCCCGCATCCCATAGAGCGGATCTCCCAAGATTGGGTGTCCCTCCGTCGCCAGATGCACGCGGATCTGGTGCTTCCTGCCCGTGCCGAGCGAGACAAGGGCGAGCGTGAGGCCGTCCTTCCGTATGAGCCCCCAGACCGTGGTCTTCGCATCCTTGCCGGAAGGAGAGACGCGCATGCGTCGTGCATCGTGGCGGTCGCGGCCAAGCGGGGCTGCAATCACATGCGGCCCTTCCGGAAGAGAGCCCCGCACGCAGGCAAGATAGAGCTTCTCCATCCCATGCCCTGCGACAAGGGTATCGAGGCCTCCCTGGAACTCCTGCACGAGCGAGAAGATGACGCATCCGGTCGTGTCCTCGTCGAGCCGCTGCACCGCCTGGGCCGAAGGCATCCTCCCCTCCTCCAGGAGATGCTTTCTGACGCGTGCTGTGAGCGTGTCTTTCTTGGCACCGGTGCCATCAGAATGCACAAGGATGCCTGCTGGCTTGTCAGCCACAAGCAGGAACGGATCTTCGAAGAGGATGTCTGCGGCGCATGCTGCAGCTTCTGGCGCATCGGCCCTGTCTGCCTTCGCTTCGGCAAGCACGAGCGTGACCGCATCCCCTGGAGCAAGAGGGCTTCCTGCGGCAAGCACGTCTCCGCCCTTCTGGAGCCTCCCGGCTGCGAAGATCTCCTTTCTCTGTGTCTTCGAGACGCCGGCAGCTGCAAGGAGCGCATCTGCCGACACCTTCTCCGCTATGGAAAACGAGACCTTGTCTTCCTCTGCCGAGACGATGCGGTACGGCCGTACTTCCCTGCTATCCCTCATGGTGCATCTCTCCCACTTCGCGTACGAGCGTCCTGTAGAAGATGTCGGTCGCGCTCCAGACGTGATCCGATTCCCTCCAGGCAACGTTAATCCAGTAGAGCGCCTTGTCTCCGAGATGGATGACGCATACCTGCGTCTGCTCCTTCTCGTTCAGGGCCGAGAACACGAGTCTTCTTGGACAGAAGAAGGCGCCTGCCCCCTTCGCGCAGAGATCGAGCAGTGTCTCTGTATTGGAGGACGTGACCTGCACCGTCGGCATCATGCCCGACTCGCGGAAGACCTGGCGTGCGAGGTCTCCCGGGATATCGCGCTTGCCGAGAAGCAGGAACGGGCAGCCTGCCAGAGGCTCTATCGTGCCCTTGCGCTCCACTTCGGCCACGACTTCATCCTCATGCCCCGCATAGAGCCTCGAGAGCAGCTCCTTCGCGACGACGAGCACGACCTCCTCCTTGTACAGGTCGTGGACCGCGAGACCTGGGATGTCCTTCGGCACGGTCGCGACGATGAGGTCGAGCTGGCCTGCAAGGAGGCTCTCGATGAGCTTCTCGTTCTCCTCCTCGACGAGGTCCACCTCGATGCCGGGGCGCACGCGCTGGTAGGCAGCAATCGAGCGGGGCATGATGAAGTGGGAACGGGTCGAGGCGATGCCGACACGGAGGAGTCCGCGCTCATCTCCTGCGATGTCCTGGAACTCCTGCTGCATCGAGCGCTCGAGGTCCTGCATGCGCCGGGCATAGCCGAGGAATACCTCGCCGGCATAGGTGAGCTCGAGCGGCACCTTGCGGATGATGAGACGTACCCCGAGCTCATGCTCGACATTCGCGATATGGGCGGAGAGCGTCTGCTGGGTGACGCCGAGACGGGCCGATGCTTTCGTGAAGCTGCGCTCCTCTGCGAGCGCTATGAAATAGCCCATCGTGGAGAAGTTCATAGAGTCTCCTTGTCTCTATGCAGACAGCGCCCGATTCCATGCGTCCTGTTTCCGACAGCACAGGCTCCCTCTGTCTGTGACCTGCGGAAATGTGACGGAAACAAAAGAACTGTCGAGTTACAAGTTTTTCTTGTATTCATAACCGAATATAACAGTTGGACTCATGGTTTCAAGGGGCTTATTCTCCGATACGCACTCAGAGAAGAATGAATGAACCAGGAAGGTCCGCCATGACAGAATCCATCGTACTCGCCGTCTTTGCAGCGATGCTCGTCTTCGGCATCGCAGCCGGCGTGCCCATCGTCTGGATCCTCGTGGCAGGATTCGTCCTGTTTGCCGGCTACGCCCTGAAGCAGGGCCACAGCCTGGGCGAGGTCGCCCACATGGCAGGCTCCGGCATGAAGTCCGTCCGCGATGTCCTCATCCTCTACCTCATTGTCGGCATGATGTGCGCGGCATGGCGCGCCTCGGGCACGATCCCCTACACCGTGAGCGTCTGCGCAGGCCTCATGACACCTCCGATCTTCATCCTCATGACGTTCCTTGCATGCTGCCTCATGTCCACCCTCATGGGCACCTCGACCGGCACGGCCGCGACGATGGGCGTCATCTGCATGACAATCGCATCGGCGATGGGCGCAGACAAGGTACTCACCGGCGGCGCAATCCTCGCTGGCTCCTTCTTCGGCGACCGCATGAGCCCGATGAGCGGCTCTGCCCTGCTCGTTGCCGGCCTTACGAAGACCGAGGTCAGGCAGAACGTGCTCAGGATGGCAAAGACGGCAGCGGTGCCGTTCGCGCTTGCCTGCCTCATCTATGCTGCCTTCGGCTTCACGACGCAGCATGCCTCCTCGATGCCTCAGATGGCACAGATCTTTGCCCGCTCGTTCCACATGGGCTGGGTTCTTGCCATTCCCGCCCTTGCAATCGTCGTCCTCTCGCTCCTGCGCGTTTCCGTCAAGAAGACGATGCTCGCCTCGCTCGTGCTTGCCTGCATCATCTGCGTCGCGGTCCAGGGCGTGGCACCTCAGGACCTGCCAGGTCTCCTTGTCTTCGGCTACACCTCGTCTGACCGCACGGTCGCTGCGATGCTCGACGGCGGCGGCGTGCTCTCTATGATGAACGTCGCATCGATCATCCTTGTGAGCTCGACCTACTCCGGCATCTTCGACGGCACGGGACTGCTCCGCGGCGTCTGCACAAAGGTCTGGGAGCTCTCGAGGCGCTCCACCCCCTTCCTCGGCGTCCTTGTGACGAGCTTCATCGCGAACTGCATGGCATGCAACCAGACGCTCTCGATCATGCTGACCGACCAGATCTGCCGCCCGACCGAAGGCACGGGCACCGCGCTTGCCCTCGACCTCGAGAACAGCGCCGTCGTCCTTGCCGGCATCATTCCCTGGTCGCTCTCCTGCGTCGCCGTGCTCTCCTTCATAGGTGCCCCTTCCACCTCGGTCGCCTTTGCCTGCTTCCTCTACCTCCTGCCGCTCTGGACGCTCTTCCTCTCCTATGAGGTGCACCATGACAGGAACTTCGTGGAGAAGAAGCCGGGCCAGCTTCTCGGCCTCACGACAGACGATGTCGCACAGCCGCAGCAGCTTCCGCTCGCCGCCTAGCGCACGTCACAGATTCGCTTCCTTCTGCAGCCTGTTCCTTTGCCGGAGCAGGCTGCACTGCTTTGAGTGCATCTCGTTCTCCCGGCATCCCGCGCCATAGCCACCCTCTCTCATCCTGCTGCCGATGGGGATATTCCGGCATGCGCATCAGCTGCCAGGCCCCGTACGGCAGCCTTGCCTGCATCTCAAGGCGCTGCTCCCACATGGAAGGACCGTGCTTCCCGCGAGCAGATTCCCCCCCGATACACATGAAGGCGCCCTCCGGATGCAATCAGTCCGGAGGGCGCCTTCGGGGCTTGTACGGCTCTTCCTGGGGGAAAGGAGGAAGCCAGGAAGAACGCTATGCGCGGGTGGAGCGGACGATCTCGGCCGCTTCCTTCGTGAGAGCAAGCATCTCGTCGAAGCGGTGCTCGCGGATCATCTGCGGCTTCACCATCCAGGTGCCGCCGCAGGCGATGATGGCAGGATCGGCAAGATAGGCTGCGAGGTTCTGGGCATTCACGCCACCCGTCGGCATGAACCTGTGGCCGACGAACACAGAGGCAAGCGCCTTGATCGTGGCAAGGCCGCCGTACTGGGCAGCCGGGAAGAACTTCGTGACCTCGAGGCCCTTGTTCACGAGAGCCGTGACCTCGGTCGGGGTGACGCCTGCCGGAATGGTCGGGACCTTGTTGTCGAGGCACCAGTCGACGACGTCCATGTTGTAGCCCGGGGAGACGATGAACTTGGCACCTGCATCGACAGCGCGCTTTGCCTGCTCGACGGTGAGGACCGTGCCGGCACCGGCCATGATGTCAGGGCACTCGTCTGCCATGATCTTGATGGACTCGGCAGCAGCCTCGGTGCGGAACGTCACCTCGGCGGAAGGAAGGCCGCCCTCGACGAGCACCTCGGCAAGCGGCTTTGCGTCCTCCGCCTTGTCCAGGACGACGACCGGCACGACACCCATCTTCTCGACGCTCTTGTAGAACGAATCCATGTAGGACATTGCTGTTTCCTCTCTCTCTCGCTTGTCTAGCGGCTGACCCTGAGGCCTGCGCCCTTGGCAGCAACCCCTGCGATATCTTCTGCCGTGGCGAAGTTCGAATCGCCCTTGACCGTGAGCTTCAGGACGGATGCCGCGATTGCATACGATGCAGCTGCATCGTAGTCCATCCCATGGAGCAGGGCGTGGATGAGGCCTGCTGCAAAGGCATCTCCTGCAGCGACCCCCTCGAGCACATGCATATGGTGGACAGAAGAGAAGTGTGCCTTCCCGTCTGCATAGATCATGCCCATCCAGTCGGAGTCCTCGACGGAGCGGATGTCACGGATGACAGAGGCAACCATCTTGACACCGTAGGTGCGGACAAGCTCGTCTGCGATCTGGACGTAGGCATCCTTCTCCTCGATGCCCGTGGCAAGAGATCCCGAGCCATAGGAGATGCCGAGGCAGGACGGTGCATCCTCGTCGTTCGCGATGCAGATGTCGACGAGCGGCAGGGCCTTCTTCCAGAACTTCTTGGCGTCGTCTGGCGTCCAGAGCTTGCGGTAGTTGAGGTCGGCCACGGTCACGATGCCGCGCTTCCTTGCAGCGGACAGCGCCTCGTAGGCTGCCTCTGCCATCTCCGGGCACACGGCCGGCGTGACGCCGCTCACATAGAAGACGCTGACGCCCTCGAGGATCTTGTCCCAGTCGAAGTCCGTGTGGGATGCCAGATTCATGGCCGAGTACTTGCGGTCATAGACGCAGCCGTTCGAGCGCACCGATGCGCCGATCTCGAAGAAGTAGCTGCCGAGACGGTCGCCCTTGCGCACAACGCGGGAGACATCGACACCGTAGGCAGAGAGGCTCCTGAGCGCGGCATCGCCGATGCGGCTTGCCGGCACGATGGAGACGAATGCTGCATCATCCTTCTGATATGCCAGAGAGAAGGCAACGTTTGCCTCTGCCCCGCCGTAGCGCACATCGAACGAGCTTGCCTGCTCAAGGCGCAGATGATCGGGAGGCGACAGCCTCATCATTATCTCTCCGAAGGTCAGAACCTTGCCTTCAAGCTTCATGTTCCATCCTTTCCGGCACAGAGCTGCCGTCCTTCCTTGGACGCTGCAGCTCCCTCTCTTTCATCGATTCCAAATCTAGCATGTTAGTTATTCGTTGTATAGAGAAAATCTTGCCAAAGGAAGGAAAACTCCTCGGCCCTGTTTTCAGCAGAAGATGCCGCCTGCATTCCTGTCTGTCCTGCTGATGCGGCAGGAATGTTCCGAATGCCGCCATTCGGCGAACAGAATTGGCCCTGTCTATTTCTTGGATGCTAGTTTGCGTGGTATGCTAGCCGAGAAATGCAGGAAAGGAGACCACATCCATGGCAGGGACGACAGAGCAGGAGCAGGAAGCAGCCGAGCTTCCCGACAAGCAGCAGGACGAGGCATATGACCGCCTGAAGCGCGGCATCATCGAGTTCGAGTATCTGCCCGGACAGCGCCTCTCTGCGAAGGATGTGCGCGAGACCTTCGGCGTCGGCAGGACCCCGGTCCGCGAGGCTATCGTGCGCCTGCAGCAGGAAGGCCTTGTCTATACGAAGGCCAAGAGCGGCAGCTATGTCTCCCTGATCGATATGAATGCAGCCAAGAGCGCCCATTTTCTGCGTCTCAATATCGAGCGTCCCGTCGTCCGCGAGGCAGCAGCACACGCTACGGAAGAAAACCTTGCCGGCATGCGTGCAGCGATCGAGGAGCAGAAGGCGGCTGTCAGGAGCCATGACCAGAGGGCGTTCTTCGATGCAGACAATGCGATGCACGAGGCAATCTATGTGATTGCCGGCAGGACCTACGAGTGGGCCTGGCTTTCGCGTGGTGCGGTCGACCTCGACCGCTTCCGCTGGCTCCATGTAAAGGCCAGAGGCCTCGGCTGGCAGTCCATCCTCGACGAGCACGAGGC
This sequence comes from Atopobiaceae bacterium, assembly GCA_051876355.1. Classification (GTDB taxonomy): domain Bacteria; phylum Actinomycetota; class Coriobacteriia; order Coriobacteriales; family Atopobiaceae; genus Olsenella_L. The sequence goes on along the minus strand of JBJEHU010000004.1, from coordinate 31,896 downwards.
GCTCCTCGCCGCCCTCGAGTCCCACGACCCGGAAGAGGCAGCCTATCTGATCGAGCACCATCTCCATGTGATGCTCGACGAGAAGGAAGAGGTCCTCTCTGCCTTCCCCGACTACTTCAAGAACGCAGAGGACCAGACGGCCTAGAGGACGCCTTCCAGCACAAGGAAAGCCACCACAAGCAGGATGGCGCCTGCCGCCCAGAGTGCATCGGCCGGACGGAATGCGAGCGTGTCGGGCACGATATAGTCCCCCTCGAAGCCGCGGCAGCGCATGGCATCCGAGGTCGTCTTCGCTGCCCGCTGCGCCTTGAGGAGCACGACGCCGCCGACGCCGCCCAGGGCGCTTCCCTTCTCGTGGTTCCTGCCAACGCTTCGCATCTTCAGGGATCCGAGCACCTCGAGCGCCGTCTGTCCGAGGTCATAGATGCTCTTCAATGCCAGCTCGACAGTCAGGATGAAGACATTCGGCACATGGAAGGCACGAAGCGCCCCGGTGAGCTCGGAGAGCGGCGTCGAGAGCGCCACGATCATTGCGATCGAGACCGAGACGAAGACCTTCGTGCCGATAAGAAGCGCCGAGCTCGCCTGTCCCAGAAGGATGGCCGGAAGCATCAGAAGGGCACTCAGGATGGCTGCTCCCGCAGATGTCTTCAAGCAGCGCGAAAGCGCCTTCTGTGGCAGCAGTGCCATGCGCACGAGCACGACAGCAAGAAGCAGAAGCGTGAACGCGAAGTTCGTGGCGCAGGAGCCGAGGATGATGGCAAGAAGGCCGAGCACGAGCTTCACGGGAGCAGAGGGAGAGAGTGTCCAGGGCTTGCCTCCATCAAGCCTCAGGCGTGCCAGAACCCCTGCCACGGCCTCCATGCTCTTGCGTATGAATGAATCCCTGTCAGCTGCAGGCTCGTAGCGCTCATCTGTCAGCAGCCACTCAGGCAGCTCCCGTGTCTCTTCCCTATCGCGTGCCAAAATCGACCTTCTGCTTTCCTCCTGCTGCGAGAAGCCGGAACACGATCACGAGCACGGCGGCGCCGATCACGGCAGAAAGAACATAGCCGGCCCAGTCTGGAAGCGCCCCGAACGAATAGTCAGGAATGAGCGCCTCCCACGCCCAGCCAGAGGAAAGGCCTTGAGGTGCATAGCCGACCGCAGCGCTCACGTCTTCGGGCGCCCATTCTCCCCACGCATCGCCTTCGGCCAGAAGGCCGAGCGGCACAAGCACGATGAGGGCACACATCAAGGCTGCCATCGCCCTGCTCGAGCGGGAGGCGTCTTTGTCCGTCGCACCGAGCCCCTCGATTCCGAAGGAAGGGGCAGCCTTCCTCACATAGGCCAGGATGCCGACCGTGAAGATTGTCTCGGCAGCGCCCGCCACCGTGAGGTGCCCTGCGAGCATCGCAGGGACCGAGACCCAGAGCGGATAAGGACAATAGAGCGCGTTGCCGGCAGCATCCGTGAAGAGGAGGGGCTGGATGCCGAACTCGATGCCAGCACAGAGCGCCGCTGCATTGATTGCGACGTAGGAGGCAATGCCTGCAGCCACAAGCTCGGATCTCAACGAGGACGCACCCTTCTTCCGGTGCATAAGCCAGGTATAGATGCCATACCCTACCTGCGGCAGGATGAAGGCCATGTTGAAGCAGTTCGCACCGAATGCCAGAATCCCGCCATCGCCGAAGAGGATGGCCTGGAGCGCGAGCGCAACCGAGAGCGCAATCGTCGCTGCCCAAGGACCAAAGAGTATCGCGATCAGGGTGCCGCAGACGGCGTGCCCTGTCGTGCCTCCGGGAATCGGCACATTGAACATCATCGCGAGGAAGCTGAAGGCAGCAGCGAGGCCCAGAAGAGGCATCTTGTCCTTCGGCACGGTCTCGCGCACGCGCCTTGTGGCATGGATCCAGACGGGGACCATGGAAGCGGCGAGCACGCCACAGGTCGAAGGGCTCAGATAGTTCTCGGGGATATGCATGGAAAGCCTTCCTGCCTCACGATATGACTGTTTCTTTATAGCAGAAGAGCGAAGCCAAGGCTCGGCGCAGACACGCCTGTGCAATGAAGGAGCTGCCACTCCTTATGAAAAGAGGCTCCCATCCGAAGACGGGAGCCCCGCTGGATCATCTGTCTGCGCTCTTACGCGAGGCGTGCCTTCACGGCTTCCGCCAGGCTCTCGAACGGGACCTGCACCTGCTCGTGCGTGTCCATATCGCGCAGCGTCGCCTCGCCGGCTGCGACCTCATCAGGTCCGAGCACGACGCAGAGGCGGGCATGGAGCTTGTCTGCCTGCTTGAACTGGCTCTTGAGCGAGCGGCCCTGGTAGTCTGCTTCGGTCCTGATGCCGGCGCTCCTGAGGGCGAGCGTCGCCTTGAAGACCGCTTCGCGCTCCTCTGCCGACGTGCCTGCCACATAGATGCACTCAGGCTCAGGCGTCTCGAGCGTGCCGCCCTGTGCCGCAAGCGCAAGCGCGATGCGCTCGAAGCCCACAGCAAAGCCGATGCCCGGCGTCGGCTTGCCGCCCTCGAGCTCCATGAGGCCGTCGTAGCGACCGCCGCCGCCGATAGCGCCAACACCGGCGTCTGTTGCCTCGACCTCGAAGACCGTGCGTGTGTAGTAGTCGAGGCCGCGCACGAGCGTCGGATCCTCGACGTAGGCAACTCCGGCCTCGTCGAGGTACTTCTTGACCTTCTCGTAGTGCTCGCGGCAGTCGTCGCAGAGGTTGTCCGTCACGAGCGGTGCGGACTTCATGACCTCGCGGCAGTGGTCGTTCTTGCAGTCGAAGCTTCTGAGCGGGTTGATGTCGGCACGCTCGAGGCAGTCCTCGCACATCTCGTCCTTGTGGTCATAGATGAACTGGCGCACCTTCTCGCGATAGGCTGGACGACACGCGGCATCGCCCATCGAGTTGATCGAGAGCCTGAGCTTCGAAGGATCGAAGCCAAGGCGCTTGTAGAACTCCATGAGCATGATGATGCACTCGGCATCGATGGCAGGGTCGGCGGCTCCCAGCACCTCGACGCCGACCTGGTGGAACTGGCGCAGGCGTCCCTTCTGCGGACGCTCGCCACGGAACATCGCCTCGGCATACCAGAGCTTCTGGGGTGCGGCTCCCTGCGGCACGAAGTTGTTTTCCACCGCAGCACGCACGACACCTGCCGTGCCTTCCGGCCTCATGGCCATGCGCTGCTTCGGCTTGAGTCCCTTCTCCGTGCCTGCCTCGAGCAGGTTCTCGAAGAGGGCGCCAGAGACGACGCGGAACATCTCCTTGCGCACGACGTCTGTCGACTCGCCGATGCCGTGGACGAACGTATCGACCTGCTCGATCGCAGGCGTCTCGATCATATCGAAGCCATAGGTGCCGAAGAGGTCGCGTGCGACATCCTGCATATGCTGCCAGCTGCGCATGTATCCGCCATAGAGGTCCTCGGTACCCTGAATCTTCTGTGCCATCAAAGGCTCCTTCCTGCATGCCTGGGCATGCTCTGTGCCGTGGCCACAAACAGAGAGGCTCGTGCCTTCTGCCTTCCACGGCCGTCTGGCAAGTATAGCGCTTTCACCCTCTGCCCCTTCATGCACGATGCCTGCCCCTTGAGGGGACAGGCATCAAGAGCAGATAAGATTCTTTTCTTCTTGGCCTTACTCGGCGTGGGCGCCGCCCGGAATCTCGCCGCCGCAGTGCGGGCACCTCGTCGCACCCTCCTTGACCTCCTCGAGGCAGTGCGGGCACTTCGGTGCCTTCTTCTCGACCTCTTCCTCCTTCGTGTGGAAGAGCTTCTCCTCTGCCTCCTTGAAGCGGTTCATGGCCTTAACCATGCAGAAGACGATGAAGGCGACGATGAAGAAGTTGATGACAGCGGTGATGAAGGCACCGAAGTCGATAGCGGTGCCCGGCACGACAAGGCCCGTGACCTCGGCGCCGCCGCCGGAGATGAAGCTGATCAGAGGATTGATGATGTTCGTGCAGAGCGACGTCACGATGTTCGTGAACGCACCGCCGATGATGATGCCGACTGCCATGTCCATCACATTGCCGCGGGACACGAACTCCCTGAATTCCTTGATGAAGCTGCCCATGTGTGCCTGCCCTTCGCTTCGGCTTTTCCGTCCCTCAACTGTATGGCACTTTTCAGCCAAGATGCGCGACAAATCAGGGCAGTTTTTCAGGGACGGGCAGTGCCTCTCCAAGAAGAAAGGCGCCCTGCCTTGAGCAGGACGCCTTGAAATGCAAGAGCCTCGAAGCTAGTCGACCTTGATCTCGTGGACCCAGCCGAACTTGTCCTCGATCTCGCCGGACTGGATGCCGGTGAGCGTCTCGCGGAGCTTCTTCATGACAGGGCCGACGTGATCCATACCGTAGACGATCTTCTCGTCGCCGTTGTCGACCTCGCCCACAGGCGAGATGACAGCTGCGGTGCCGCACATGCCGCACTCGACGAAGTTGCCGATCTCGTCGAAGCGCACCTGGCGCTGGACGACCTTCATGCCGAGATAGTGCTCAGCCACATCGACGAGCGAGCGGCGGGTGATGGACGGCAGGATGGAGTTCGTGGCGCTCTTCGGGACGACGAGCGTGCCGTCCTTGTCGACGAACAGGAAGTTCGCGCCGCCAGACTCCTCGACGTAGGTGCGGGTCTGCGGATCCAGGAACATGTTGTCCGCGTATCCTGCCTTGTGGGCAAGGACAGACGGATAGAGCGACATAGCGTAGTTCAGGCCAGCCTTGATGTTGCCGGTGCCGTGAGGTGCTGCACGGTCGTACTCGGAGACCTGCACCTTGACCGGCTTCACGCCGCCCTTGTAGTAGGCGCCGACCGGCGTCACGAGGATGCGGAACTGGTATGCGTCAGCAGGCTTGACGCCGATGACCTCGCCCGTGGCGAACATGAGCGGGCGGATATAGAGCGTTGCGCCCGTGCCGAAAGGCGGCACCCATGCTGCATTGGCACGGACGACCTCGTCGACTGCCTTGACGAAACGGTCCTCGGGGAACGGCGGCATGACGATGCGCTCTGCAGAATCATGCATGCGGTGTGCGTTCTGGTCCGGACGGAAGCAGACGACACGGCCGTCCTTCGTCGTGTAGGCCTTGAGGCCCTCGAAGACCTCCTGGCAGTAGTGCAGCAGGCCTGCGCACTCGGAGAGCGTTACGGTGTGGTCAGGAGTAAGGCCGCCCTCGTCCCAGGCACCATCCTTGTAGTTCGAGACATAGCTGTAATCGGTCGGCTGATATGCAAAGCCGAGGCTCTGCCAGTCGATATCCTTCTTCTGAACCATGACACGCTCCTTACGCACATCGACTCCAGGAACAGGTATGTTCTGCCTGCCCCAATGTGGTGAAGAGTCTACAACCGTAACCAGACCGCTGCAGGTCGTGGAACAGGCCTGAAACAAAGACGGCACGTCCCCTTCATCTAAGCGCCCGGCACTCAAGATGCCGGCAAGACATCCTCTCCCCGCCCCATCAGGCCGGAAGCCTGCTACGATAGCCCGAACAGGAGAAAGGATCTGCCCATGCGCATGTTCAGAAACGACTATTCGGAGGGCGCTGCACCTGAGGTGCTCCAGGCCCTCATCGACACGAACGAGGAGCAGTGCCCCGGCTATACGGAAGGAGATGTCCACTGCGAGCATGCCCGTGACCTCATCAGGCAGGCAGTGGGCGCGCCCGATGTCGCGGTCGAGTTCTGCATCGGCGGCACGTCGGTCAATCTCATCGCAATCAATGGCATGCTCCGCGACTGGGAGGGCGTCATCGCGACTCCTTTGGCCCACATCGCGACGCACGAGTCCGGAGCGATCGCAGCCGCAGGCAGGACAATCCTTCTCACGGATGACACCGATGGCTTCGTCTCTCCCGATGCAGCAGAGCGCGTCTGGGACCGGCAGTGCGCAGGCGGCCGGCACATGACGAAGCCGGCGCTCATCTATATCGCTGACACGACCGAGATCGGCGGCGTCTGGACGCGCGAGCGCTTCTATGCTCTGGCCGACTGGGCAGATGCCCACGATATCCCCATCTATGTGGATGGAGCCAGGCTCGCAAGCGCCCTCGAGGCAAAAGATGCCGATCTCACGCTTGCAGATATCGCGGAGCGTGCCGCTGCGTTCACGCTCGGCGGCACGAAGGATGGGCTCCTCTTCGGCGAGGCACTTGTCTTCACGAATGAGAGGCTGAAAGAGTCCTTCCCCTACCTCCAGAAGGAGCGCGGAGGACTCATGGCAAAAGGCAGGCTCCTCGGCGTCCAGTTCGAGCGTGCCTTCACGCCAGACGAAGATGGCGACCTTCCCTGGCTCCGCTATGCGAGGCAGGCCAATGCATGCGCGGAGCGCCTCTCCGAGGGTCTCACCAAGCTTGGCTTCGAGCCCTATGGCGGACACGATTCGAACCAGCTCTTCTTCTACGTGACCGAAACAGAGGAGCTTGCCTTCCGCGGCGCCTGCGGGTCTGAAACCATCTCGATCCTTCCGGACGGCAGGCGCATCATCCGCTTTGTCACGAGCTGGGCCACGAAGCTCTCCGATGCAGACGAGCTCGTCTCGTTTGCTGCAACGCTCAGAAAGCGTAGCTAGCTTCGCAAAATATCGCTCTTCATGAAGGAAGGCTCCCGGCAGCTGCCAGGAGCCTTCTCTATCATTGCCTCTCTGGCCTTCTAGGCCTCGGGGAACACCTTGTCGAGGTTCTCGCGGACGATGTCGCAGCTTCTCCTCATTGCCCTGCGCTCGTCGTAGGTGAGGTCGATCTCGAGCACCTGCTCGACGCCCTGGTCGGACAGGATGCACGGCACGCCGATCGAGATGCCGGACTCGCCGTACTCGCCCTCGAGGTGTGCAGACAGAGGGATGACGGCACGCTCGTTGTGCAGGATCGACATGATGATCTGGCTCACGATGGAAGCGATGCCGAACTCCGTGCAGCCCTTGCCCTTCACGATGCGGCTGCCGGCCTCCTTGACCTGCTTCTTGATATCGTCGAAGTCGAGCTCGTTGTCTCCGCCTTTCCTCATGGACAGGTACTCGCGCAGCTGGATGCCGCCGACGGAGATGTGCGACGTCGGGATGAACGACGAATCGCCGTGCTCGCCCATGCAGAACGCATTGACCTGGCGGGAGTCGACGCCGATCTCGCGGCCGATGATGCCACGCAGACGTGCAGAGTCAAGCGCCGTGCCCGTGCCGAACACGTGGCCGCGCGGCAGCTTCATCGTGCGGTACAGGTACTCAGCAACGATGTCGGACGGGTTCGAGACGGAGATCAGGATGCCCTGGAATCCGGAGTCGCGGATCTGAGGGACGATGCCGTCGAGGACCTGCATCGTGGCGCCGAGCATCTCGAGACGGGTCTGGCCCGGCTTCCTGCTCCTGCCAGCAGTCATGATGACAAAGTGGGCATCGGCGCAGTCGGAGTAGTCTCCGGCGCGGATCTCGAACGACTCGCCGAGGCCGCTTGCGAGGTCCTGGAGATCCATGGCCTGGGCCTCTGCTGCCTCGCGGTTCACATCGACGAGGACGATCTGGTTCACGAGGTGACGGAACATCAGGCAGAGCGCGCAGTGGGAACCGACGCGGCCGGCACCGACGATCACGACCTTGCGGGTATGCATCTTCTTCTCCATGGAGCAACATCCCTTTCCGATAGAGCCAAGCAGGCACCAGTGTCTGCAAAGATAGCTTCCAACGTGGCCACGATAGCACGCTGGAAGCGTTCCCGCACGCAGATGCGCACGTGAAACCGCCTGCCGATTAATTGGTCCCTTCAGGAAATTTCTGGGTCTGAAAGCCTCAGAGCTCTTTCACGCGCACGCCGAGGATTGCAAGCACGGACGGTGCCTGATCGAGCGAGATCGAGGTGCCCCTGAGTTCGGCATAGCCATCCGAGATGCGAATGCCGTCAATCGCGGAGGACGAGAGGTCGCAGCCCTTGAGACTCGTGCCGAAGAGCTCGGCGCGCGTGAGGTCTGCGTCTTCGAAGGCGAGCGCCTTCGTCTTCATGTGGTCGAGGCTTGTCTCCTGAAGAGACGATTCCTCGAAGCGCACATGCTGGACCTTCGATTCGGAGAGGTTCGCGTATCCCAGAAGACACGATTTGAACGAGACGCGCTCGAGATAGGACCCATGGAGGTCTGCTCCCGTGAAGCGGCAGTCCGCAAGACGGCAGTCGCGCATAAAGCTTGTCGCCATGTGCGCCCCCGTGAAGTCGCAGGATTGAAACGTGCAGCCATCGAAGCTTGCGCGCACCCAGCGGGTATCTGCAAACGAGACATGGCGGAACGTGCAGCGCTCGAACTCTGCGTGCCCGAAGGACCCCTGAAGCTCGTCCTGGGAAAACACCCTATCCGTGACTTCGGCATCTTCTGCCATGAGGAGGACATCGAGCGGCTCCTCCTCGTCTTCCCCCTCGGAGAAGAGCTTGTCCATATCGTCTGCCACGCGGCTCATGCTGCCTCCTCATCAATCTCGGACGTACAGCATATACCAAGAGCCGGACGCAGCAAGAACAGGGGGTGCCAGAGCACCCCTCGAAAAGCTCTCTTGTTGGGACATCAGGCGGACTTCATGACAATGGAGCGGACGACGCCCGCCACGGCGTCGATGGAGTCGAGACACTCCTCCATGCGGTCGAAGATGCGGAGCCACCCCACGATGTGGCCAGGACGCGACTCCTTCTCCTCCTGGAAGAGCTTCCTCACACCGTTCTCGTACACGACATCGCCTTCGTCCTCGATGTGTCCCATGGAGATGGCGATCTGCATGCACTCGGAGTCGTCCTTGTAGTGCGGCAGGCGGTCGATCATCTGATGCATCTGCTTCGCTGCGATGAGCGTGAGCTCTGCCATCTGCACAGCCTCGGAGCGCATGTTCGAGACGTTGAAGAGATCGAGCCTCGTCGAGACGCCCTTCATGTTGTCGACGACGTCGTCCATCTTGAGGGCGAGGTCCATCACATCGTTTCTGTCGAACGGCGTGATGAAGGACGTATAGAGCTCCTTCATGATGGCCTGGACGCGCTGGTCGCACTCCGACTCATGGAGCTTCATCTGCGGAATCATGATCTCCGTCTCAGGATAGCCGCGGATGAGCTTCTCGTAGTCGGTCGCGCACTCCTCGATCGCAGCCGCGAAATCCTTGAGCTTCGTGTAGAACGGGTCTTCTTTCTTCATGCGGGCCATGGGCCACCATTCCTTTCGAGAGAGGGCGAAGTGTCTAGAACCACAGGAGGAAGAGCTTTGCGAGGACAAAGCCGATGAGGCCGCAGCCAGGGAACGTGAAGAGCCATGTATAGACCATGTCCTTCGCGATTGCCCAGTTCACGGAGCGCACATCCTTTGCGGCACCGGCGCCCATGATCGCAGCGGTCTTCGTATGGGTCGTCGAGACCGGAAGGCCCGTGACCGTGGCAATGAAGAGCGAGGCTGTCGCGGAGACGGAGGCAGCAAAGCCCTGGTACTTCTCGAGCGTCACCATCTCCATGCCGACCTTCTTGATGATGCGCTTGCCGCCCACGGCCGTGCCGAGCGCCATGACGCCAGCACAGAGGACCTCGATCCAGAGGGGGAAGCCGCCCATCTCGGAGATGTTCTTGCCGGCAGAGAGGGCGATAGCGAGCATGGCGGTAGACATGAACTTCTGGCCATCCTGTGCGCCGTGCATGAGGGCGACGCCGGCAGCCCCTGCGATCTGCATCGTGCCGAAGAAGTTGTTCGCCCGCCTTCTGTCGGCATGCCGGCACGCATGCGGGATAATCTTCGCTATCGCCCAGCCAGCGAGATAGCCAAGCACGGTCGAGAGCACAAGGCCATAGATGACCTTTGCCCATTCGGAGAAGTTCACGCCTTCGACGCCGCCCGAGACGGCAATGGCAGCACCGGTCAAGCCTGCAATCAGGGCATGGGACTCGGAGGTCGGGATGCCGAAGATCCAGGCGCCGACGCCCCAGGCAACGATGCCGACCGTGGCAGCAGCAAGGGCGATGAGTGCGGCATGCGTATCGCCGCCGAAGTCGACCATATCTGACATCGTGTCTGCCACGGCGGTCGACACCATGGTCATCGCTACCAAGCCTACGAAGTTGCAGACGACGGACATGGCAATGGCATGCTCGACCGTGATCGAGCGCGTCCCTACGGGCTCTGCGATGGCATTTGCAGCATCCGTCGCGCCATTCACGAAGATGGTGCCGAGGACAAGGACGATCACAAGGGCGAGGAACGGGTTGGCCGAGACCAGCGCAAGGAACTGCGAGAAGGTAATCAAAGGTTGCCTCCACGGGTTTCATCCATCCGCATATGAACGTACAGAAGCGGCTTACGTAATGGAATTGTACGCTGCGCGTAAATTCATCGTAAGCCGCTCACCGATGCCTTACACTCCGCTGACAAAAGAAGACAGCGAGTCTGGCTCTGCTGTTCCGCTTTCTCTAGCCCAAGGCCACGTCGAGGACCATCATGACGACAAAGCCGAGGGCAAAGGAGATCGTCGCCCAGTTCGAATGCTCCCCTTCGCTCATCTCAGGGACAAGCTCCTCCACGACGACGTACATCATGGCCCCTGCCGCAAACGAGAGCAGCCCCGGCATCGCAGAAACAATTGCCGAGGAGGCGGCGACCGTGATGAGGGCAGCGATGGGCTCGACGGCGCCAGACATGACACCGAGCGCAAACGTCTTTGCTTTGCTCATGCCTTCCGCACGAAGCGGCATCGAGACGATGGCACCCTCCGGGAAGTTCTGGATAGCGATGCCGAGTGCCAAGGCCGCTGCCCCTGCAAGCCCGACGCCGGCAGAGCCTTCAAGGACCGCTGCCATGACGACACCGACCGCCATGCCTTCGGGGATGTTGTGGATCGTGACGGCGAGCACGAGCTTCGTCGTGCGGGAAAGGCCGCTCTTGACGCCCTCTTCCTGCCCGTCGAGATGCATATGGGGCGTGAGCGTATCGAGGACGAGGAGCAGGGCCATGCCGAGAAGGAAGCCGATCGCGCAGGGAATGAACGCAAGATTCCCCAAGGTTTCCTCGGCCTGCTCGAGCGCAGGCGCAAGCAAGCTCCAGAACGAGGCGGCAACCATGACGCCAGCCGCAAAGCCGCCCAGCACGCGCTCTGTCTTCTCGGAGAGCCCGTCCTTCATGAAGAAGACAAGCGCAGCCCCCAGGCTCGTGCCGGCAAAGGGAATGAGGATATAGCCCAGCATCTCCGGTGTCATTTCGCTTCCCCCTCCATGCCCTTCTCCTGCTCATCCAGATAGTCTATATAGCGCGCTCCCCAAGCGCCGATGGCATCGAGCACCGGCTGGAACGTCTCGCCGAGCTCCGTGAGCTCATACTCCACGCGGGGCGGGACCTCGGGATAGACGGTCCTTCTCACCATCCCCTCTGCCTCGAGCTGCTTCAGCTGCGAGGAGAGCGTCGAATGCGTGAGCTGCGGCATGCGGCTCTGGAGCTCCGAGAAGCGGAGCGTGCCCTCGCTCAGGTGATGCAGTATCACGATCGTCCACTTGCCCTGGAGCACCCACTGTGCCGTCACGAACGGGCAGGTCCCGAAATATTCTGGCTTCGGACGTGCCATATCGATCTCCTATCTGCCATAGGTATCCGGAAAGATACCTGGTAGCGAGAAAAAACTCTATTGCTATCTCTTGAATAGCATTTATAGTACAAGACAAGAAGCAAGTCCAGAAACACTACCTGAAAGCAAGGTGGTACTTATGAGCAATAACAGCGCAAAGACGAGGCAGCCGGCCCTCTTTGTCGGCCACGGCGACCCGATGATGGCGCTCAGGCATGACGCGGTCGCAGAAGGCCTCACGTCCGTCGGAGAGCGCCTCAAGGCGCACAATCCGAAGGCGATCCTCGCTATCTCCGCCCACTGGTTCACGCGCGGCACGCTCGTGCAGTCAGACCCCACGCCCCGCCAGGTGAACGATATGTACGGCTTTCCGCCCGAGCTCTACGCAATCCACTACCGTCCTAAAGGCTCGAAGGAGCTCACGGAGCGCGTCCTCGATCTCCTCGGAGACGATGTCGCGGTAGACGATACCTGGGGCATCGACCACGGTGTCTGGACGCCGCTTCACCACATGCTGCCTGAGGCAGACATCCCCGTCGTCGAGCTCTCCGTGAATGGCCTCAAGGGTGCCGCCTATGCCTACGAGATCGGGAGCAGGCTCGCAGCTCTGCGCGATGAGGGCTTCGTCATTCTGGGCTCCGGCAATGTCGTGCACAACCTGCGCGAGGCCGACTGGGAGAATCCCCATGGCACACCAGAGAACCTCCGCTTCGACGATGCAATCCTCGACGCCGTGAATAAGCGCGACGACGATGCCGTCATCCACTACGAGAAGCTCCCTGAGGCAGCCTATGCCGTGCCGACGCCCGACCACTTCCTGCCGCTTGTGACCGTGCTCGGCGCCGCAAAGGGCGAGGAGGCAGAAGTCTTCAACCATATCCAGAACTTGGGCTCGATAAGCATGACAAGCTACGCGTTCGGGCTCTGAGAATCGGGAATAACACAGGAAAGAGGCCGCTTCTGCGGCCCGAAGGAAAGGAAATGAGAACCATGGCAGAACCGAAGATCTTGATCGTGGTAGGAACGCTCCGCAAGAACGGCTTCAACGAGCAGCTCGCAGAGAAGATCGAGAAGCTCCTCGAGGGCAAGGCAGAGGTCTCCCGTCTTGACTATGCCGACCTTCCCCTCATGAACCAGGACCTCGAAGATCCTGAGCCCGAGTCCGTCAAGCGCGTCCGCGACGCCGTGCGCGAAGCCGATGGCCTCTGGTTCGTGAGCCCGCAGTACAACGGCTCCTATCCGGGACATGTGAAGAACCTCATCGACTGGCTCAGCCGTCCGCTTCCGGGCCAGGGCCGCGACTCTGTTGTCATTGCCGGCAAGAAGGCAACGGTCTCCGGTGCCGGCGGCCGTACTGCCACGGCCGAGATGCGCGAGATGCTCGACAAGCTCCTGCGCTTCGTCGGTGTCCTCGTAATGGAAGAGGGAGAGGCAGGCATCGCCCTTTCCGGCGAGTCCTGGGGCTCCGGCAACCTCGTGCTTGGCCCTGCTGACGAAGAGGCCATCGAGGCCCAGGCCAACACGTTCCTCGGTTTCCTCGAGGCATAGAGCCAATACCTTGGCATACACCAGGAGGGCCCGCTGCAGCGCATGCAGCGGGCCCTCCTTCTTCATCTCTGTGATTCAAGCTCAGTGGATCATGTTTGTCATGTGGTAGCTCTCGCGCTCAGGCAGGCCATAGCGCTCGCGACCAAGCTCGATCGACCTCATGAGGAAGACCATGTTGCGGGCAAGGTTTCTGGCGACTGCCATGCCTTCCTCGTCCTCGGCAGCCTCTCCAGGCTTCCTGCCGAAGACATCGGTCCAGTAGCTTCCCGATGCCACCGGCATGCCGGAGATCGTAAAGTACTTGTAGAGCTCATCGAGCGTTGCAACCGTGCCGGCACGGCGGGCAACAGCGATGGCACCGCCGACCTTCATGCGCTTGTCGAAGTGCGTGCTCTGGAAGAGACGATCGAGCACGGCGATGGTCGTTGCATTCGCAGAAGCATAGTAGACAGGCGTTGCGACGACAAGGCCATTGGCCTCCTCGAACTTCGGCGCAATCTCGTTTACGACGTCGTCGTAGACGCACTTGCCGGTCTTTGCACAGCCACCGCATGCCATGCATCCGCGGATGGCCTTGTTGCCGACAGCGATCTCTTCCGCCTCGACGCCTTCAGCCTTGAAAATCTTCTCCATCTCGGCGAGCGCAAGCGACGTATTGCCATTTGCACGCGGGCTTCCGTTCAGAAGCACGACCTTCATATCCCTCTCCTTTTCTGAAAGGCCCCTGCCTTCCCTCTTGCCTTAGAACTCCGTGACCTTCTTGCCTGCAAGGATCTCTTCGAGCCTGTCGTGGTCTGCCTGCGACTTCAAAAGCTTCCGATAGCGTGATGCCAGATCCTGCACCGCATCGCGCTGGCCTGTGGCCACGACCTTCTCGAGCGCGCGCATGAGAGCGCATTTGCCGGTCTCGCTCGGGCCATAGTGCTCTCCTGCACGCTTGAGGCGGCGCTTTGCCTCCTTCGAGTCAATGCTCGCAAAGACGCCAGGATGATGGAGCCCTTCGTCGAGCTGTGCCAGCATCGGGTCCACATCGGCAAGCTCATGGTCGGTATCGAAATCCTTGAATGCGACGAGGTGGGCGACGCCGAGCGGGATCCGCTGCGTGTGGATCAGGTTGAGCGCACGGTAGAAGTGATAGCCCGCCATATCGATATCGCGGGCGATGAGCGGATACGTGCGTTCGAGCTCACGCTCCAGTTCATCCTCGTCGCGCTTCATATCGAGGAAGGATGCACGCCTCAGATGGATCTGCGCATTCCACGGATCCCAGCGAAGCGCCTTTGTCGCCGTATCGAGCCCTTCATCGGCACGGTCCAAGTAGTAGAGGCAGTCTGCTTTGAGCTCGCGGCCCAGCGACTGGACGCCGAGCGACGGCATATACTCATCGGGCCTGAACGAGGCATCCGTGAGCTGTGCAAGCTCGATATCGACCTCGTCCTTGAAGTCATAGACGGAAGGGTCTGCATCCGGGCCCTTGTCGGCGAGGTCGTCGAGCACGGTGATCAAGGGATCGAGCGTGTCGAGTGCAAGCTCATAGTGTTCGCGCTGGAACTGGCCTGCTGCCTTCTGGAGCCTGTCCATCTGCTGGAGCGCGAAGACCTGGAGCATCTCCTGCGACTCTTCTGGCGTCATATGCTCAGGATCGGGAATGGCAAAGTCCTCTTCGCCGCGTTCCTTGGCAGAAGGATTGATCGCATTGTCGAGCTGTGCACGCTCGCGCTCCCGCTCCTTCTTGGCCTTCTCCTGGGCCTTCCTGGCCTCGATCATCTGGTTCTGCGCTGCAATATCTGCCTTTGAGCGCACCTGGATGCCGTGAAGCTTCTTCGTTGCGCCCTTGGGCTGTCTGAGATCTGGCATATTGTCCCCTCTGCGATGTGTCTGTCAGAGAGAAGCGTACCCGAAGATTGAAGACAGCGGAGAGTTGATAGCGAAGCGCACAGAGAGGGCACGCTCAGTCTGCATCCACACCGATATGGACGATCCTGCCGCCATGGCCCGCTGCGGCCAGCCTGTGGGAGACCGATATCGTCGTCCTTCCCTCTGCCGCTGCGTCAAGGGCAGAGAGCAGCTGCTCTTCCGTTGCCGGATCGAGATGCGAGGTCACCTCATCGAGCAGAAGGAGCGGCGGACCGAAGACGATGGCACGGGCAATACCCAAGAGCTGGAACTGTCCCTCGGAGAACGTCCCTTCCGTGCAGGGAGTAGCGAGGCCTTCTGGCAGCGCCTCGACGCTCTCCCAGAGGCCGACCCGCTCGAGCGCAGCCTTGGCCTCGTCGTCTGTGACTCGGGGGTCTCCGAGCGAGAGCTCATCGCGTACCGTCCCCTGGATCCTCCTGAATCCCTGCTCGACATAGCCCATGGTCTTCCTGCGCTCTTCTGGCTCGAAGCTTCCTGCCGGCTCCCCGAAGACGGAGACCGTGCCCTTGTCAGGACGGTAGAGGCCCATCACAAGGTTCAGGACCGTCGACTTGCCGGCACCGGTGCAGCCCATGAGGGTGACGCGCTCGCCTGCCTCGACTGCAAGCGAGAAGTCATCGAGGACCGGATGGGCAGGGTCGTAGCCGAACGTCACATGCGCAAGCGCAACAGCAGCATCTGTTGTCTTCTCTTCCGTCTTCGGGAGCGGCGCCTCCTCCGGCGCCTCGAGGAGCTCAGCGATGCGCGTGACAGCTGCGCCTGCATCCTGGATGGACTGGATCTCCATGCCGATATCGGAGATGGGCGTGAAGACATTGCCGACGTAGTTGATGGCCGTGACGGCACCGCCGACGCTCACGCCGAAGAACGCTGCCCACTCACCGCCCGAGCCGGCAAGGCCCATCATGAGGGCAATGACCAGGGAGGAGATGGCAATGACCACAGGAGAGTAGACCGCATCGCAGAAGTTCGAGCGGGTCTGTGCTGCAAATCCGTCATCTACCGCCTTGCCGTAGCGGCGCTCCATGAAATGCTCTGCCCCCATGAGCTGCACCATGCGAAGGCAGCGAAGGGTCTCTGGGATCTGGGCGCTCTCGCGGGCGATAGCGGCACGGGCATCGCGCCTTGCTTCCCTCGTCGTCTTCTGGATCCAGCGGGTCCAGAGCGCCACGACCGGAAGCGCGATGAGGACAAGAAGCCCGAGCCCTGCGCTCTCGAGGAAGACAGCGACAACGATGCCTGCGACCTGGCAGACATCGACGATCATGCCGACAACGCCGGAGGCAAAGAGCGCCTCGACGGCATCCACGTCGTTCACGATGCGGGCAGAGATGGCGCCAGCATCGTGCTCATGGAAGTAGCCCGCCGGAAGACGGTCGAGCTTTGCTGCCATCTGGGAACGGAGCCGGTGCGTGACCTTCTGGCCGAAGACGGCAATCGCCGCCTCCTGCCCTGCCCCTGCAAGGCCCTGGCCGAAGACTGCCACGACATAGAGCACGGCAAGCGTGAGCACGGAGGCATTCTTAGCCACGAGCTCATCGACAATGAGGCCGAGGATATAGGGCGGCAGCAGCGCAAGGACGATCGAGGCCACGATCACGGCAACGAGTGCCACCGTATGGAATACATGCTCCCGCATGCAGGAGACAAAGACGGCACGTACCGGATGCTCGCGCTTCTCTGATTTCTCTGTCATCACCTCTCGCCTCCTTCCGAAAGCTCGAAGAGCGCGCGATAGCCCGGGCAGCTCTTCATGAGCTCAGCATGCGTGCCGACAGAGGCATGGCCAGCGTCCAGGCAGACAATGCGGGAGAGCTCGGGGAAATGCCTCATGCGATGCGAAATGAGGATGACGGTGGTGCCGCCCTCCTTTGCCCACGCCTCGATATTGCGGAACGCCTCATCCTCTGTCGCCGCATCGAGCGAGGCAAAGGGGTCGTCGAGGATGCAGACTGGACGCCTGTGGCAGAGCGTGCGGGCAAGGCCGAGACGCTGGCGCTGGCCGCCCGAGAGCCTGCTTCCGCCCTCGCCGACCTCTGTCGCCGTGCCTTGAGGCAGTGCCTTGACCTCGTCTGCCAGGCAGGCAAGACGCAGCGCTGCATCAGCATCAGCATCCGTGCCGAGGCTGACATTGTCTGCAATCGAGGCATCGAGGAGCTCAGGATCATGACCCAGGAAGGAGAAGACACCATCTCTCTGGGGCGTGACCGTCCCCTCATGCGGCAAGGTCCCTGCGATGCAGCGCGCAAGGCAGGTCTTGCCCGAGGCGACAGGGCCGCAGATGCCGACAATCTCTCCCGGCGCTGCAGCAAACGAGACATCCTCGAAGAGCGGCTCTGCCCCTTCCCAGGCAAAGCCGAGATGCTCGACCTTGATGCCCTGCGGCTCCTGTGCCTTCTGGCCTTCCTCTTCTGCATGCTCTCCCATATAGCCTTCGATGCGCCTCCAGGAGACCTGCGCCCTCTGCACGGCATTGAAGAGCTTCGCTGCATGGGAAGACTTCACGGCAAGCTTCAGGAACACGGAGACATACATCGTAAATACAGCGATATCCCAAACACCTGAGACGACATTCTGGGCACCGAGGAGAAAGATCGGAAGGACTCCCAGAAGCGCCACGGCCTGGTAGAGCGGCATCAGGGACGCCGAGAGCACATTGGCCTTCGCCTCTGCCTTCTCATAGCGCGTGAGCTGATTCTCGAAGAGCTCGTCACGCACATGCTCGAGACCGAAGATGCGGTAGGTAAGCGCCCCTTCCGTCCTGTCGAGCGCCGCTCCCGACATTGCAGAGACTTCCTTCTTGGCCGAGGCGACAGCTCCTGTCACGACACCCTTGAGGCGTGCTGCGAGAAGATAGGAGACGGGCGGAAAGATGAGCGCCAGAAGCGTGATGCGCACGTCCTGCGCAAACAGCACGACGAGGTAGGTGACCATTACGACACCGGTGTCGAAGAGCTCGGTCGTGAACTTGCGCATGCCCTCGACGCAGTCATCCACATCGGAAAGCGCCTTTGTCATGACCTCGCCACGGGCCTCTGCAGGAGCTCCGATCCTGCCGGCCAGAAGATTCCGGTAGAGCGTCTTCTTCATGCGCCTGTCCACGTTGTTTGCGAACTTGCGGACGAAGAGACGCTTCAGCGCCCTCATGCCCTGCACGAGGGCAATGGCCAGGACATAGAGGATGCAGAGCCGAAGCATCGAGGAGGCATCGGCCAGACCCTCAAGGATATCTGCCAGGCACTGCGCCATGAGGCCCTCGAGCCAGGGACCTAAGACCATACCGACGTTGTAGAGGATGCCTGTGATCGTGACAACGAGAAGCGTCTTCCACTCATCACGGGAATACGTGAGGATGGAGGCCTTCTTGTCTCCTGTTCCGGTGTCCAACGATATCGCCTGCCAAATGACAAGAACTGAAATGGAGCTGCAAGGAAAGCCTACCTCAACACGCAAAGATAAAAAGGAGGCAAAGGTACAAGAATCTGGCGCTCAAGATGCTGCTTCTGCTGAGACGGGTATATAGGCACTTGCATATCACTCAGACAGAAAGCTGATTTCTGCCTGCTGCATCAAGGAGGCAGCATGGAGACTGAACCACTGCGTGACAAGAACGGCCTCACCGAGGAGGAGTTCCTGGCCGCCTATTCGCCGAAGAACTATCCAAGGCCCTCGCTCACAGCAGATATCTGCGTCTTCAGGAAGAAGGAGGGTAACCTTGAGCTTCTGCTCGTGAAGCGCGGCGGACACCCCTTCCTGGGATGCTGGGCAACCCCTGGCGGCTTCGTGAACCCGAAGGAGACGGCAGACGAAGCGGCGGCACGCGAACTCGAAGAGGAGACGCATGTGGCAGGTCTCGCCCTCGAGCCGGTAGGACTCTTCAGCACACCAGGCAGAGACCCGAGAGGCTGGACAATCTCCTATGCCTTCTGCGCCCTCGACGACACTGGCGCCATCGCGAAGGCAGGAGACGATGCTGCCAAGGCCATCTGGTTCAAGGTCACACCAAGCCAGAAGGCTGGCAGGACGACGCTTGCGCTCGATGCAGGAGATGCCCATCTCGAGACATCCTTTGGCACGGATAAAGCACCGGTCACAGGAAGGCTCCGCCCCAAGGATGTGGAAGGCCAGGGCCTTGCCTTCGACCATGCAGAGATCATAGCTGCGGCCTGGCTGACGCTTCCTGAGAACGTAAGGTCCTAGCGTGCAGACCTTCTGCTACGATGCGAAGATCCAGGCAGTGCCTGAGAAGGGTGGTGCGTATGTCGCCTTTCCCTACGACATCCGTGCACTCTTCGGCAAGGGCCGCCTCAAGGTCCATGCAACCTTCGACGGCGTCCCCTACGACGGCAGCGTCGTGAACATGGGCGTGAAGAACGAAGACGGAACGATCTGCTACATCATCGGCATCCGCAAGGACATACGGAAGGCCATCGGCAAGGAGCCGGGAGATACGGTCCACGTGGAGATCGTGCCTGCATAAGAACAGATGACAGAGATAGATATAGAAGAAGGGAGCCTGCCCGAAAGCAAGCTCCCTTCCTGCATATCAGATGATTCTCATTACTTCGCAGCGCGATAGATCTCGACGATGTCTTCCTTCGCAAGCGGCACGAACGAGCCCTTCGAGCCATCTGCTGCCTTCTGGGCCATCACATCGAAGTGCTCTTCATCGGTGATTCCCACCTCATGGAGTGTTGCCGGCATGTGCATGGTCTCCGTGAAGAACTGGCGGGTGCGGGCAATGGCCTCGCGGGCAACCGGCGCATCGTCTGTGCCAGTAAGACCCCAGACATTGCGGCCGTAGGTCGCAAACTGCTTCTCCGTCTTCTCGGAGAGGACGTGCTCCATCCAGGCCGGCGTGAGGATGGCAAGGCCCTCGCCGTGGGTGATGTCGTAGAAGGCAGAAAGCTCGTGCTCCATCGGGTGCACGCACCAGGCAGGAGCGCAGCCCTCGCCGACAAGGCCGTTGATTGCATGGCTTGCAGCCCACATGAGGTTGGCGCGGGCATCATAGTCATCCGGCTTCGCAAGAGCGATCGGGCCATAGTGGATCATGGTCTTGAGCAGGGCCTCTGCCATGCGCTTCTGCACGTAGGCGCCATCATCCATCGAGAAGTAGTTCTCGAACGTGTGACTCATCATGTCTGCCGTGCCAGCGGCGGTCTGGCGTGCCGGAACCGAGAACGTATAGGTCGGATCGAGCACGGACATCGTCGGCTTCAGGCACTCAGCAGCCGTTCCCCACTTCTCGTTCTTTGTCATGTCCGAAATGACGGCAAAAGCATCCATCTCGGAGCCTGTAGCAGCAAGCGTGAGCACCGAGAAGATTGGAAGCGCTGCCTTGATGAGCTCAGGATGGATCACGAGATCCCAGGCATCGCCGTCGTACTTCGCACCGGCTGCAACGACCTTTGCGCAGTCGATCGTGGAGCCGCCGCCGATTGCGAGAATCATATCGATAGACTCCTTGCGGCAGAGCTCGACGCCGCGGCGCACAGTCTGGATGCGCGGGTTCGGCTCGACACCAGAAAGCTCGAAGATCTCAAGGCCTGCGTCAGAGAGGATCTTCGTCGCCTGGTCGTAGATGCCATTGCGCTTGATGGAGCCGCCACCGTAGCAGAGAAGAACCTTTTTGCCGTATGCAGCAAGGTCAGCAAGATGCGAGATCTGGCCCTTGCCGAAGTGAATGGTCGTGGGTACATGGAACGTGAAATTATACATAGCTACTCCTTAGCCGGCATGGTTCTGCCGTTTGCTTCAATCTCCACTGTACCCATCCATCCTGCACAGAAACGCCTTGTAGCCAAAGTGATGCCTTTATGAGACGAATAGCCGTATGCATATCTATGAAAGAAGGAGCTTCGCTCCCCCAGGGGGCAGAGATTCCGTGCGCCAGACGGCAGAAGAGACTGCCTCGACAAGATGCCGGTCATGGGAGACGAGGACAAGCGCCCCTGCAAAGCCCGCAAGGAAGCGCTCGAGCGCTTCCACGGCATGCACATCGAGATGGTTTGCCGGCTCATCGAGCACAAGGAGCTCTGCCCCATCGAGCGCCGCAAAGGCGAGAGCAAGCTTTCTGAGCTCGCCTGGGCTGACCGAGCTGCCTGTACGGTAGCTCTCAGGCTCTGCATTGAGCTGTGCTGCCAGAGAGAGCACCGCACCCTGTTCTGCGCGGTCAAGCCCGCGCAGGCGGCCAAGCAGCTCTTCTGTCTCCTCTGCCTTCAGCTCCTGCGGCAGATAGACTGCCTTCACGCCGTCAGGGATGCCTTCTGCCACAAGCGCCTTGATGAGCGTCGACTTGCCGGCACCATTGGGTCCGACGACAGCTATATGCTCGTCCGGTCCCGCGAAGAGCTCCGGAATCTCCAGTCCATATCCTGCATCGCCGAAAGGAATCGTCTGTGCATCCAGATGCGCCACGGTGTTTCTCTTCGAGCGCACGCCCAAGGCTGGCAGCTCCCCGTCATAGCTCTGCGCAACCGAGGCTCCTGCCTTCTTGCTAAGACCATCCATGCGCTGGTCGAGCTGGCGGACCTTGTCTGCAGCTTTCCGGTCCTTGCCCGAGACGATGGCACGTCCGATCTTCTCCCGGCTGTCATGGTCATGGGGATCGAGATTGCGCCTGCTCCGCTTTGCAGCAGAACGGTCCACCTCCTCGCGGCGCCTCTGCTGCTCCTGGGCAAGGCGGCGGTATTCCCTTCTGGCTGCATCCCTTGCATGGAGCGATGCATCATGCTCCTGCATCTGCTGCTCACGAACAGCACTGTAGTTTCCAGGCCGCATCCTGATGCCTCCTGCCTCGAAGCAGAGGCAGGAGGTGGCCAGCTCATCGAGAAGCGTCCTGTCATGGGAGATCAGCAGGCCTATGCCGGAGAAATCACGGAGCGTCTCCAGCAGAAGCTCGCGTGACGGTGCATCAAGGTGGTTGGTCGGCTCATCCAGAATCAATACATCGGGCTCTGCTGCAAGAGCGCAGGCAATCTGCACGCGCTTCTGCTGGCCTGAAGAGAGCGTCTCATAGCGCCAGAGCCAGTCGTCCTCTATCGCAAGCGTGCGGCGCACCTTCTGTGCCAGAGGACTCCAATCGCAGGCGAAGTCGGCAAGATCTGCTGGTTCGGCAGTGGCATCCTGCGCACAGAGGGCTGTCACAAGGCCCCTGGTCACCGTTCCTTCATCAGGCTCGAGCTCGCCGGCAATGATGCGGGCAAGCGTTGTCTTGCCGCAGCCATTGGCACCGATAACGGCATGCCAGCCAGATGAAAACGTGCAGGATATGTCAGAGAAGACAGAATTGACGGAGCCGGGATAGCAATATGTCACATGAGAAAGAGAAAGCTGCATGATGGACCTCGCAGACACAGGGACAGGGGACACAGGAGTGTCCTGGCGAACAATTCCCGTATGCTCATGAAGAGCAGTGTCTACCTGCGCAAGGCTCCATTCCTTTCCTCGGAGAGCAGCGTCTCTGCCCTATGCAGCCAAGAGAATGTAGCACAGTCTTATGCAGGGTACAAGACTCGCCTCGCAGCAAGCCGTTCTGAAATAAGCCTCTCTCATCCCAATGGTGCAAGCATCCGTGCTCTGCAATCTCAGTCAGCTGAATTGCATCCGATCGTAGTGAGCACTTCAGCGACTGATTTCGCCAGAACCGCACCGTATTCAGCCATCTTTGCTGCCCAAGTTGTCTGCTCGACAGCCTTGGGCAGCAAAATCAGCTTATTATGCTGTTCGACACACGCCCTGGCCTGCGTCCGCGTCCCGCTGGTTTCGCCTGCCTCTACAATGACGGTAGCTTCGGACTATGCCGCCATGGTGATATTGCACTCGGGAAAGTAGAATCGCTGAGTCCTGAAAGGCTGATGATCATAGCGATAGATGGGAACTTGGCTTATCAGCAAGTGCTCTGTGGCTACCAGCTCCTGCAAATCCTCGTTTTCCTTTGGATAATATCTATCTATCGGCGTTCCGATAACGCCTATGACCCTGCCTCTTGCTCCTAGGGCAGTTTCTGCGACAACTGCATCAATTTCTGCTGCAAGTCCATCAACAACAGTGAAGCCATGCCTGACAAGCGCAGAGGCTATGCGCGCTGCAGCGAGTCTGCCACGTTCGCTTGGATGGCGAGTGCCGACAACAGAGATGCATCTTGAATCTGCTGGATTGATATCGCCACGATAGTAGAAGACCGGCAATGGATTCTTCTGAGCTCTCAATCCGCATGGGAATTGCGGCGTTCCATCAACCAGCGTGGAGAAAGACCCAAGCCGGTCCTTCACATGCTGCGTTACTTCTGTATGCTTCTCGCTGTCCGGAAGAATGCCATCGATTGCATCAGCTGCCGTACTCGGAAATCCGCCGTTTCGCTGTATGAGGCTCGATACATTGCTTCGGGAAGTCCCCTCGACCGCATAGAGATGCTCATAAGCCATGAGCTCCTTGCAGGGAGAAATGACCCCCTCGGCGCTGATTGCCGTCACCATGTCGCACACCCCCTGGCTTTCACCTCTCCATTGCAACGATGATGCTGCCTGACAAACAGTACAATTGTTCGCATTCAATATTGCAGGTCAGCTTGTTGAGTTCCTTGGCACTGGCAACAATTGTCTTCTGCAAAGCCGTGTACGCCACTCTGCGGCATCTGAGCCTTGGGCTTCAGGACTCGAGAAGTTCGCTTTCTTTTCGATAAGGTCAGTGTAAGCGAAGGAGGATATGGAGCCATCTGGAATGATGAGACAGACATCTCCTCAGAAGAGCTGTGGAAGCATGACATGACAGCAGAGATGCCAGAATCCAGCTGATATTCCTGCCATGTAGCGCCGTTCTCGCAATCAAGAAGACATTGCCCCGCCTATTCCATAGCAGCGGAAACAGGCGGGACAATGTGATGGTGAAACCGATCTATTCAGCTGCGAGCAGGCCCGTGCCATCAAGCTCGGAAAGCGGCATCTGCTGCTTCCTGGCTCTCGCGCAGGCTCGTCCGGCAGAGTCTCCCATATCGATGACGGTCTGCTGAATCCTGACAGATGCCTGCACGAGGAAGCTCGTAGAGATGCAGCGGCCCACTGTCAGCATGTTGCTTATCGTCTTGTTCGTAAGGCAGCGATAGGGAATCTGATAGTACTCCCCCTTCCGGTACTTCTCCATATGCACAAGCCCCTTGGTAGCGGAGTGCACATCGATATACCAGGTGCCATTGGCAACTGCGTCATCGAACTTCGCACGCTTCACGTAATCGTCCACATCGAGCACATAGCTTCCCTGGATGCGCCAGCTCTCGCGCACGCCGAGCATGGGAGCGATGCGTATGAGATAGGCATCTTCGAAGCCTGGCATATAGGCCGTCAGGAACTTCACGAGACGGCGAATCCGCTGCCTTCCTTCACGCAGAGCCTGACTCCTTGCAAGGGCAGAGCTGTTCTTCTTGAGGTCGGGCAGATGCGGGCAGTTGAATGCCATGCATCCCGGCTCCCCCGGAAGCGAAAAGCACTGATAGTAGACCAGATCCGACGGCTCCAGGATGCCTGCTTCAACGCCTTTCTGGAAGAGCGGCTCAAGCTTGAAGCCGCGTCCTGCAACCATGGCGGACTCCCAGAAATAGCCATCCACAAGAGGGCTGAACTCATCGCCAAGAGACAGGCAATACCTGCGGTAGCAGTCGACATCGATGCCGCCCATCTCGAAGCGAAGCGAGCTCATCTGGTTGTTCCCGTCATCGTCTCCCGCAAGGCAGGGAACGCCCGCAAGACGCGAGAGCACCGCATCGCCTGTAGCATCCACGAACTGAGCAGCACATATTGCCTTGGGTCCTTCTACTGTCATTGCCTCGATGGCAGAGATCTTCCCGTCCTTCATATCCGCGCGGACAAGCGGCGCATCATAGAGCACCTCTCCGCCAGCATCCTGGAGCATATCCTCGAGCACGCAGGCAAAGCTCTCAGCCGTGGTCCAGATGTAGCCCATCCGGCCCCCATCCTCGCGGGTCACGATGCCAGCCTCGTTCAGGCGCCGCTCGATCTCATGAAGGTTCTTTCCGTGAGGCGCATATGACGGCATCATCGGCGTCACAAGCGCCTGGGAGGGAGAACCGCCGAGAGATGACGCTGCTTCCACGACGAGCGTGCGGTTGCCGCCATTGGCTGCCGAAATTGCGCAGGAAGCCCCTGCCGTGCCGCCACCGACAACGACCGTATCCCAGGTTCCAAGGACTTCGATATCCTCTGCGCCGAACCTATAGGCCTCCATCCCGTCTCCCTTCTTCCATGAGCCTTCTGGCATCTTGAAGCTCAAGTGCCAGCCCCTCTTCCGTGATCTCTCCCACCCCTGCAAGGTACAGAGCGTCGCACCTCCAGGGGTCGAGCATCATCTTTCCTCCCAGAGCCGTACAGGCAAAGCTGTGGGCTGAGATTTCAGCAGCTGAGCCTATCCTGCACTCCTTTGTGCCGAAGAGCACCTTTGTCTTCCCCGTGCTCACCTTTGCAGAAAGCTTTCCATCCTGCTTGAAGTCGATGACATGGAAGGCTTCATGCCAGAGCGTCAGTTCTTCAAGTGCAGCAAGATCTGGCACCGCAAGGCCCCGCATGCCGAAGAAGGCGAGGACTCCTGTCTCCTCTTCGAGCGCATCTTCAAAGAGCGTGACCTCGATGCTGCCATCTCGAGCCTCCTGCGTGAGCGCCGCAAGATGGATGCCGGGAACCGACACCTTCTGCCCCCGTACCCGGACAAGCTTTCCGCCGTGGCTGGCAATGAAGTCTGAGGCAGAGATGACGCTTCCGTCCGCATTCGCAGCTCGCGCTGCCTCCTCGCCTGCGCTAAGCGCCTGAGAAACGATGCGGCTGGCTTCGCCAGGAAGGAGCCTCTGCACACGGGAATCCTGTTCAAGCTGCAGAAACGCAAGCTCTGGGACAGAGGCTTCCTGAAGAAGCCTGGCAGAGGCGCCTTCTAGCGAAGCGGCAGCCACTGCTAGTCCTTGGCTGCGACAGCGACGATCTCCTGATCGTCGCCCGCAAACTCGAGCTCCATCTCGGCCAGACCCATGAGCTGTTCCTTGTTGAGGACACCTGAGAGGTCGCTCATCTTCTGGCCGAAGAGGAGATAGGTCTTCGGCAGCGTGGCTCCTGCATCCGTATAGAGCGTCATGCTGTCCACGAACTCGCTGAAGGAACCGCCGAGCTCGTCTTTCGTGAACGTGAGCACCTTCGCATCGTTCTTCTGGAGGCGGATGACGCCTTCCTCATCCACGACACGGATCTCCTGCTTCTTTGACTTCACGAGACCGAAGAAGGCCTTCTTCACGGTCGTGGCGCAGAACACATGCCAGCGGCCCGTCGCTGCCACTTCTTCCACGGCTGAGGCATCGACGCTTGAGGACTCGGCGACTATCTTCTTGAGCTCGTCTTCCGTCTTGGCAGCAGAGCCCCGGTCCTTCGTGCGAAGCTCGGTTGCTCCGGTCGCCGTGGCACGCAGGATGTTCTTCTGCGAGTCGATCTCCACCGTGATATCCACGGTCTCTGGATTGGCACCAGCTCGGGTGATGACCTCAAGCACATCATGCCTGATGCGGCGGATATCCTCTTCAGAAGGATTCGGCACGTTGCGCTCGATCTGCTCGCGCACAAGTGCCAGCGCAACACCGATGGTCGAGATGTAAGGGGCGTTCTTTGCAATGCGGTGGCGGATGCCCATGCGCTCGCCCAGGGCAGGTGCCACGACAGATGCGGAGCCGCCGCCTCCGACGAGATAGATCAGGTTCGGGTTCAGACCGTAGTCATCGATGAGGCCCTGGACGATTGCCTGGACCTTCTTCATGGCACAATCCATGACCTGTCGGCAGATATCGTCCACCGTCGTTGCGCAGGCATCCGCAAGAGGCTGCCAGGCCTTGCGTGCAGCTTCTACGTCTCCGTGTGCATAGTCGCCTTCTGGCACATAGCCCAGGATATTTGCCGCGCCGCAGAGCGTAAGCGCGACCTTGCTGCCATCAGCACACTTCACGGCCGCATAGTCAGCCTGGTCGTCCTCGCGCGGCGCGATGTGCTCGAGCTCGGGCAAGACGATCTTGTCTGCATCCGTGAACACCTCATAGGCAAGGTCTGCGATATGCGCAGAGCGGGGACCGACATCGAGGAGCTTTCCGTTCTCAACCCTGATCATGGAGCCGCCGGCGATACCGAGCGTGCGGACATCGAGCGAGGTCAGATACAGCTTGTGGCCGCCGACTGTCGCGTTCTTGATCATGACCTTGCCATCCTTGATGGCAGAGATATCGGTCGACGTGCCACCTGCCTCGAGGAAGATGCCGTCAGTGATCTTCTCGTACATGAGTGCGCCTGCCACCCCTGCCGCAAGGCCGGAGAGCATCGTCAAAATCGGCCGCTTCCTGACCTCGTCGATCGACATGACGCCGCCGTCACAGCGCATGATCATGAGCGGCTTCTCGATGCCGGAGCCCTTCACGGCGTCCTCGGTCATGTTTGCCGTCTCCATCATCTTCGGGATGAGGGCGGCATTGACGGCAGCCGTGCGGGTACGTGCCGCCAGGCCATAGAGCTGGGAGATCTCATAGCCGCCCGTCGCGACCATGCCCATGTCCTCAGCCTTCTGGACCACTGCCCGCTCGTCGGTAGGGTCGTCGACCGAATAGGACTCGGAAGCGACGATGACCTCGCAGCCACGTTCGCGCAATGCCGAGATGGCAGCCTCCATCGCCTCATCGGTAAGCTTCGCGGAATCTATGAGCTCGTGCTCGGTCTCGAGATACTTTCCCGGAGCCAGCTCGATATTGCCGACTGTCGTCTCGGTGCCGGCGCGGCCCGCGCCAGCTCCCTTGCCCATACCGACAATGCCGACACGTGCGACATCTCCTTCGAGGAGGGCATTGGTCGCCTGGGTCGTGCCGTGTGCGATGAAGACGACATCTCCCGGTGCGATGGCACCCTCGTCGAGCACCTTGCGGATGGCATCGACGATACCCTGTGCCACACCCTGCTTTGCATGGTGGGTCGTAGGAACCTTCACCTTCGCGACGATCTCATAGGTCTCGTTGTCGACGACGACGGCGTCCGTGAATGTTCCGCCGACATCGATGCCAATGCGGACCTGTCTGTGTCCCATAGCGTGTATCCTCCCTCGTTTCTGGCACTGATTATGCACGTTCGATTGGAAGGGGGCCTCTGAGCAGCAGCCCCTCTGAGCGGGGAGTGGGATATTTCTGCTATGAGGTAAATCGAACGCGCATAATCAGAGCCTCCCGGGCGCTGTTGCACCCGGGAAAGCGGCCACTCTAGAACAGTGCGATTGCCGTATAGAGCAGGATGAAGAATGCCATGACCATCGTGTACGGAAGCGTAGACTTCAGGATGTCGTTGACGTCGACGTTCGCGTAATCCGCAACGATAACGTTCTGGGTGTTGGTCGGGTCAGACACGCACTGGACGACAGAGGTCGAACGCAGTGCCATGCCCACAGCAGAAGCAGAAAGCGTGCCAGCAGAGACCATGATCTTCGCGAGGCCGGAGCCAAGGCCATACATGTTGAGCGGGCCACGGTAGAGCGCAAGCGGCGAGAGGATCGTGAAGAGGATCACGTAGACAATCGGGTTCGACGGGATGATAGCGGAGATGATCGGTTGCATGAGCGACGAGGTCTGGGTGGCAGAGACGCCGTTCAGAAGGATGCCGATGCCCATCATGAGGCCGATGACGCCGGCAACATCCTTGATGCCCTCGACGACAGAGCCCGAAAGGACCTGGATGGCCTCCTTCGGCTTCGTGATGAGGACGGTCACGATGATCGAGATCAGGAGTGCCGTCTCGGCGTTCCACTTGAGGAAGAAGACAAGCACGATAGGCACGAGCGGCATGATGAGAGCGACAGGATTCACATCAGTCTTGGCCGGAGCCTTGGCAGCCCAGGCAGCGCTCTTCTTGGCAGAGCGGGTGTTGAGGACGATGTAGACGATTGTGACGATGGCGCAGATGACGCCCATGACAGCGGAGGTCGAGAGGATCACGTTCATGTCCATGCCGATGGTATCGACGTAGAGCTGGTACTGGGAGACGTTGAAAAGCAGGCCGATATTGAGGCCGAAGAGGATGAGGCTTGCTGCCACGACCGGCTCGATGCCAGCAGAGAGGAACAGCGGGATAGCGATTTGGGAGACCATGATGACCGGGCCAGCGCCACTCATGGCTGTGAAGATGATCGCGATAGCAGCTGTCAGGGCGAGGGCGATGGCAGTCGGCTTGTCGCCTGCAAGCTCTGCTGCCTTGCGGATGATTGCGTCGGAGATGCCCTCCTTCTGGATGGCCTTCGCGAAGATGGCGCCAAAGATCGTGACGGAGATCGTGCTGGCCAGCTTCACGGCACCTTTCGAAAGGACGAAGTCCGTGATCGACTGGGTGTCGGCATCAGCCGACACGAATGGCACGCCTGCAACCGCAGCAATCAGGATGCCCATCAAGGGCAGTGCCAGGATAGCCGGCAGCTTCTTTGTCATCATCAGGACAACGCCTGCAATGAAGACGGCAAAGATCAGGATGACCTGCAATGTTGCCATGCTCGCTCCTTTCTGTCTGGGTTCCGCCGCCCCATTGCAGCAGAACCGAGCCTCAGCATGGGCCGGATGCTAGCACGCTCTGACTGGTATCGGAATTGGAGTACCGCTGAGCGGAAAAGTGCCATTCGGAGTGAAGAAAGCTCCATTCGGCGCTGCAGATTCAGCAGAATCTCAGCTCGGAGGGTACTATGACTCTCAAGAGATACATCTGAAATCATTTGGAGATACCTGCTCTTTTGCATCTGTTCATCGGTGTTTTACCGGTGAACGGCAAAACCCGTAACCGTTTCTCCATCTTTCGTACACATCTTTTGGAGGGTGCATGACAGGCAAGGCATACGACGAGAAGGAGCTGCCTCAGGTCATCAGCACGCTTGGCAAGGCGTTCGAGTTCGCAGAGAAATGCCTGCCCGAAGGTGCGGCAGGCTTCTATCGGCGCTTCGCGAACTCTTCGGTCGCCGCTACCTGCACAGGCCCCGATGCACATCCAGAGATTGGCGGATCTGCTATCGAGCTCGTTCTCGATGTGAATGAGGATGCTTCTATCGATACCCTCCTCATGAACGAGAAGAGGCTCTCGAAGCAGGAGACCGGACGTCTCAGATGGGAAGCGGAGCTTGTCTGCCGCTATCAATGGGAGACAGGCCTTCCCTTCCCTGCCGTCTTCCGCACGCTCACAGAAGAGCGTCTTCGCAAGCTCCATGCAGATCATGCAGAGCTCTCCCCGGAAGAGCTCATGCAGAAGATCTCTGTTTCGGCAATGCAGGAGGAGAGTGCCACGAACCTTGCCCGGATGCGGCGCGCTCGTGGCCTTTCGCAGACCGGGCTTGCCCAAACATCAGGCGTATCGCTCCGCTCCATCCAGCAGTACGAACAGCGCAAGAAGGATATCTCCCACGCGCAGGCCAGAAGCGTTCTCAGTCTTGCCAAGGCTCTTGGCTGCACGATGGAGGAGCTTCTGGAAGCAGAAGAGGCATAAGAAAGACATCTCATCGACAGACATGCATATCCGCGTCATGCTTTTACAGCGACATGCAGGGCAGCCATTCATGCACTGATTACGTATATTCGGTCGGAAAGGCATCTCTAGGCAGCGTCGGCCAAGAGGAGCAGTTCCTTTTGCGGCTGGGAGCTGGTGATCTCGCTTCGAGACTTGATCAAACGCACGCAATCAGTGCCTGCCAGACGCCTTAGCAACCAGGAAAGGATGCTCCGGAACAGACTACGTACTGCCCAGAACCGTCCGAATGGCAACAATTCCCGGCAAATCCGCACTCCGAGTGCAACAGGACATTACGAGGCAGCTGCCCAGGCACGACCTATGATGATGCTTGCGGAGACATGCATCATTGGAGGCGCCATGGACGGCTGCAGCCATCTTGGCATCGCGGAGCGCGAGGGCATCATGGTCCGCTGGAAGGGCCATGAGGGGGTCAGCCAGATAGCGGGGGGCTCCGCAGGACAGGGCATCGCCGGCGGGGGCCGCCGATTCCGGCGCCCCACGGTGACGGGACTGGCGAAGGTACGTTGGTGCGGATGGGGGCCATACGTTGTCTCGTCTGGTGAAATCTATCTTGACTGAATGCATCGGCCGGAACCTGTCCTCCGTCAGAGGCTCCTGGCGAAGAAGGCTGCCGCTTTTCTTGGGAGCTCGTTCTCGCTCCCGGGCTCCCTGATGCGCCTTCTTGCCCCGCCGGGCTCCTTCTGCTCGCCGGTCCTGGCCTGGGCGGCCTTTCCCGTCCTCCCGTACCTGATGGCCCAGTCGTTCAGGGCCTTGCCGCTGGTCCCGGGCTCTGCGGCGCACTCCCTGATGCTCCTCTTCGGATCCGCCTCCCGGGCCTTCCTGCAGTGCCCGGCCGCCTCGGGCCGGCACTCCTCCGCATGCTGCCTGGGAGCCTTCGCCTTGGCCCTGGACCCTGCCTTCCCGGTCTCGCCTGCGCTCGCCGACATCTCGCTGCCCCGATCTGCTGGCGGTGATGGGAGAGCATATCTGCCGAGCATATCGGCTGCAGGTTCCTGCCATCCCGCTGTCCACCAAAAGATTACAGCTCAGGGGTGTTCCTCTCCAAGACGCGCGGCCTCGTCGCCTACGACGCCGGCGCGGACGCCTTCTCCGCGGTCGCGCCGGACGACGGGCGCATCGCGGGCTGCGCGCCGGCCATCCCCACGGCCGAGGCGCACGTGGTCTTCGGGTACGCATACCTTCTCCTGCGCATCCTCGAAAAGTCCGGCCTGCTGGGGTGTGTTACCGCTAATGTAGTTCTCACCAATTGGGACTGCGGTGGTGATCCTGGACCAAAACGGGGCAGGAAGGAAGCCGCATGTTC
>JBJEHU010000003.1:0-20370 GCA_051876355.1 Atopobiaceae bacterium | reverse complement strand
AGACGGCCAACGAGGTCTATCGGGAGATGTTGCACTCAGCTTGACAATCCGCCAGTTCAAATGAAGCAGGCAAAATGACCATGGAATGAGAAACGCACCAGCAGGAATATAGATCCCGCATGCACATACAAAGCATCTGACAAAGCGCTGCACATCACAGATGAACTATTTCAGCTGACTGTTTCACGTGATACAGAAAATATCTGCATGAGGCAGGGGAGAGCCAAAAGAGTCAGCCAGAGAAGGTAAGATACTCTCTGTACGGCAAGCGAATGCAGACGAAATGGAGCAGACTTGGGATATCAGGACAAGAAGCGCTTCAATAAAGAGAAGCCGACGCATGTCATTGCAATCATCAACCAGAAAGGCGGAGTAGGGAAGTCCACGACCGCTATCAATCTCTCTGCAGCGCTCGGAGAGAACAAGCGCAAAGTGCTTGTTGTCGACTTCGACCCGCAGGGTAACACGACTTCGGGTTATGGGATCGATAAGGAAGAGCTCGAATACGATATCTATGATGCTCTTCTCAATGATCAGCCCATCGATTCCATGATCATGGATACGTGCGAGCCGAATGTCTTCGTTGTTCCGGCTACCGTGCAGCTTTCTGGCGCCGAGATCGAGCTTGTGAATACCGACAAGCGCGAGTACTGCCTCAAGAACCTGCTCGATCCGATCAAGGATGAGTTTGACTTCGTCTTCATCGATTGCCCGCCCTCGCTCGGTCTCCTGTCCATCAATGCGCTGGTGGCAGCAGATTCTATCCTGATTCCTATCCAGTGCGAATACTACGCTCTGGAAGGCGTCTCGAAGCTCATGGAGTCCATGCACATGGTGCAGGAGCACCTCAATCCCGATCTCGATGTCTTCGGCGTTCTCATGACAATGTACGACTCGAGGACAACGCTGTCGAAGCAGGTTGTCGATGAGGTCCGCAAGTTCTTCGGCAACAAGGTCTTTAAGAACATGATTCCGCGTTCCGTGAAGATAGCCGAAGCCCCATCCTACGGTCTGCCCATCACGATGTACTCCCGTGTGAACAAGGGATCTCTTGCCTACATGAAGCTCGCCAAGGAGGTGACGCGTCGTGGCTAGAAAAGGATTGGGACGTGGCATCGAGAGCCTCATGGGCGAGGCCAATGCTGAAGTCGGACCTGCAAAGGCCGATGCAACGCTGCCGATCTCCAAGATAGAGCCGAACCCCGACCAGCCGCGCAAGGAGTTCGACGAAGAGAAGCTCCAGGAGCTTTCCGATTCCATCAAGCAGCACGGCGTGCTGCAGCCGATTCTTGTCCGCAAGACAGGCAGCACCTATCAGATTGTGGCAGGGGAGAGGCGCTATCAGGCATCGAAGCTTGCTGGCCTCAAGGAGATTCCTGCTGTCATCCGCGATATCACGGACGAGGAAGTCTTCCAGCTCGCCCTGATCGAGAATCTCCAACGCGACGATCTCAATCCGGTCGAGGAGGCACAAGGTCTTCGCCAGCTCATCGACCAGAATGGCTGGACGCAGGAGAAGCTGGCCCAGGTGCTCTCCATGTCCCGCTCTGCCGTTGCCAATACGCTCCGTCTTCTCGATCTTCCGGAAGAGGTACAGGGATACCTTGCCAGAGGCGAGATCACTGCCGGCCATGCCCGGGCGATCCTTGCAGTGCCCGATGAGGAAGGACGTATCGCCCTTGCAGAGCGTGTCGTAAAGGAGAATCTGACGGTCCGGCAGACAGAAAACCTTGCTTCGCTGATTTCTGTCTCTAAAGAGCCAAAAGCTCCGAAACCACCGACACCCCAGAGCTACAAGCAGGCTGCCCGTGAGCTCAGGGAGATTCTCGATACGAAAGTGCGTGTGAAAGATGCCCGCGGAGGGAAGCATAAGATAGAGATCGAATTTGGCGATGAAGACGATCTGGCCCGCATCATCGAAGCATTCCAGCATGCGAGCAGATCGGAAATGGGGGAGTGATGGGGAAGTTCCGCCGTACCGTCATTGAGTCTGCCATCCTGGTAGGTGGCGGCATCTATATCTATCGCAATGTCCTGACCCCTGAGACGAAAGCAAAGCTCCAGAACATGAAGAACGTGGTCTCTGAAGCAGTCTCCAAGATCCAGGGAGCCGTGGATGCAGCAAAGCCAACGGATCCGACCGATGAAGAGAATGAGGCGAACCGCGAAGCGGTCGAACGCCAGTGGGAAAGCCTTGGATACTAACCATATCTGACAGCTAGCAGAAAGGGGTACTAGAACATTTGTTCTAGTACCCCTTTTCTCATATCAGGCGATGTATTACTGCAGCTGGCGGTAGTAGTTCTGGGAAAGCTGGCCGCAGGCTGCGTCGATATCGGCACCGCGGGAGTTCCTGATTGTTGCCTCGACGCCGACACGTCCGAGCTGCTGCACGAACTGCTCTGCACGCTCCTGCGTGGCAGGCTTGAATGGGGAGCCGGGAACATCGTTCAGCTGGATGATGTTGACATGCGCAAGCGTGCCGCGCGTGAAGTCGCAGAGTGCACCAAGCTCATCGTCGTTGTCGTTCACGCCGTCGATGAGGGCGTACTCGTAGGTCGGACGGCGCCCAGTCTTGTCGACGTATTCGCCCATCACCTCATAGAGGTGGACAAGCGAGTACTTCTTGACGCCCGGCATGAGCTTGTTTCTGGTGCTCTGGTTTGCAGAGTGGAGACTCACGGCAAGCGTGAACTGTTCCGGCTCGTTCGCGAAGCGCATGATGCCGGGGATGACGCCACAGGTCGAGACCGTGAGGTGGCGGGCACCGATGCCGGCACCCTCGGGGTCGTTCAGGCGCCGGAGAGCCGCAATCGTATTGTCGTAGTTCATGAAGGGCTCGCCCTGGCCCATGAAGACGACGCTCGTCACGCGGGTCTGGAAGTCGTCTGCGACATGCATGACCTGCTGGTAGATCTCGGAAGACGTGAGCGAGCGGGTAAGTCCTGCCTGGCCCGTTGCGCAGAAGGCGCAGCCCATGGCGCAGCCTGCCTGCGTGGAAGCGCAGACGGCAAGCCTGTTCTTTGTCGGCATGCCGACGCACTCTGCGGTCGTGCCGTCAGGGAACTGGAGCAGGTACTTGCGGGAACCGTCAGCAGAGATCTGGCGGGCAAGCTCTGTGGCGTTTCCCATGGAGAGGCGCTCTTCGAGCTTTGCCCTCAGGGCCTTCGACAGGTTTGTCATCTCGTCGAAGCTCTGGGCGTTCTTCTCCCAGATCCAGGATTCGATCTGCTTCACGCGGAATGCGGGCTCGCCGAGCTCCTCGACGATTTCTGCAAGCTGCTTGTGGCTGAGCGTATGGATATCGGGACGTGCGACAGGGTGCTCGCCTGACGTAGGACTTTTCTGGTTTGAAACCATATGGTTCTCTCTTCTCCGTTTGGTGGCTGAGGAGATGTATCCTCTAGTAACTTAGTCCATTGTTTCACATCTTCGCCCCGCTGCTCGTCAGAGCATGAGGGCTCAAAGGAGTTCACATGACGAGGGATGAAATCAAGCAGCTCCGTGTTGCAGTGCTGGCTGGTGGCTGGTCTGACGAGCGCGACATCTCGATGGATTCGGGCAGGAACTGCATGCATGCCCTCGAGGAGGCAGGCTTTGCCCATCTCGAGCTCTTGAACGTTGCAGACCCCTCCTTCATCTCGAAGATCTCTTCCGGCAACTATGACGTGGCGTTCCTTGCAATGCATGGACGCTACGGAGAGGACGGCTGCATTCAGGGCCTGCTCGAGATCCTGCATATCCCGTATACGTTCTCCGGTGTCCTTGCCTCGGCACTCGGCACGAACAAGGATGCGGCAAAGGAGATCTACCGCGCAGCAGGCATCCCGGTGCCCGATGGCACGGTCGTCGAAGCTCCTGCGGCTGACGATCCGGCCTTCTGCCGCGAGCTTGTCGAGCGCTTCGGCCTTCCGCTCTTCGTGAAGCCGTCTGCCAATGGCTCGTCCTTCGGCATCTCCCGTGTCGCATCTGAAGAGGAGCTTGCTCCTGCCATCAGGCTTGCTGCCTCCGAAGGCGACAACGTGCTCGTCGAGACCTGCATCGAAGGTACCGAGATCACGGTCCCTGTCATCGGCAACAAGGAGCTTCAGGCACTCCCGATCATCGAGATTGCCTATGACGCAGAGTTCTACGACGTCCAGGTCAAGTACGAGCCGGGTGCACTCCATCATGTGATGCCGGCACGCCTCACGCCCGAGGCGACGGCCATGGCACAGGAGTTCGCGAAGCGTGCCCACCGTGCCCTTGGCTGCCGTGACGCTTCCCGCTGCGACTTCATCGTCCAGAAGGATGGCACGCCCGTGCTGCTCGAGATCAATACGATTCCGGGCATGACGGAGAGAAGCCTTCTTCCTGATGCAGCCCGTGCAGCGGGCATTCCGTTCTCCGAGCTCTGCACCCGCTTTGTGGAGTGGGCGCTCGAGGAGCGCTGATGGCGGGAGCAGTAGATACGTCCGTCACGCTTGAAGGCCTGCTTCTGCCCAACACGCCTCCAAGCATCAGGAAAAACTACCTGAGCCTCGCCGAACGTGCCCAGGAAAAAGATTTTGGCCCTCTTGAGGAAGACCTGGTGGTGCTCGATACCGAGACCACCGGTCTTTCCTTCAAGAACTGTGAGCTTCTGGAGATTGCCTGTGCCCGGCTCTCCGGCAAGAAGGTCGTCGACCGCTACCATACATTCGTGCGTCCCAAGGGCGTGATCCCGCCCGAGATCGTTGCCCTGACCGGCATCCACCAGTCCGATGTGGCCGATGCACCGTCTCCTGGCGATGCCGTGGCTGGCCTTGCGGAGTTTGTCGGGGGAGACCTCGTTCTTGCGCACAATGCGACGTTCGATCGGACGTTCGTGGAGTCCGTGCCGGGAGGCTCTTCTGTCTCCGACAACTGGATCGACACGCTTGCGCTCTCGCGCATCGCGCTGCCGTCGCTTTCGACACATAGGCTGTCGGCGATGGCGCAGGCGTTCGGCTGCGACTCTGTCACCCACCGTGCCATGGCCGATGTGGATGCCCTTGCCGGCATGTGGCCGATCATCCTCTGCGGCCTCACGGATCTGCCGCGCGGCCTGCTTGCATTCTTCGCAGATCTACATCCGGATGCCACCTGGGCCTATCGGCCCATCTTCTCCTATCTCTCTGGCTCTGACGATGCGACGGCATTCAACCTGAAGCAGGTCCGCCGCAATCTGCTCTCCGAGGTCACGGTCGAGGACCGCTCCGATGCGAAGGAGATCGATGGTCCGCTCACGGTCCCCTCGAAAGAGGAGATCGAGGCGGATTTTGCTGTCGACGGTCCCATTGCCGCCATGTATGGCAGCTATGAGGCAAGACCTGAGCAGCAGCAGATGGCAGAAGAGGTCAGAAGCGCTCTTGCGACCTCGACGCATCGTGCCATCGAGGCAGGCACCGGCGTCGGCAAGTCCCTTGCCTACCTTGTGCCTGAGATCCTCTTCGCACAGAGGAACGATGTCACGATCGGCGTGGCGACGAAGACGAATGCCCTGACAGACCAGCTCATGGCGCATGAGCTGCCGGCACTCGACCAGGCGCTTCCGGAAGGCGTCTCCTTCCATGCACTCAAGGGGTATGAGCACTATCCGTGCCTTCACCGCATGCAGCGCTCGGCAGAGGAGGATCTGCCGGTCGATATGGTGCTCGACACGAATCCTGGACGTACGGCGACGGGCATCGCCTCCGACATGCTGACAGCTCTGGCTGTTGCCTACGCGTCGGTCTCCCAGTCGCCGGAAGGCGATCTCGATGCTCTTGGCATCCGCTGGAGATGCGTGCCGAGGAGCATGCTGACGACGACGTCGAACGAGTGCCTACGCACCCGCTGTCCGT
Source organism: Atopobiaceae bacterium (assembly GCA_051876355.1). GTDB lineage: Bacteria > Actinomycetota > Coriobacteriia > Coriobacteriales > Atopobiaceae > Olsenella_L. The sequence continues at coordinate 14,527 of JBJEHU010000003.1, read as the reverse complement.
TCTTCCCCCAGGAATGCGTCGTCTATGCAGCCAGGAAGCTTGCAGCATCGGGCGATGTCGTCGTGACGAACCACTCGCTCCTGCTCCGCGATGTGGCATCGGAAGGCAGGATCCTGCCTCCGGTCCGTCATTGGGTCATAGACGAGGCCCATGCTTTCGAGTCGGAAGCGCGCCGCCAGTGGGCGGTCGAGGTGTCGTCCGACGATACGCATGCCGCCTTCGAGCTTCTTGGCGGCACGAAGTCTGGTGCCATCCACAATGCGATGATCAAGGTGGCCTCGCAGCCGGGCTCGACTCTGGCGCTCGGCCTCATCACGAAGGCGTCTGCTGCCGTGCAGCGGGCATCTGTCGTGACATCCGAGCTCTTTGCCGCGATACATGACCTGCATCACCTTGTTAAGAGCTCTTCCTATGAAGGCTCGACGCTCTGGATCGACGAGAAGGTGCGCTCCTCGAAGGAGTGGCAGGCCATCGCGGCTGCTGCAAAGGATGCGCATGAGCGCCTCGACCAGGCAGGGAAGGCCCTGTCCGAGGCACAGACGACAGTCTCTCTGACCTCCGTCCAGGCAGGAAACGAGCTCGGCGAGTCCGGCAGGTTCCTGCAGGAGCTCTCCGAGAGCATCCGCCTCATCTGCCTCGAGCCCGACTCTGCCTATGTCTACTCTGCACAGCTCCAGAGCAGGAAGCGCCAGGGCTCTTCGGAGAAGCTTGTGGCAGAGAAGATCGATATCGGCCAGGACCTCTCCGAATCCTGGCTGCCGGACATGATGAGCGTTGTCTTCACGTCTGCGACGATAGCGGTGGGGAAGAGCTTTGCCCACTTCAACCACGCCGTAGGCTTCGACCGCCTGCCTGAGTCTTCCTATCGCGACGTGCAGCTCTCCTCGAGCTTCGACTATGACAGCAACATGGCGGTCGTCGTCGCGAAGGACCTGCCGCAGCCGTCCGATCCGCGCTATCTTCCTGCCCTCGAAGATGTCCTCTTCGATATCCACAAGGCAATGGATGGCTCCGTGCTCACGCTCTTCACGAACCGCCGCGAGATGGAGCAGGTCTTCCAGGGCCTCCAGCCGCGCCTCGCCGAGATCGGCCTCGACCTTGCCTGCCAGGAGAAGCGCTCATCGCCCCGCCAGCTCCGCGAGCGCTTCATCAACGAGAAGTCGCTCTCGCTCTTTGCGCTCAAGAGCTTCTGGGAAGGCTTCGATGCCGCAGGCGATACGCTGCGCTGTGTCGTCGTGCCGAAGCTGCCGTTTGCGAGCCCGCAGGATCCGCTCGTGCAGGAGCGGGAAGTGCGCGAGCAGCGGGCCTGGTGGCGCTACCAGCTGCCGGAGGCCGTGCTCGCCGTGAAGCAGGCGGCAGGGCGCCTCATCCGTACATCGACCGATACCGGCGTGCTCGTGCTCTGCGATTCGCGCCTCGTGCAGAAGCGCTATGGACGCGACTTCATCAACTCCATGCCTTCGAAGACGCGGACACAGCTTGAATGCGAGCACATCGGCCGCTATCTCGAGATGTGGCGCTCCTCGCACGAGAAGCAGTAGCACTACTTATATATAAGATGCAGAGGGCTCTTTCCGGCTAGCGAAGCTTCTGGAGGAGCCCCTCTGCATAGCTGTGCATCTTTTCGTTCACTTCGCTGTCCTGGCAGACGACCTTGCCGGCGCATCCCGCAAGCTGGCGGGGCAGCCAGGATGTGCCAAAGTAGGGGATGCGGCCCGACGTGGGGCGGGCCTTCTTCGAGATCTTGAGGCCGGGCCAGGCAAAGAGCGAAAGATAGCGGTCGTCCAGGAATGTGAGCTTCACCATGCGCCCGTCTTCATCCTTCGTCCTGGAAGGTGCGCAGACAAGATGCTCCGGTGCATCTTCAGGATGCGCCTCTCCCATGCGCTCGATCTTGAAGCAGCGCTCTTCCTGCTTCTCGAGGTCGAACGCATCGAGATACCAGGCATCCTCCTTCTGGGAAAGCTCCTGGGGCAGCACATGCCTGAGGCGGGGCTCTGTATCCTTCGTCCCCTGGTAGAGGAAGGAGAGCGCCTTGCCGTGGATCAGGGCATCGGATATGGCAGAGAGCGCATCGTGCTCTTCCGGCGAGGCAAGTGGCTCGAGCTGATGCTCGATCGTGCCTGGTGTGACATTGGCACGTCCGAAGCTCGTGGCAATCTTCTGGCGCAGCGCATCGTCTTCTGGCACGCCGCAGGCATTGAGCGCAGCAAGCACCGCATGGGTCTCGGCAAGCGTGAGACGAAGCGGCCTTCCCTTGATGCCACCGTCGAAGGCCAGCGTGACTTCGCTGCCATCATCCGGGATGCAGAGCGAGAGATAGGATCCTTCGGAATCTCCTGCCGTAAGCAGAAGATCGAGGAGGCGTTCGGCATCTGCATGGGAGATGCCCATGCGTGCTGCAATGGCTGCAGCAGAGATCGTGTCGCCTGCCTGCGTGAGGCCGCCGACGAGCGCGACAAGCTCGCGAATCTCCTGGATATTGCTTGTGCGTCCGCTAGGCATCGGCTATCGCTCCTTCAAGGCAGGCTTTGGCAGCAGAGATGAGATCGTCCGGTCCCAGAGGAACGAGCCCCTGGGCTATGCCCCAGGATGCAGCGGCATCCCATGAGCTTGCAGGGACCTGCCAGATCGAGGTGCCATCATTGCCTTCTTCGAGCGTGCCATGGGCCTTCATGAGGGAAAGGAGGTCCGGCTGCGGGTGCGCGGCAGAAAAGATGGCCGTGCCTGCTTCAGGCCCCATCTGGAACGGGAGGGCACGGAAGTCCTCGATCTCGAAGCTGTCCGGCACGGCGTAGCTCCTGCCTGGCAGGAGCTTTGCCTTCCCCATGCGGTCGATGCGGTAGGTCTTCGGCTCCTGGAGCTCGCTATCCTTCTCCTCTGCGCAGACGCAGTAGAGCGTATCGCGGAAGCTGAAGAAGCCATAGGGTGCGAGGACCTTCGAGCTCTGGTTCCCTGCAGCATCGGTATAGGCAACCTCTGCGAGCACATGCTCGCCATAGGCATCGCGCAGGGTCGGGAGCGTGCGGTCCGGCCCCTTCTTCGGCCTCCTTGTTGCCACGAGCGGCTGCTCTGCAAACGAGCGGTCGATCTTGAGGAGAGCCATCCTGAGCTCGTCTGCGAGAGGAAATGCCGGATTTGCCGCCTGCGGGGAGAGCAGCACCTGAAGCTCGAGCGCCTCTTCCTGCGTGAGCTGGGCATCTCCTATATAGGAGTTCTTCTCGTCGATCTGGTAGAACAGCCCGTCGTCGATCGTCGTCCTCACGACATGCATGCCGCAGGCAGCAAGCCTTTCGCAGTCGCGGCCCAGTGCCTTGAAGAAGGAATCCCTGTCGAGGTCTGGATATATATGTGCATTGATATAGGTGGCATCGAGCGGACGGCGTGCATTGATGAGCTCGAGCGCGAGCGATGCGACGCGCCGTGCCGCCTCGTCCTTCGAGCTCAGGCGCACATCCTCTTTGCTCTCCTGCATATCGTCCATGGCAGCACCTCGCTTGTCTCTGACAGCTTTCTCACACTAGCTTACGGCAACAGGCCCCTGCATGAGCTGATGATGGAGCCTGCTTTCATGGTCCTGATAAGGCATGCAACGATACCGTTTTTCTCTTGAGCGGTCGCCCATTAGGAAAAGGGGGAATGCTAGACGTATACTCAATCTGATTGTTTCAATTGATCTGACCCGCATGGCAGGTGGAGCATACATATGTCCAAGACGCACGAATATCTGAACTATCTCGACGAGCAGATAGGCATCGCGCCAGCAAACAGCCAGGAGGAGCTGCAGGCTGCCCAGACCATCTCTGAGGTCATGGCAGACCATGGAGTGAATCCCGAGATCGAGGAATTCAGCACGCCGACGGGCGCTGCGACCGCAAAGTCGGTCGTTACCCTCATCATGCTTCTTGCCCTGATCTTTGCAGGCTTTGGCTCGATCCTCGGCTTTGTCGGCGTCGTCGTTGCCATTGCCTGTGCCGTCCTGCTCCTCATGATCCATGCAGGACGCACACCGTTTGCGAAGATGGGCCCTGTCGTCCAGAGCCAGAATGTTGTCGCCTTCCATGCCCAGACCGGCTCGAAGGTCGTGAAGGGCAACCGCCCCATTGTCATCATTGCCCACTATGACACGCCGCGCGTCAATCCTCTCATGAACAACAGGGGCATGGCCCGCTTCTATGCCCGCGCCTATGGCATCCGCGTCTACTGCCTCTACGGCGTCGCGATCGCTTCCTTCGTGCAGCTGCTCGGCTTCCTGCCGCCTGTTGTCAGAAGGATCTTCTGGTTCCTCGGCATCCTCGCTGCCCTTGTCCCTGCCATTATTGCTATCTCCGATATCGCAACCCGCTTCGGCGACTGCACGGACGGCGCAAACGACAACAAGGCATCCGTTGCAGCGATGCTCTCCATCCTGAACAACGTGCGTCCGGGCGCCGATGTGGCACTCGATGCGGAAGCGGTGAAGGCACAGCAGGAGGAAGAGGAGCGTGCCCGCGAAGAGGCACGCCGTGCCCGTGAGGAGGAAGAGGCTGCTGCTGCAGCTGCCGAGGCCGAAGCGAAGGCGAAGGCAGAGGCCGAGCGCCTTGCCCGCTACAAGCGCCACGGCAAGGAGACGCTCGAATCTCTTGGCATGCTTCCTGCTGGCTGCCCGATTGTCTATGAGGACCCGCATGTAGACCTGGAGCCGAAGGAGGAGCCAGCAGAGCAGCCTGCTTCCGCTGAGCCCGAAGCTGCAGCAGAGCCTGCTCCTCAGGAAGCAGCACCGGATGTGGTGCCGGCTGCCGAAGAGGCGCCTGCCGCACCTGAGCCCCAGGAGGCCCAGGCGGAGGAGAAGCCTCTCGACAAGACGATGAAGAAGCCGTCGATCGGAAGCCTCTTCAGTCGCGTCCGCCATACGCTCGAGAGCGACGAAGGCTACGACGACGAAGAGCCTGCACCGTCAGCGGATGAGGATGCCGCAGACAAGACGCTCGTGCGTCCGAAGGAAAATGAGGCTCCTGCTGCAGAGGCCGCACCGGAGACCGAAGAGCCGGAAGACGACGAGGCGACCACGACCTTCGAGAAGCTTCCGGAAGATCTCGGCGAGACGCCGGCCCAGGCGCCGGTCGATACCGAGAACGTCTACAAGCCAGCAGAGTCCGAAGAGAGCCCGTATCAGGGCCAGTCCTTCGCCGACCGCCAGAAGCGTCTCTGGCCGAAGGTCATGGATGCCGAGTGGGAGCCAATCGACACGGTGACGCCTGCGGGCATGGCACCGGACGAGCCTCCTTCGGCAGCCACGTCTGTCGGCGAGCCGAGGCCAAGAAGCGAGGCTGCCGCTGGCACCGAGAAGAAGGACGAAGAAGAAGGGGAGAGCGGCGACAGCGATGTTCCGCTTGCGGAATCCGAGTCTGAAGCAGTGCAGGCACCGGACGAGCCTGAGGCCCCTGAGATGCAAGCCGCTGCTCCTGTAGAAGAGCAGCCTGCACCCGCTCCGGAATATGTGCCGGAGGAAGAGCCTTCCGCATCCGCTCCTGAAGAGGCTGCTCCGGAAGCGCCTGCTTCTGCGGCAGACGCCGAGGAATCTCCTGTCCCGGCAGCGGCAGAGACCGAAGCGGCCCCTGCACCCGAGATGGACAGGGAGCCTTTCGAGCCCGCGCCTGAACCAGAGCCTGCCGAGGCAGCAGCTCCCGCAGAGCCTGAGCCGGCTGAGCCGGCAGCGCCGGAGGCTCCGGCTGTACCTGAGGAGACGGCTGCCCCTGCACCGGCACCTGCCGCTCCGCATACGGATGAAGCCGAGTATCTGGCCCATCGCTCCGAGGACATAGCGTCCTATGTGGACTCCATCTTCGCTGAAGAGATCAATGCGGCGAAGGACCTTGGCACAGAGCATGTACCGGAGCCTGCTGCGGGCAGCGCACCCGCTGAGCCTGAGCCGGAGTCTCACAAGCCCGGTCCTGACGATTCTGCCGTCATGGCAGCACTGGCATCTCTCGACACGATGCCTCAGGCAAAGGACTATGCGCCAGCAAATGAGGAAGAGGCTCCTGCACCGCGCAAGCCTGGCAAGCATCTTGCAGGCATCACACCTGTCGTCGAGCTTGCCGATATAGAAGATGTCTCTTCTCCTGAAGAGGAAGGTCCTGTTGCACCGGCAGCAGATGAAGAGGAAGAGCCTCCTGCTCCTGAAAGCGCAGAGCCTGCTTCTGTCTCCTGGGAGGCCGATCCCTTCGCACATATCTCGAAGTCGACGCCGGTCGATGCGGTCTTCGAAGAGATAGAGGAGCCGGAAGAAGAAACTCCTGCCGCTCCGGCCGAAGAGGAACAGCCGGAGGAGCCTGAAGAAGTGCCGGCGGCCGAAGCGGAGCCTTCCGAGCCGGAGCAGACGCCCGAGCCTGCGAGCGCAGCCGCAGAGCCGGAGGCTGTCTCCGAGCCTGCAGCGCCTGTGGCAGAGCCGGTCCAGGACGAGCCGCAGCCAGCAGAGCCCGAAGAGCCGACAGCTTCTGAGCCGGAACCTGCTCCTGCAGAAGAAGAGCCTGCCGAGACGGATGCTGTCGAGGATGCAGGCACATATAGAGAGCCTGTCTCTGAAGGCGAAGAAGAGAGTCCTGCTCCGGAAGAGGCTCCTCTCGATGAGACAGCGCCGGATATGCAGCCTGCCGATGCATCTGTGACAGATGAAGCTCCTTCCGAGGCGCAGGCAGAAGAGATGCCGTCTGCTCCTGCGGAGGAAGCCCCCGCACCCGCACCGCGCCGTCCGCTCTATCCTTCCGTCATGGATGCCGAAGCGATCGAGGAGATCGAGGAAGAGCCTGAGCCTGAGCCCGAACCGGAACCTGAAGAGCCTGAAGCAGATGTGGCGCCCGAGCCAGAGCCTGAACCGGCTCCCAAGCCTTCTGCAGAGGAAGAGACGGAGCCTGAACCTGAACCAGAGCCCGAGCCAGCCTATGAGCTCACACCCACAGAGCCGGAGCCTGCTCCGGTGGAGGAGCCCGAGCCAGCAGCAGAGCCTGAAGAGGAAGCAGCGCCCGCCGAGGAGCCTGTTCCTGTCGAGGAGATTCCTGCAGCAGCGGAGCCCGCATTCGTTCCTGAGCCTGAAGAGGACGCACCTGCTGCAGTAGCTGAGCCTGAGCCGGAAGAGGAAGCAGCCGAGGAAGCTTCCTCCGAGGAAGCGCCTGAGCCTGCATCCGAGGATGCAGCCGACGACACTGAAGCAGAGCCCGCTGAAGAAGCTCCGGCAGAGCAGCCTTCCGAAGACGAGCAGCAGGCAGAGCCTGTCGTGCCGCCCGAGAACTTCCATCTCGATATGGACGATATGGCCCCTGACGACCCTGAGATCGCACCGAAGGATCTCACCGGCGTCGTTGCAGAGGCAGAAGACATGGAGGAGCCCGAGCCGGAGCCGCGCGAGAAGCCTGCGATGCCTGACGATCCTGAATGGGGCAAGACAAGCTTCAAGCCTGCCATCTCCCAGATGGCCCGCCGTGTCATCCTGAATGACCTTCCCGATCCCTCGCAGCACTCGATCGATCCGTTCGGATCCGAGAGCATCTCAAGCCAGCCCATGCAGATACCCGAAGGACAGCAATCCATGCCGAAGAAGCCAGAACAGGGGACGTTCGATGTGATCACACCCGAGACGCTCGACCGCATCGCGAAAGAGACGCACCAGGAGAAGAAGCATCACCACTTCGGCCGCCACGGCGGGAAGGGACGCCACTTCGCCGAGACGCCGTCCGCAGAGGACTGCGATATGGCAATCCATGCGCGCAGCACAGCACGCCCGCACCATGGCTCGAACAGCGGCTGGAAGGGCGGCGCTACGCCGAAGGACGAGCTGCGCCTTCCGAAGCTCGATCTTGCGGATGACGGTCCGGAGTCCCATGGCTATGAGCTCGATCCCGAGAAGGCCGATGCAATCCGTGCCCAGGCAGCAGCAGAGACAGCCGCCCAGGCAAAGGCTGAAGCCGAAGCCCAGGCAGCCGCTGCAGCGCAGGAAGCCGAAGCCAGGAGCCAGCAGGTCTCCGACGAGGAGCTCCGCGATGCTGTCCTCTCGATGAACGACGAGGACCTCATCAGCCACGACATCTGGTTCGTCGCGACCGGCGCCTCCGAGCTCGATCATGCCGGCATTAAGGCCTTCCTCGATGCCCACAGGCAGGACATCCGTGGCGCATTCCTGATCGATCTCGACTGCATCGGTGCCGGTTCGCCGACGGTCCTTGTGGAAGAGGGACATGACAACCCGAAGCGTGCAGACCGCCGTCTTGTCCGCATGTTCCAGAACATCGCACAGGACTTCGGCATCCCTCTGGGACGTGCACGCTACAGCATCGCCGATACCGATGCGACGACAGCCCTCCGCCGCCACATCCGCTCCGTCACGATCATGGGCATGGACGAGAATGGCCTTCCCGCCTTCTCGCACACGCTCGACGACGTGCCCGAGAACGTGGATGGCGACCAGGTCGCCGATATCGTCGAGATGGTGACAGAGCTCATCCGCCAGTCCTAGCGGGCAAGGAGAAGAGACAGCAAGGGCGGCCAGGAACCTATCCTGGCCGCCCTTTTTGCGTGCCTGCTTCCCCTGTTTCAGAAGCTGCTAGCGCCTGCAGCGGAACCAGATGCCGCCTGCCAAGGCCGCAAGGCCGGCAAGGGCGAAGGCTCCCCAGGCATAAGAGTTCGGGTCTCCCGTATCGGGCACGCCCGATTCCTCGAAGCTCACGGTCTGGCCTTCATCGTGGATATCCTCGTGCCGGCCCACCTCGTGGCCTTTGTGCGTGAGCTCCTCGAAGACGACGATCTTTCTGCCTGCGAGGTTCTGCGCATCGAACTCGATCGGGACATCGACCGTGCCATCTTCTGTCTCGGGCACGAAGTCCTTCGTGAAGGTGATGGTCTCTCCTGCAGCGTTCAGGAGTGCGCCTCCGTCATTTCCCTTGCTGTCGACGACGTGGAGCGTCGCGGTGAGCGTGTAGGTCTCGTTCGTGATGAGACCCGTATAGGAGACGGTGTCGGTGAGGGAGACGGCATCGCTCGCCTTGAGCGTATGGCTGCCCGAGCCGCTTTCGGTTGCTGTCGTGTGGAGCTCGGAGAAGCGGACGGACTGTCCTTCGTCCTCGATGTCTGCATGAACCGCAATCTCCTTTCCTTCCTCGGAAAGGCTCTCGAAGGCGACGATGCGCTTCACGGTCGAAGGAAGGCCTGTGACCGTGAACGTGACTTCTGCCGTGCCGCTCTCGGAGGCAGGCACGAAGGTCGTCGTGACAGGCTCCGCATAGGGCAGCGCCTCGCCGGTGTCATGGTCCATCAGGGTGCCGGTGAGCTCATAGGTCTTGCCAGGCTCGAGGCCTGAATATGCGACCGTGTCGACGAGCGTGAACGTCTCATCCGTCGCAGGGACGATATGCTCCCCCTCTTCGTTCGTGAGTGTCGTCTCGATATGCGGTCCGTTCTCGTTCGTGACAGTGCCGAGATGCACGCCGAAGCTGTCGCGCGTGATCGTGGCCTCGAAGCTTACGAGCTTCTTTCCTGCGTTGGCAGAAGAGGAGAGCTCTTCGATCGTATAGACGTCGTAGGGAAGGGCACCTCTTGCATCGTCTGCCTCGCAGGTGCCATCTTTCGCGCCCGAGAACCAGATGCCGGCGTCGCGCACGATCTTCGCATCGTCGAAGCTGCCGTCGTCCGCGAGTGCAGCATCGTTTGCATTCGTATTCTGCGTATGCGGATACTGGCCAGCGGACGTATCGAGGATGCCATTGGCATCCGTCACGGCGATATGCCACTCTCCTGTCGTCTTCGATGTGATCTTGAACGGGATATCGGCCATGCGTGCAGCCGTCTCGCCGTTCTCCTTCACGAATGAAAGGTCGCCGCGCTTGACCTGGTCGGCGCAGGCATCATCGCCCGCAATCTCGACGATCTTGCCATCCTCTGTGACGGAGACCGTCTTCTGCCAGTCGCTGTTCAGAAGATAGCCCTCTGGCGCCTTTGTCTCATGCACGGTATAGGTGCCATAGGGGAGTGCATCTGCCGCCGTGGCGGCATGTCCCGAGGCATCTGTCTCGATCGTGGCGACTGCCTCGCCGGGAGCATAGGTCGCGCCGCCTACGACGACTGCATGCTTGCTGGCATTCACGATCTCGAAGACAGCGCCTGCAAGCGTGGCCTTGCCCTTCGGCGTGGCGCTCTTCGACTCGCTGTCGACCTTCTGGACGGCTATCCCGCCATGCACGGCCTCTTCATCGACTGTCGCCGGCTGCAGGACCGTAGCGCCTGTAGGAGAGGAGTCATCCTCTGCAATCCTGAATTCGACCCTGCTCGAGGCGGGCAGGCGGTAGCCTTGCGGCGCCTTCGTCTCCTCGACGACGAGCGTGCCGAGAGGAAGCGCAACCGTCCCGTCCTGCTTCTTGTACCAGTCATCGCCTGATACCTTGTGGTCGTCGTCGAGCTTTGCCTTGCCATCGGCATCGCAGCGGATGGTCCAGGTCTTTTCCGGCGTCCCCTGTGTATCGGTCCCCTCTGGATAGAACTTCGCCGTGAACTCTGCTCCCTCGAAGGCAGCATCGCCCTCCGGCTCTGCGCTCTTCGTCTGCGCATCCTCCTTCTGGATCAGGAGGTCGGGGATTGCAAGCCTTGGCTGCTCAGGCACTTCGGTGTGGATCTCCTGCCCTCCTGCCATTGCGATCTCGAGGACATCGGTGCTCACAAGGAAGCCCTTCGGTGCCTTCTTCTCCTTCAGGTAGTACGTGCCTTCGGCGACAAGGCCGGTCTTGCCATTGCCGTCAGCATCCGTCGTGAAGCTCTCAACTTCCTGCGTGCAGGCATGGTCGAGATAGAGGCCGAACTCGGCTCCTTCGAGCGAGTAGCCGGTGCCAGAGACAGAGATGGCGGTCTCGGCATTCTGCTTCGTGACGGCAAGAGACCCATAGGGCGGGATAGCGATGATGTTCTGCCGTCCGCCATTGGGCGAGACCCAGAACTTCGCGACATGATCCCAGCTTCCTGCCTCCCCGTCATGCGTATGCGCTTCCTGTGCAAGCGCCCAGGCGAGATCCGCCTGCTCCTGCGTGCAGCTGTTGACGGTCAGGCCGCGCCTCTCCTCATAGCGGTCCTTCGTGAGGTCGCCCTGATACATCCAGATTGCTGCCTGCGAGACAGTGGCTGCGCCTTTCGCATCGAGCGTCTGCCCGCTGAACGTGCTGTTCAGGGGATAGCAGTGGGCGATGAGCCAGGAGAGTCCATGCGGGTCGCCGCGGAGCGTGTCCTTGTCCATCTCGCTTACCCAGTGCCATTCTGTATACGTGCCGGTGGGGCCGGCCTTCTCTGCCTGGGCACAGTAGCCGCGGCTGCCATCCGAACCATAGAAATCGGTGATCAGGTTCGAGGGGTCGTAGTTCCAGGTGACGCTTCCGGAATAGGCCTTGGCTGTCCTGGGGCTCGCGAGGCCAAGTGCGAGCGCTGTGCAGGCAAGGCAGGCTATGAGCGCTGCCATGCGCGCGAGCTGCTGCCTGCCTGCGTGCCCACGCCCTCTCGGTCTTGGGACAGGGAAGGCAAGCTTCTCGGTCCTTCTCTCCCTTCTGCCTGTCTCTTCCGGATGAGGCCGTTGTCTGTTCCTGTTCATGCATGCTCCTTCCGCTCGGCTGTTCTGGGGAGCGGAAAGCGTAGCAGGCGCATCTTGCAGGACTGGATGCCTGAGGAGGCAGAGATGTCGCAGAGCTCTGACGGGAGGAGGAAAGTCTGCAGGCAGGGCATCTGACAAGGAGAGGCATGCTCTCGGGTGCCTCTCCGTCCCGTCATCCAATCTCCTTTCGGCAAGGCTTCCCGCGTCCTTGCCTGCTTTTCGCAGTGGCCGGCCAGATGGGGCTTGTGCTATCATTCATCCAGCACATGCGGGCATCGCCAAGTGGTAAGGCAACGGCTTCCCAAGCCGTCATCCGCGGGTTCGAATCCCGTTGCCCGCTCCAGAGCAAGCGACGGGCCCTTTCGAGGGCCTTTTTCGTAAAACGGAGGCATCTCGTGGCGCGGATGTTGGTGAACCTGGGCAAGGACTTCGTCGAGGCAGTTGAGTCATGGATCGATGACTCCGGCAGGCTCGATCTGCCGCAGCAGATAAAGCCCGAAGCGCTGCTGAAGCTTGCACAGGAGATCTGCCGCGATGACCTCGACTACTTCGAGTCGGCCGAGATGCTTGTCTGGGAAGTCGCCCGCCATGAGGGCTTCGTTATCCCCGACTACCCCCTAGCCGGCAACTCCGAGGTCAAGGCATTCCTGAAGGAGCACAATGCCCACGACGTCGCAGACTGGTACCAGAAGAGAGGCGTGCTTCGCTCGAGCTACGACCAGTTCTGGAAGAGCTCGGCACTCATGGCGAGAAACAGGACGTTCTGGCGCAAGGTCATCGTCTTCCCGAAATCCGATATGGATGATGCAAATCTCCTGGCGCGCGATTTGTGCGTCGCTGTGACGTTCTGCATGGGTAAAGAAGACGGTGAGAGAGACTCCAGGCTCTTCTCCATCTAGGGTCCGGAGACCACAATATATATAAGAGCTTCAACAGAAAAGGTGCTTCTATGCCGCTTCCGATGACGGATGAGGAGTGCGCCGCTGGCATGCGCCGCCTCCAGCCCCAGATTGCCCGCTATGCCAAGCTGCTCGTGCAGCAGGGCGTGAATCTCCAGAAGGGACAGGAGCTTGTCCTCGAATGCCCGATCGAGCGTGCCGACTTCGGCAGGCAGATCGTATCGTGCGCCTATGAGTGCGGTGCATCCCATGTGACCGTGCTCTGGGCAGACGACGAGACGGCACGTCTCGAGTACGAGCATGTCGGGCTCGACTGGTTCGAGCATGTCCCGTCCTGGAAGAGGGAGCAGCTGAACTCACTTGCCGAGGCAGGGGCAGCATTCCTCTTCATCGAAGGCCAGGATCCCGAAGCGTTCAAGGGCATCGATCCGGCAAAGCCTGCCGCAAAGTCGCGTGCCTCGCATATCGAGCTCAAGGCATTTCATGACGGAATGGACTTCGGCAGGAATACCTGGTGCATCGCAGGCGCTCCTATCGCCTCCTGGGCACACAAGGTCTTCCCGGAGCTCAGCACGAACGAGGCAGTCTATCGCCTCTGGGAGGCAATCCTCCAGGTGAGCCGTGCTTCGGGCGAAGACCCGAGAGGCGCCTGGGAGACGCACAATGCCGCGTTCGAGAAGAACAAGCGCTTCCTGAACGAGCATCATTTCGACCGTCTGCACTACCGCTCGCAGAATGGCACCGACCTCACGATCGGCATGACCCCCCGCCATATCTGGGAAGGCGGCGCTGCACACACGCAGCGTGGCCTCCAGTATTTCCCGAACATCCCGACCGAGGAGGTCTTCACCTCGCCTGACCGCATGAGGGCAGATGGCATTGTCCACTCGGCGCTGCCGCTCGTCCATGCCGGTTCTGTCGTGCGCGACTTCTGGTTCCGCTTCGAGGGCGGCAAGGTCGTGGACTATGATGCAGCCCACGGCAAGGACGTGCTGAAGCACATCCTCGAGACAGACGAGAATGCCACAAGGCTCGGCGAGTGCGCGCTCATCAGCAAGAACACGCCTATCAGGGAGTCCGGCATCCTCTTCTACGACACGCTCTACGACGAGAATGCCTCCTGCCACCTTGCGCTTGGCACCGGCTTCCCCGAGTGCTATGAAGGCGGCTTCTCGATGTCGGAAGAGGAGCTGCTAGTGGCTGGCGTGAACCAGAGCCACACCCACGTCGACTTCATGATCGGCACGGAAGACATGGATATCACAGGCATCACGGCCGATGGGGAAGAGGTTCCCATCTTTGTGAATGGTCAATGGGCATGGGAGTAGCTGCCCCTTTGGTGATAGGATAGGACGACGCATCTGGAAGCATCCCATTTGCAGAAATGGGAGCCGGCAGGAAGCCTCATGCCGGTACAATGGAACTCCTGGATGCCACAACAGCATGCACCGTTAGCTCAGTTGGCAGAGCAGGGGACTTTTAATCCCAAGGTCGAGGGTTCAAGACCCTCACGGTGCACCACTATGAAACAGCAGGTCGGACGGGTAAAACTGTCCGGCCTGTCTTCATGTCGAGCCAATGCGTACCACGATGCGTACCAGAATGCGTACCAAATCGGGGAAGAAATTTCTGGGTGCCTGTCCGGGTGTCCCCCATAGGTGAAGCGGTTCTATCCGGTTAGCAGGAAAACGGGGGTTCAATCCGAAATAGAGAGGTAGCAGAAATGGCAGATCTAGAAGGCACTGGGAAGGCAGCGGGGAAGGTAACAGCAAAGGCGCTAGCGGATGCGTTCGCGGCCAAAGATAGGGCCATGAGGGCCATAGACGAAAAGAAGGGGTTCCATACCTTCGAGGACGAACAGAACTATTTCGATGCGGCGGCGGATGAAGCGGGTAGGGCTGTCGCTGAGAATGACGATAGCGTGACGCCCGAGACGATAGAAAAGGTAGCCACTAAGAGGGCGCTAGAAATGGCCTGGCGGATTGTCAAGCTGAGTGCAACATCTCCCGATAGACCTCGTTGGCCGTCT
>JBJEHU010000002.1:0-63845 GCA_051876355.1 Atopobiaceae bacterium | reverse complement strand
TTGGGTCTGCTGGCAGCGTAGGATGGATTCGGTCCAAGATTCCCACCGCAGTCCCAAGTGTTGAATTTACGATACGAGTAAATTCGACAGAATTTAAGAACGCCAGGATCCCAGATGTGCTTCGGATGATTGCATACAGGCTGCTTCTCGAATAGGAAGCTCGGATGGAAGACCGTTACGGCCAATTCCTGTCTGATGATTGCCATGGCTAACATGCTCGCGACAATTAAGGTAAGGCCCGTAAACGAGCGCTTCGTATACGTCTCGTAGAAGACGGCGGCGGAGAATGCCATAGCGGCAATGATGACGGAGGACTTGCCGGCCGGGATGATGAAAGGCCACTCTTGTGCCCTGGATCTGAGCTTGCTGCGTATTGCTGTTAGATAGCCATTGCGGGTAGAGTGTGAACAAGACAATCAAGGAGGTGGGATGTATGGCAACATCCAGCATTGGTCGTCCGGTTGTTCTGACGACTGAGCAGGCGAGGAAAATGGCTAAGATCATGAACATGCCCGAACGTCCTGCCAAATCTGTTTCAGGCAAGAAGCTTGTCCTTTCGGACAGAAAGCTTGATCCAAAAGAGCTCAAGTAGCGGAAGCTCAGATGCTGAAATCTTCGGCCTATGGCTCTGCTGAAAACAGCTTCGTGAAATCTGACTCCAAAAAAGCGTGAACTCGACTTTCATTTTCACAAGCTGATGAGGACGGTTTTCCCAAGGCGCTTGTCGTTTGAACGCCGGCATTCTTGGCGAGGAGGGAGATTCGGGCTGACCTCTGCTTCAACACGCTGTCCATCGGATGCTATTTCCTGCAGGTATGGCTATATCACAATAAAATAAAGCAAAATTATGATGCGAAAAGGGGCAACGGGTGGGTACGATTAAGGTACATCCTCGCGTAGCTGTACGACATCCTGATGTGACCGAGGAGGATGTGGTCACAGCTTGGAACAATGCCGTCGCTATCCGGCGGCGAAACTTCGATCCGCCAGCGCATATGGCCGCAGCGGGCTTGGATTCAAGAGGGCGCATGATTGAGATGGTAGGCGTGGAGCTCGAAGATGGAGGGATACTCGTCTACCACGCGATGACGCTAACTGCGAAAATGGCCCAGGAACTCGGACTTGGTTAGGAGGAGCAATGGCTGAGTACAAGATAAAGGGCGGCTACACAATTTCTGATGAGGAGATAGAGCGCCTAGGCGAAGCATGCGAAAGAGGAGATTATCCTGGCGAGCCCGGAGAATGGATTGTGCGTCCGCAGGGGAGACCAGCACTATCAGATGAACCGTTGGTGAATGTCAACGTAAAGTTTCCTAAATCGATGGTTGATGCCATCGATTCCAAGAGCAAGAACAGATCTGACTTCATACGCAAGGCAGTAGCCGCTTTTTTATAGTGGGCTGACTGAATTGCCGGATCAGCTTGCTTTTCATGGCATTGCGTGCGAGTGACTGATTGTTTCAGAGCTTCGAAAGAGCCGAAACACGAGTCCTGTTATGCATATATGCGGCGTCTATCTGATCACTGCCATGGCTATGGTGCTCGCGACGATCAGGGCAAGGCCCGTGAGCGAGCGCTTCGTATAGGTCTCGTGGAAGACGGCAGCGGAGAATGCCATAGCGACGACGATCGAGAGCTTGTCAATCGGCACGACGATGGAGACGACACCGGTCTGGATAGCGTAGTAGTAGCAGAGCCAGGAGGCGCCGGTCGCAAGGCCGGATGCGCAGATGAAGCCGAGCTCGCTCTTTTCGATATGGCGCACCTCGCCGAGCTTGCCCTTCATCGCAACGACGATCCATGCCATGACCAGCACATAGCAGGTACGGATGGCAGTGGCGAGGTTCGACTCGACGCCCTCGATGCCGACCTTTGCGAGAATCGACGTGAGGGCGGCAAATACGGCAGAGCCTATGGCATACCAGATCCAGGCATTGCCCTCGACAGCGTGGTCCTGCTTCTTGCGCTCGATCATGAGGAAGGTGCCCACAAGGATGCCGGCAGAGCCTATGAGCTTCACAGCGAGGGCGTCGGTCTCGCCGAAGAGGACGATGGCGAGAAGGATGGTGAGGACGGCCGAGCACTTGTCGATCGGCACGACCTTGTTCACGTCACCCATCGAGAGCGCCTTGAAGTAGCAGATCCAGGACGCGCCTGTCGCCATTCCCGAAAGCGCAAGGAAGAGCATCGAGTGGGCAGAGATGGAGCTGATGGTCGGGATGGAGCCCACGATGCCTGCCATGAGCCAGGCAAAGAGAAGCACGACAATCGTGCGGACGGCGGTCGCGACATCGGAGTCGGTATGGCGGATGCCGCATTTCGCGAGGATGGACGTGATGCCGGCAAAGAGGGCCGAGCCGCAGGCTGCAAGGATCCACATGGCAAACTCCTTCAGGCTTGTCTCTAAATGAGAACAGATACTATTATAGATCCGAAAAGACGGAACGAAAGCGTCTTTCTGGAATATTTTGCCTCCTGGTCAGCAGTTTCCGGACAGGCTTTTGTCTTGTGCCGGTCAGCTCGGATAAAGGGCCCGTCATCCGCATGGCAGCCGCTGTGGCCAAGGTTTCTGGCGTGCTATGGTAGCCTGTAGGCACTGATTCAGCCAGCTGGCTGGGAGGATACATGATAAAGCTTGTCGCTACCGATATGGACGGAACGCTTCTCGATGAGAACTCTCAGGTCCCGCCCGAGACGTTCGAGATCATCCGCGAGCTCAAGGCGCAGGGCGTCCATTTCTGCGTGAGCTCAGGCAGGCGCTATTCGACGCTCAGGTGGTTCTTCGCGCCGGTTGCTGACGAGATAGATTATGTGGCAGCGCTTGGTGCCCAGGTCTTTGCCGATGGCCGCTTCCTCGACCGCGAGGTTTTCTCCACGAGAGGAATCCTGCGTCTGTTCCGTACCTGCCAGGCATTCGACGAGCTTCACCTTGTCCTCTATGACTGGGAGCATACGTTCCTGCTCGACGACCAGTCGAGCTATGTGAAGGAGCTCGACAAAGATCTGCCGAATGCGCAGCGCCTCTTCGATCCGCCTTCGCCCGATGTCTCCATCATCAAGGCCGCGGTCTGCTGCGAGCGTCCCTCCGAGATCATGGACATGGTCTATGTGCTCGAGCGCGAGCTCGGAGACATCTTCACGTTCATGCCATCAGGCAATACGTGGATCGACGTGATGCCGAAGGATATCTCGAAGGCGACAGGCCTCGAGGCCGTGCTGTCCTACTACGGCATCGACTCTTCCGAGGTCCTTGCCTTCGGCGACTCCATGAACGACTACGCGATTCTTCGCGCTGTGGGGCACCCGATCGTGATGGGGAATGCCCGCTACGCCGTGAAGCAGATAGCCGAGCGTGTCATCGGCACGAACAGGGAGCACGCCGTGCAGGCTGAGCTCCATGCGCTGGCACAGGAGCTGTCTGCCGAAGATTAGCACGTGCCCTGTACCTGCGAAAACGTGTCTGGAAACGTTTTCGGTAAACGGCAAAAGTTGAAAAAACGTTTTTCTATAACCTAATATTGCGTATATCTGCATATATTTAGAAATATTTGCAGGTTTGTATTCGATGCGTCCTGTTCCTTGATTTTCGTCAAGGAAAGACAATAAATCGAAGATTCTTTATAATGCAGCGATGGAGGGATGCAGAGCATCTGCATCTATCCTGTCCTGTATGCCGGCGCTGGAAAGCTGGGTGGGGATTCATGCTTTCCGGTGCATCACGCATGTGGAGCTACACCCGTACAAAGCAAAGGAGTAACGGATGTCACAGGAAAGCATCATCGACAGCGTAGAGACGCTGGAGGCCCATCTGAAGACGATGCGTGCCGCCCAGGCTGAATTCGCAACGTTCAGCCAGGAGCAGGTCGACAAGATCTTCAAGGCTGCCGCCCTCGCTGCCAACAAGGCGCGTATTCCTCTGGCGCAGCTGGCTTACGATGAGACCGGCTACGGCGTCATGGAGGACAAGGTCGTCAAGAACCACTACGCCGCCGAGTTCGTCTACAACAAGTACAAGGACACGAAGACCTGCGGTGTCATCGAGCGCGATCCTGCCTTCGGCATGACGAAGGTCGCAGAGCCGCTCGGTGTCGTGGCTGCCGTCATCCCGACGACGAACCCGACGTCCACCGCCATCTTCAAGACCCTGATCTGCCTGAAGACGCGCAATGCAATCCTGATCTCTCCGCACCCCCGCGCAAAGAAGTGCACGACCGAGGCTGCACGCATCGTCCGCGATGCTGCCGAGGCAGCAGGATGCCCGAAGGGCATCATCGACTGGGTCAGCATCCCGTCCATCGAGCTCACGAACACGCTCATGCAGGAAGCTGACGTCATTCTCGCAACCGGCGGCCCTGGCATGGTCAACGCTGCCTACTCTTCCGGTACGCCGGCACTCGGCGTCGGCCCGGGCAACAACCCCGCCATCATCGACGACTCTGCAAACATCGTCGACTCCGTCAACTCCATCATGCACTCAAAGACGTTCGACAACGGCATGATCTGCGCTACCGAGCAGAACGTGATCGTGCTCGACGGCGTGTATGACGCGGTGAAGGCCGAGTTCCAGAAGAGGGGCGCCTACTTCCTCAACCCGGACGAGGCAGAGAAGGTCGGCAACATCGTTATCGTCAACGGCGGCGTCAATGCCAAGATGGTCGGCCAGCCGGCAACGAAGATCGCTGCTGCTGCAGGCGTCGAGGTTCCTGCCTGGACGAAGATCCTCATCGGTGAGACCGACTCCGTCGAGCCTTCGAACCCCTGGGCTCACGAGAAGCTCACGACGATCCTCGGCATGTACCGTGCCAAGGACTTCGACGACGCCCTCGCAAAGGCATCCCGCCTCATCGCTGACGGCGGCTACGGCCACACGTCCTCGCTCTTCATCGACACGCGCGAGACCGAGAAGGTCGAGAAGCACTACAACGCGATGAAGACCTGCCGTATTCTCATCAACACCCCGGCATCGCTCGGCGGCATCGGCGATATCTACAACTTCGAGCTGGCACCTTCCCTGACGCTGGGCTGCGGCTCCTGGGGCGGCAACTCCTTCTCCGGGAACCTCGAGATCACCCAGCTGCTCAATATCAAGTCGGTTGCAGAGAGGCGCGAGAACATGCTCTGGTTCAGGACTCCCGAGAAGGTCTACTTCAAGAAGGGCTGCATGCCGGTCGCTCTGCGCGAGCTCAAGGAGGTCTACGGCTGCAAGCGTGCCTTCATCGTCACCGACTCCTTCCTCTACACATCCGGCTTCACCAAGAAGATCGAGAAGCCGCTCGATGAGATGGGCATCACGCACTCCAGCTTCTGGAGCATCTCTCCTGACCCGAAGCTGCAGGACGCCGAGAAGGGCGAGGAGCTCCTCCGTGCCTTCCAGCCTGACGTGATCATCGCAATCGGCGGCGGCTCCGCAATGGACGCCGGCAAGATCATGTGGACGATGTACGAGCATCCCGAGGAGAAGTTCGACGATATGGCCGTCGACTTCATGGATATCCGCAAGCGTGTCTACCGCTTCAAGAAGATGGGCGAGAAGGCTAAGTTCGTCGCAATCCCGACCTCCTCTGGTACCGGCTCCGAGGTCACGCCGTTCGCAATCATCACGGACGCCGAGACCGGCATCAAGTGGCCTATCACGGACTACGAGCTCATGCCGACGATGTCGATCGTCGATACCGACAACATGATGACGCAGCCGAAGGGCCTCACGTCCGCTTCCGGCATCGACGTCCTCACCCATGCTATGGAGGCCTATGTCTCCATCATGGCATCGGACTACACCGACGCTATCGCCCTCAAGGCCGCAAAGCTCGTCTTCGACTGGCTGCCGAAGGCCTACGCCGAGCCCACGAACGTCGAGGCCCGCGACCATATGGCCAATGCCTCCTGCCTCGCCGGCATGGCATTCGCTAACGCCTTCCTCGGCCTCAACCACTCGATGGCACACAAGCTGGGCGCCTATCACCACATTCCGCACGGCTGGGCCAACGCTGTCATCCTCACCCGTGTCGCCCGCTACAACGCTGCTGAGCGTCCGACCCGCATGGGCACGTTCTCGCAGTACCAGTATCCGCACGCAAAGGCGCGCTACGCCGAGATGGGCCGCTTCTGCGGCTTCACCGGCAAGGACGACGACGAGGTGTTCGAGAACTTCATGCAGGGCATCGAAGACCTCAAGGACTTCATCGGCGTCAAGAAGACGATTGCCGAGTACGGCGTCGACGAGAAGTACTTCCTCGACACGCTCGACGAGATGTCGCTCAACGCCTTCAACGACCAGTGCACGGGTGCGAACCCGCGCTACCCGCTCGTGGCCGAGATCAAGAGCCTGTACCTCGACGCCTACTATGGCCGTCCTGCGACGTCCTATGAGGACGAGGGTCTCGAGATCCGCGAAGAGATGAAGGAGACACCTGCTCCTGGCGAGGTCAAGGCCGAAGAGGCAGCAGAAGAGAAGAAGTCCGAGTAGCAGCTGGGTCGAAGCATTTCCTAGAGGAAGAAGGAAAACATGAAGCTTTCCGATGATAAGGTCGAGCTTGCCCGCCGTCACAACAAGGTCGTCTACAAGGACGGCGACCGTACCGTCAAGGTCTTCGTCCCGACGAAGCCCGACATCGACGTCTTCCGCGAGGCGCTGAACCTCGCCCGCATCGCAACCGCCGGCCTCAACACGCCGAAGGTCCTCGAGGTCTCTCAGGTCATGGACGGCTCCTGGGCCCTCTCCATGGTCTACCATCCGGGCACGACGCTCCATGAGATGATGGTCGAGGCCAAGGGCACGCCGAAGTTCGACGAGCTCCTGCAGCTCTTCGTCGACCTCCAGATCAAGGTCCAGCAGACGCCTGCTCCTGCTGCCCTCACGGCACAGGGAGACAAGCTCGTCCGCATGATTGCCCGCGTCAAGGATCTCGATCCCTCCGTGCGCTATGACCTCCAGATGAAGGCCGACCGCATGAAGCGCGGCTTTGCCATCTGCCACGGCGACTTCAATCCGACGAATGTCGTGATCGGCGAGGGCGAGCCGTTCATCTGCGACTGGACACATGTGACCGTGGGCCTGCCCGAGGCCGATGCAGCCATGACGTACATGCTGCTGAAGCTCGAGTTCCCCGAGGCTGCCGACAAGTACCTCGATCTCTACTCCAAGTCTGCCGACATGCCGAAGCAGAAGATCATGTACTGGCTGCCGGTCGTGGCTGCAGCCGAGCTCTCCCGTGGCCGCAAGGGCAACGAGGAGTTCCTCAAGAGCTGGATCGACGCTGCAAGCGACTACGAATAGCCTTTGCAGACTGTTCTGGAACAGAGGAGGCGTCCTTCGGGGCGCCTCCTTTTGTGTACCGATGTTTATGGAATATCGTGGCAAGATGTGCGGGACTCTGGGGTAGATAGCGTCCAGCAGAAGAGATGCTTGGAAGAAAGGAAAGCTCATGGCAGGCAAGCGCAAGGTCGAGTGGGAAGACTACGCATCGGAAATCGTCCGTGCCATTCCCAAAGGCGTGCTCTTCACGACGAAGGTGGACAGCAAGGTCAACACGATGACAATAGGGTGGGGAACGATTGGCACGAACTGGTCTGTGCCGGTGTTCTGTGCCTATATCCGCACGGGCCGCTTCACGGCCCAGATGCTCGACCGCAACCCTGAGTTCACGGTCAATGTGCCGCTTACGGGCTTCGACAGGAAGATTGTCGGCATCTGTGGCAGCTGCCATGGCAGCGAAGTCGACAAGATTGAGAAGGCGGGACTGACGCTCGTCGATTCCGACGAGGTGAGCGTCCCGGGCATAAAGGAGCTTCCGCTCACGCTCGAGTGCAAGGTCATCTATCGCCAGGTGCAGGATCTCTCGCTCTATCCGGAAGACATCGCGAAGAAGTTCTATCCGCAGGATGTGGACTCCTCGGCTACCGGTTCCAACCGCGATCCACACATCATGGTCTTCGGCCAGATTGTCGGTGCCTACATCATCGAGGACTAGCACAGTTGATGCAAATCTTTGCTGGAATGCCGGGGCTGCCATTATGCAGGTTGCCCCGGCGTTCTCTTGCCTGGTCATCTCGGTATCGCGCCTGCTAGAATCCCATTGAGATAGTTTGCTCGTCTCGATACCGGTTGGCGTTCATCGGCATCCTCAAGATACATGCATCCATGAATGGTGCGCGATAGAGGCGCATTCGATATGAATCAGCACAGATTGCCATCCTGAAGGAAGGAGCATCCATGCAGAGGAAGATTGAAGCGCAGCTTGTCGAATGGAAAGACAGTCCGTATAGGAAGCCCCTTCTTCTCCGTGGTGCTCATCGCACAGGGAAGACCTGGCTCATAGAGGACTTTGGCGAGCGCTATTTCAGGGACACCATCAAGATTGATTTCATGCATGATGAGAAAGCGAAAGGGCTCTTCGAAGGAGATCTCGATCCCAAGCGCATCATACGTGAGATTGAGCTGCTGTATGGCAGGAGCATCAATCCTGGGACGACGCTGCTGGCGTTCGACGAGATACAGGAAGCCCGTCGCGGCCTCACTTCACTCAAGTATTTCTGCGAGCAGGCTCGTGAGTACCATGTCGTTGCCACCTGTTCCTGTTTGGACAGCGCGCTGAGGAGACCGGGAGAGTCCTTTCCTGTCGGAAAGGTAAATCGCCTCGTGCTGCATCCTATGGATTTCGAGGAGTATGTACGTGCGCGTGCTGGAGCTCCGCTTGCAGATGCGCTTGCCGAAGCAGATATGGACATGCTCGCAAAGGTGCAGGAGCGTCTTGTTCCGCTCCTTAAGGAATACCTTGTCGTCGGTGGAATGCCCGAAGCAGTCGAATCCTTCAGCGAGGAGAAAGACTTCAGGGCAGTCAGGGAGATACAGAATGGAATCCTTGAGGGCTACAACGATGATTTCGCGAAGCACGCACCTGGCAGAATGCTCGAACGCATGCGCCTTGTATGGAAGTCGCTGCCGGGACAGCTGGCCCACGAAAACAAGCGCTTCGTGTATGGAGCTGTACGTCCTGGAGGACGTGCGCGCGACTTTGAGGAAGCGCTCCAGTGGCTCAGGGACTACGGTGTGATCACAAAGATACCTCGTGTTGAGGCACTTCGTTTCTCTCCCTCGTCCTATGAAGACCTTTCTTCTTTCAAGCTGTTCTGCATCGATACAGGGCTGCTCGGCGCTCAGGCGGATTTAGACCCCACCATAGTGCTGGAAGGTTCCAGGCTGTTCACAGAGTTCAAAGGCGCCCTGACGGAGCAGTATGTTGCCCAGCAGCTTGTGGCACAGGGATTTGAGCCTGTCTATTGGTCTTCACCGAAAGGTGCGGCCGAGGTTGATTTCGCTCTGTCTCAGGGACCGGCAATAGTACCGATAGAAGTGAAGGCAGCCGAGAACTTGAAATCGAAGAGTCTCAAAGTGGCTTGCCAGAAATTCCAGCTCGAACGGGCAGTGCGAACATCCCTTTCTCCCTATAGAGATGAAGGATGGCTCGTGAATGTGCCGCTCTGGGAAATCGACGAGATAGCCAAGTTCATCTGACGTATCTCTTTGCTGCCTCGCGGGGCATGAAGAAATGAAAGATATGCCATGGCAGTTGGTTCAGAAATCTCATTCTTTCTTCGGCATGCTCCCGAGCCAGGTAGAGAACTCATCCATCTGTGCTGCAACGGCACCTTCTGCATCTCTCCTGCGGATGAGGTCTGCCATATGGCGGAAGAAGGGGAGCGATCTCATCGGTCCGTAGTAGGCCTGCGTGGCCCGGAAGAACGAGACATAGATGTCCTTGAACGTGTTCACGAGCATCGAGTACACCATGTTGCCTGAGGCTATCGCCACCTCATGGTGGAAATCGAAAGAGAGGCCAGGCATTGTCTCCTCGTCCGCCTCTGCCATCTCATCGACGATCGCATCGATCCGGTCCAGCTCGTCTGCCGTGGCATGCTCGCAGGCACCACGCACGATCTGGGGCTCCAGCGCCTTCCTGAATCCGATGATGGGCTCGAGAAGGCTTGTATCGAGGGCGGTACTCGTATAGTCGAGAAGCGAGACGAGCGTCTGGATATTGCCGTCACGGGCAATGTCAGCCACGTAGACGCCCTGTCGTGGCTCGATGCGCACGAATCCCCGTGCTGCCAGGTTCGTTATCCCTGCGTTCACGACCGAGAGCGAGACCTTCGTCTCGTGGGCAAGCTCACGCTGCGAAGGGAGCCGGTCTCCCGCCTTGAGCTCTCCCGAAAGTATCATCTGCTGCAGCTCGTCGATGAAGAGCTGCTGGCGTGTCGGCGCCTTGATCTCCTTCAGTGCCATCAGAATCCCTTCCCTCGTGACTGATATTGATTGTATCAGAATCAGGTAAGCTATTGAGCTGGGAAAATGCTGAAATATATTGGATATGTACAATAAATCACGTGATACAATCACGACTGTCAATGCAGCTTTGAGGAGGCCCGGAGGGGGAGATTTCCGTGAAGCGGAAAGACGTTGACGTCGTGGTGGTAGGTGCCGGCAATGGCGGCCTTGCAGCAGCGCTTGTCTGCGCGAAGGCAGGGCTCGATACGCTCGTGCTCGAGAAGCACAATCTGCCGGGAGGTGCTGCCTCGTCCTTCGTGCGGGGGCGCTTCGAGTTCGAATGCTCGCTCCATGAGGCATGTGAGGTAGGGGAGCCCGATGCTCGCGGCTCCTGGGGAAAGTTCCTCGATGCGATGGGTGTCGATATCGACTGGCACTATGAGCACTGCACGTTCCATTGCGTGATTCCGGATGACGGGATCGATGTCCTCATGCCCTGCGGAAGGCAGGCATTCCTGGACGAGATGGAGCATCAGGTGCCGGGCTGCCGCGAGAGCGTCGAGGCATTCTTCCGCGTGGCGGAACATGCCCAGGCAGGGTTCAACTACATGATCTCCCATGCACCGAAGAGCTGCTTCGAAGGCACGCCGACCTATGAGCGCGACAAGCGGCAGCATGACCACGAGCTCGCAAAGCTCAGGCTTGTCCTTGCCACGCGCTATCCCGATTTCCTGCGCTGCTCTGCTATCTCCGTCAAGGACGGCATGGACCTTCTCGGCATCCCCGAGAAGGCGCAGCACATCCTCTCGCAGTACTGGGTCTATCTCGGAGCCTCTCCGAGCAACATGGACTTCCTGACAAATGCCGTCATGCTCATGGCCTACATCGATCAGGGTGCGGCACAGCCTGCCATGAAGTCGCACGAGATTGCGCTGGCAGAAGAGCAGCGCATCCGCGAGCTCGGCGGTGACATCTGGCACTGCTGCCCCGTGCGCGAGCTCCTTATGGAGAATGGCCGTGTCGCAGGTGTCAGGACCGATGAGTGGGAGATTCATGCAAAGGAGACCATCTGCAATGTGAATCCCCATATCGTGCTCGGCAGCATGCTCGACCAGACGAAGGTGGCGCCTGAGGTGCGCTCCTACTACAGCACGAAGCGCATAGCCTTGAACCTCTATACCTGCTATCTCGGACTCGACTGCACGGCAGACGAGCTCGGTGTCACCGGCTATTCGTCGCTTCTGAACTCCGATCCCGACGGCGACGATATGGCAGAGCATGCCCACCAGCTCTATTCGAACGGCTACACGATCGTGAACTGCCTGAACGAGCTCATCCCCGAATCTTCACCGGAAGGCACCTGCACGCTCTTCTTCACGGGAATGACGTTCGGGGATGTCTGGAAGGATGTGAGGCCTCAGGACTATCGCCGCGTGAAGGAACGCCTTGCCGACGAGATGATCTCCCAGGCCGAAGAGCAGATGCATATCAGCATCCGTCCCCACATCGAGGAGATCGAGATTGCCGCTGCGCCGACATTCGTGCGCTATATGGGCACGCCGAACGGCACGCCGTATGGCTATCAGGTGAAGCTCGACGACGGCATTCCGATGAGATGCATGAACGAAGGGGAGTACCACCAGATACCGGGGCTTCACTTCTGCGGAGCGACCGGCATCCTGACGGATGGCTACAACTGCTCGGCCCTTTCCGGTGCCAAGAGCGCCCAATACGTCGTCGAACGTCTCCGTGCTCTCAATGGCACGTCTTCACGCTAGGAGGATCTTTTCATGGGAACGAATCTCGATCAGGTGAAGATTGCCGATTTCACGCGTCTTGCGGCGACGCGTGCTGCACATATCCAGAATGCTGTTGCAAGGAGCTTCCCTCCTGCCGAAAGCTATTCTGCGAACAGGCTTGCTGAAGAGCTCCATCCGGCGCACCAGCACCTTGTCGTGCGCAAGGTCACCGATATCGCAGACGATATGAAGTGCTATACGCTGGCACCGGATATCGAGGCAGGGACGGAACAGATTGCCTGGTTCTCGGCAGGACAGTACCTGAGCCTCAATCTCGACGTGGATGGCATGAAGGTGACGCGTGCCTACTCCATCTCTTCCTCTCCGAGAAGCACGCTTGCAGGGACGATAGAGATCTCCGTGAAGCGGGTGCCGGGAGGCCTTGTCTCGAACCATATCCTCGATACGTGGAAGCCGGGCACGAAGGTCGATACGTCAGGCCCCTTGGGCACCTTTACCTACGAGCGTCTGAGGGATGCGCGCACTGTGATCGGCCTTGCCGGCGGCTCCGGCATCACGCCGTTCCTGTCGATGGCAAGAGCCATCGCAGAAGGGGACGAGGATTTCGACCTCATCCTGCTCTATGGCTCGAGGAACCTCAAAGAGATGGCGTACCGGGATGAGCTTCTGGAGCTTGCGCGGAAGACCACGAAGGTCAAGGTCGTGCCAGTGCTGAGCGATCTTGCCGAGGACGAGAAGGCACCTGCCGGCTGCGAGCGCGGTTTCATCACAGCGAGGCTCATCCGCGCCTATGCACCGGATGGCGACTACTCCGTCTTTGCATGCGGTCCGCAGGCGATGTATCGCTTCCTTGACGCAGAGCTCCCGAAGCTCCACATCAGGAGGAAGTTCATCCGCCGCGAGCTCATGGGCGAGCTCCACGACCCGAAGAAGCTTGCCAGCTATCCCGAAGATGTCCAGGTCCCCGAGACGGTCTCCATCACGGTCGTGCGCGAAGGCACGAAGGAGGTCGTCACGGGCTCCACGGATGACTCCGTCCTCCAGATTCTCGAGAAGGGCGGTATTGCCTGCCCGAGCCACTGCAGGAGCGGTGCCTGCGGCTGGTGCCATTCACGTCTTATCTCGGGCGATGTCTTCTGCCCGAAGTCAGTCGACGGCAGGCGCGAGGCAGACCTCAAGTTCGGCTACATCCATCCCTGCGTATCCTGGGCGCTCTCGGACCTCGAGATCGAGGTACCGCGGGCAGAGTAAGAGCTCCAGTCAGACCGCTTCCTGTTGAATCCCATCACATGCAATTCCCGGCAGGAAGAGGCGAGCTCGAAGGATGCGCGTCTCCTTTCCCTTGCAGCCAGAAGCTATTGTGCGGGCTTCTGGCTGCATTGCTGTCTAGCGGTCCTGGACGAGCCTGCGCCATTCATCTTCGAGGATGGCCATGAGGATATCGTCGCAGTAGCCTTCGCCGTCCCATTCGGCATCGCGCAGGATGCCTTCTGTCTTGAAGCCTGCCTTCTCGTAGACATGCTTTGCGCGCGGATTGCAGGAGAGCACATCAAGCGAGAGACGGTGGAGGCCAAGCTCCTGGAATGCATAGTCGCGTATGCAGGAGACGACCCAAGATCCTATGCCGTGGCCGCAGGACGTGGTGGAGAAGAGCGCAATGCGGAAGTTCGCAGAGCGCAGGAACCAGTCGATCTCGTTCACGACTGCCTCGCCCAGGATCGTGCCATCAGAGGTACAGATGAGGAAATCCCTCCGGTCCGGGTCGGGCAGACAGTTCATGAAGAAGGACTTCACCTGTTCCTCCGTGAACGTCTCGCGTGTCGCGGTCAGACGGTCGACCTCGGGGTCTGTATGGACAAAACCTGCCTCCCAGTAGGCATCCACGTCTTCTGCTCTCGTGCTTCTGAGGACATATCCTTCGTGCTTCCACATGCGGGGAAGCTTCTTTGGGATAGATACGGTATCCATAGCATCCTTTCTCGGACATGGCATGAGTCGTTCTGAGGATAGCAGAGACCTCTGCGGGCACTGCCGTTCACGGATTGGAAACATTGCAACTCAAGCAGTTGAGAGCGGGATGCTGCCTGAGAGATATCGGTTTGCTTGTCTGAAGATGCGCAGGTCAGATGACATGCCCTGCAGGATACAGCATGGCCTTCGGTTGCTGAAATGACCAGAAATGCCTGTACAACCAGCGGCGCAGAGCAGCGGAGACACGATGATGCCGCTGGCAGACGAAATCTCAAAGCCGGCTGAATGGAGCCTATGGTGAGAGTGCCGGCAATGGGGGCACTGCTCTCAGATCAAAGGACGGTGCAGCCGGCATCTGACCTTGGAACATAGGAGAGGGATGGAACGTATGGCCAATCCATATTGCGAGGAGCTGGGCCAGACCTACAGCTCCCAGACGGTAGCCGAGGAGGCGGCACGGTGCCTGCTCTGCTATGACGCACCATGCTCGAAGGGCTGCCCGGCAGGCACCGATCCTGCCCGCTTCATCAGGAGTGTGCGCTTCAGGAACGTGAAGGGCGCTGCCCGCACGATACGCGAGAACAATGCGCTTGGCGGCATCTGCGCGCGCGTTTGCCCGACGGAGCGCTACTGCGAGCTTGCCTGCTCCCGTACCGGCATTGACAGGCCTATCGATATCGGCGGCATCCAGCGCTATGTGACAGACATGGAGGATGCGCTCGGGCTCGAGCTGCTCAAGTCAGGGGAGCCGAACGGCAAATCTGTTGCTATCGTCGGTTCGGGCCCTGCAGGCCTCCAGGCAGCAGCATCGCTCAGGAAGCTTGGCTATGAGGTCGAGATCTTCGAAGAGGCAGAAAAGGCCGGCGGTGTGCTCCGCTACGGCATTCCGGAGTACCGTCTTCCCATGAGCATCGTGGACCGCGAGGTCGCACGCATCGAGCGCATGGGTGTCGAGTTCCACCTCGGCCAGAAGGTAGGACGCGATATCGCGCTTGCCGAGCTCGAGAAGACGCATGATGCGGTGCTTCTTGCTATCGGCTACTCCGAGCCGAAAATGCTCAGCCTCTTCGAAGGAAACGATGCAGCAGAGACGGCGGTCTCCTTCCTGCACCGCGTGAAGGATGCGAAAGGTGCGCTCAAGCTTCCGAAGAGCGTCCTTGTGATCGGCGGCGGCGATTCCGCTATGGATGCAGCGACCTCTGCCAAGAAGGCAGGCGTGCCGTATGTGACGGTCGTCTGCCGCAAGTTCCTGACGGCGTTCAGGGCATCGAAGTCCGAGCTTTCCGCTGCCCAGGAAGCCGGTGTCACCATCATTGATGGCTATGCGCCCGAGAAGGTGGAAGGCCATACCGTGACGTTCCATCACCGGGAGGCGGAAGCGACCTTTACGTGCACGGCCGATCTCATCGTTCTCGCTGTCGGCCAGAAAGCGGATACAGAAGGCCTCGGACTCGACCTTGCAGCCGATGCAGAGGGCTATGCAACTTCCGATTCCAAGCTCTTCGTCACGGGCGACATCGTGGCAGGCGACAAGACGGTCGTGGCTTCGGTGAAGCGTGCGAAGGAAGCGGCTGCTGCCATCGATGCCTATCTCGGAAAGGAGGAGAGGTAGCGATGAAGGACCTTTCCATCGATTTCTGTGGCGTTCACTTCGACAATCCGTTCTGCCTCGCATCGTCTCCGGTCGGCAACTGCTACGAGATGTGCCGCAAGGCCTATGAAGCAGGCTGGGGCGGCGTCTACTTCAAGTCCGTCGCTCCTGCCTCCTTTGTGATCAACGAGGTCTCTCCGCGCTTCGATGCGCTCTCGAAGGAGGGTACGGACTTCGTCGGCTTCAAGAACATGGAGCAGACCTCCGAGCGTCCCTTCGAGGATTCGATGAGGGATATGGCACGGCTCAAGAAGGAATTCCCGGACAAGGTGCTCATCGCCTCGATCATGGGACCGACCGAGGCTGACTGGACCGAGCTTGCGAAACGTGTGACCGAGGCCGGCGCCGACATGCTCGAGCTCAACTTCTCCTGCCCGCAGATGACAAGCCATGCGATGGGTTCGGATGTGGGTGCAAACCCCGAGCTCTGCAGGAAGTATGTCGCTGCTGCAAAGAAGGGGACCGACCTTCCGATCGTCGCGAAGATGACGCCGAACATCACGGATATGGTTCCGTCAGCCGAGGCAGCGCTCGAGGGCGGAGCCTCCGGCATCTCTGCCATCAATACCGTGAAGTCGATTGTGCATGTCGACCTCGGCAATATGGTGGGCATGCCGATGATCGACGGGAAGTCGTCGGTCTCGGGCTACTCGGGCAAGGCTGTGAAGCCCATCGGCCTGCGCTTCGTGAACGAGCTCTTCCAGCGCATTCCGGATGTCGAGATCTCCGGCATCGGCGGCATCGAGACCTGGCAGGATGCAGCAGAATACATCCTGCTTGGTGCCCGCAACCTCCAGATTTGCACGGCAATCATGGAATATGGCTACCGCATCATCGACGATCTCACAGATGGCCTTTCCTGGTATATGGAGGAGCAGGGTGTTGATCATCTCGAGGACCTTGTCGGCCTGGCATCCAAGAACATGGTGCCGGCAGAGCAGCTCGACCGCAGCTACAAGGTCTATCCTGCCTTCGATGAGGAGAAGTGCGTGGGCTGTGGCCGCTGCTATGTGTCCTGCTTCGATGGCGCGCATCAGGCACTCTCCTGGGATGAGGAGAAGAGGCGCCCCGTGCTTGACCGCGACCGCTGCGTTGGCTGCCATCTCTGCGCGCTTGTCTGCCCGGTCGATGCCATCTCCAAGGGCGACATCGTGATTAAGCCCGGCTTTGCAGGAGATCCTGCCGAAAAGAGCGTGCGGTAATCTGGATGTGGTCCCCGTAACCACTGCGAGACAGGGGCGGCTTCCTGTACGGAGGCTGCCCCAATTACTTGACATATGTGAAGCGCAGCGGGAGATGGGGTGTGGCTAGTTGACTCACCGGTGCCCGCATAATTTCTGGCTTCAGCTCAAGCTTTCGATGCGCGGCGGTGACAGGCGTTGCGAGGACACCTGCACTATGAAGCCGCGCCTTTCTTTATAGTAGAGGACGTGCAGCGTGATTGCCCAACGCTCTAAGGGGTAGAATATTGCGTACGTAAAAGCGTACGTAATTAATCGGAGGAGGCAAACATGACTTCCATAAGCGCTACAGCGTTGAGAAAGAACCTTTACAAGGTCATCGCTCAGACGAATGAGGATTGTGTGCCGGTAGCAATAACGAACAATCGCGGAAAGGGCGCTGTGCTCATCGGAGAGGATGAGTGGGCCTCAATTGAGGAGACGCTTCGCCTCATGGAGATACCTGGCATGGCGGAATCGCTTATTGCTGGCATGAACGAACCGGACAGCGAATGCGTACCTGAATCCGAACTGGATTGGTAGTCATGTGGTATGTAGAGTTCATCAAGCAAGCAGCGAAAGATGCCTCGAAGCTGAAGTCTGCAGGACTAGCCAACAAGGCAAAGCAGCTTGTCGAAGTGGTGAGAGATGATCCATTTGGAAAGCCGCCGTCATATGAAGCTCTTGTTGGCAGCTTGGCCGGATTGTATTCTCGACGAATCAATCTGCAGCACAGATTCGTGTACCAGGTGACGCCTGGGGCAATCCAGAAGAATGGTGTTGTCTACGAAGGCATCGTGAAAGTCATCAGAATGTGGACGCATTACGATGACATCCGCTGATATCGAACAGGAAGACGCATTGGGCATCGAGCTGCAATCTTATGGCAGACAGCAGAGCGATGAGAACTTTCCGGAAGATTGTGGGCTGATCCGAGAACGACAGAGCACATGTCTGAGCGTGGAACGAGGCTATGAAGATAGCTGTGGCTGCAAGGCTTGCTCTGAACGATTAAGTTAAAGCCATCATGAAATGCAAAGACCAAGCATGCATAAGCTTGACCTGCTGTACTATCTGCCCGGTCGATGCCATCTCCAAGGGCGACATCGTGATCAAGCCCGGCTTTGCAGGAGATCCTGCAGGCAAGAAGGTCAGATAGCTCAGCAAGACATGTAGATGCCTGTCTCAGATGAGGGCGGCTCTTCGGGGCTGCCCGCTTTTTCATAAGGAGAAGGGCTGTGTGCGGTGCTTCCACCTGCCTCTGGCAGCGGGCTTCAGAAGGCGCCGCCATAGCAAAACAGTTTAGATTCAAATGGATTGGTAACGTACGCATAGTGAACGTTACATCTACATAATAGCGCTTAGCAGGCTCGGTAAACGGTCTGTTTAGGCGGATAAACGGCAAATCTAACCGTCTCTTGAAATTCTTGAAGGTCTTCTGCTTCCAGTGCTATACACTACGGGTAAACCAGTTCACCAAAGAGTTTGCGGAGCAGGACGAATCGCTCCGGCATCGGGGAGGATGCATGGGAAGAAAGATCGTGCTTGTCTCGCACAACGGCCTTGCAGAAGGCGTGCTGGGTGCTGCAACCATGATCTGCGGCAAGAGCGAGGAGCGCTGCGCCTTCGGGCTTGCGCCGGATGGCTCCGTCGCAGAGCTCGGACAGAAGGTCCGCGCACTTGCGCTCGACAACGCCGATGACCAGGTCATCGTTCTGGCAGATCTTCTGGGAGGAAGCGTCTGCAACCAGTGCCTCGAAGACCTTGCTGGCCTCAAGAACGTGAAGATCGTTGCCGGCCTGAGCCTGCCGCTGCTCCTTGCAATCGAGTCGCGTGACGGCGAGCTCACCGATGAGGACATCGACGAAGCTGTTGCCGAAGCGACGGGAATGACGAAGAGGGTAGAGATTTCCCTCGATGCTGCACCTGACACAGAAGAGGACTTCTTCTGATATTCGTTCGTGCTTTTTTATTCTAACAGTCTAGATAACGGGTGACAGCGCACCTACGTCGAGCTGCGGAAGGTTGCATCGGACATCATCATATGGCGGACCACCCTTGCAGTCTCAGGCCACCTGTCCTTGGCCTGGTTGACCCGGAACAGGTAGACGTACCAGTTGAGGTAGCTCTGCATGTTGGACATGGACATTCCGGTGAAGCGCCAGAGGTACCTCTTCAGCCAGGAGCAGAGGCTGTTCACGAGCTCCATGCTCTCGAGGTATTCAGGGTCGCGCACGTCTGCCTTGTATGATTCGGAGACGGCGCCGGCATCCCTGATGATTCCGTTGTGGGCGCGCTCCCTGTCGTGCACGACTGTCGCGCCTTCCGCTATGTGGCCGCCGAAGGCTTCCCTGATCCTCTTGGTGGAGGGCTTCCCGTGCCCGCAGACCACGGCGTAGGGGTTCTTGAAGACGTCTATCCCGACGGCTATGCAGAGCTGCTGCGAGGAGAGGCCGCGCTTCCTCGCCTGGCCGTATCCATGCGCGAGGTCGGAGTCCACGATATATGTCTCGTCGATCCAGACCCGCTCCCTGAGGACGGTCCTGTCCTGGCAGCCGTCCACGGTGGCGAACACCCTGTGCCGCCACTCCCAGGCGGTCTGGTGGGTGATGCCCAGCTCCTCTGCGATGCAGTCCAGCGGGACGTTGTAGCGCATGAGTCCTATGAACGACACCCATTTCGGCAGCTCGTAGCGGGCATGCTCGAAGACGGTCCCGGTGAGCGAGCTGTATCTGCGCCCGCACGCAGGGCATCTCCATCTCTGGATGCCCGCTGCGGTCCTCGAGTCCTTCATGGGATGGGCATCCCCGCACTTGGGGCATTTCGGATGCGGCCTGAATCTTTCCGCTGCCTCGGCGAGCGTGCCCACGCCGACCGCATCCCGGCACTTCCGCTCTTCTACGGCATGGACAAGAAGCTCGAACTCGCCGCCGGAAAGGGCGGCGACCAGCTCCGTGAAGGGGTTCTCCCGGTTCTTCATATTCGGCTGTCCCATCTGCCATGGGACCTGCCGCCCGGGACTTGTCGCCAAACAAAGCAGACGGCAGATCCCATGGCAAACGCTTTATTTGGCAGCCAGAAGCATAGCAGACCATGGCCGTATGGCCACATCCGGTTCACCCGTTATCTAGACTGTTAGATTTTTTATCATTCGAAAGTAAACAGGTTTACTAGCATGTCAGTTGCTGGAAAGCCGACAGGGAAAGGGGAATCCCATGATCGTAATGGCACGTGTCGACGACCGTCTCATCCATGGACAGGTCGCGGTGAAGTGGTGCAAGCAGCTCGATGTGAACCGCATCATCGTCGCATCCGACACGATTGCAAAGAACCAGGTCCAGGTCAGCGCGCTCAAGATGGCAGCACCTGCCGGCGTCAAGGCAGCCATCCTGCCGATTGCCAAGGCCATCGGCATCATCAACGATCCGCGCTCCAAGGCACTGCGCATCCTGCTTGTCTCCAACGATCCTGCCGACCTCCTTGCCGTCTTCAAGGGCATCTCCGAGAAGCCGCTGCTCGATGTCGCAAACTACGGCCGCATCAACAGCCCGATCTCCGGCAAGAAGAAGGTCTCCGATTCCGTCTACCTCACCGAGGATGACATTGCCGCCATCAAGGCAATCCATGACCTCGGCATCGAGGTCATCACGCAGCCGGTTCCGACCGACGACCGCAAGGACCTCATGGCGCTCCTGTAGCGCAGAAACTCCTCAGCTCGACAACCTACCCGCGCATGCACGCACTTCTATCTGGCACGACGCTCCCGGAACCTAGGCCAGGAGCTTTCTGCATGGCCTTATACAGGCTGAACCATCTCTCGGAAGGAGAACCATGGATGTATCGTCCGCCCTTATCGTCGGCCTTGTGCTGATGGGGGCAAAGTTCCTTGACTGGTGGGCTTCCACGCAGCTCGCACGTCCTATCTTCTGCGTTGCAATCCTCGGCGCGCTGCTCGGACATCCGCAGGAGGGCATCGTCCTCGCTGCCCAGCTCGAGCTTGTCTTCATCGGCAACGTCAGCCTCGGTGGCGTCATGCCGTCCGACATCACGATGGGCTCGATCTTCGGCGGTGCCTTCGCAATGCTGCTCGGCCAGGATATCGAGGTCGCAATGACGCTCGCAATCCCGCTGTCCGCTCTTGGCTCGCTGCTCTATTCCCTCATGAAGATCGTCGTCACGTCTCTTGTTCCGAAGTTCGAGAAGCTCCTTGCTGCCCACAACTGGGCTGGCTATGAGCGCCTCTGGGTCATCCAGTTCTGCTGCTTCGAGCTCTGCTACTTCGTGCTCGGCTTCGTCTCCACGCTCGCTGGCCAGCCGGCAGTCGCTGCCTTCGTCAATGCCATTCCTGCCTGGCTCAACGCCTCCCTCAAGGTCGCCGCTGCAGCTCTTCCTGCCCTCGGCCTCGCAATGCTTCTCAAGTCCCTCTACACCAAGGAATCCTTCCCGTACTTCTTCCTGGGCTTCGCCCTCATTTCCTTCTTCACCTACACGAAGGTCACCGGTGCCTCGATCGTCGATGACGCAATCAAGCTGACGACCTCCACGACCTCCATCCTGTCGCTCGTCGAGGTTGCTGTGATCGGCGGCGTCATCTGCGCAGTCACGATCTACCGCGAGCTGCACAGGATCGATGACAAGGCATCTGCCAAGCAGGTCACTGCTGGGCCTGTCGATGAAAGCGAGGACTTCTTCAATGACTAGCGCAACGCTTGCAGAGCAGGAAGCAGCTGCTGGCCTGACTCCCCAGAAGCAGAAGGGCATCATCCGCCGCCTGTTCACCCGTGTCTGGTGGCTCATGTTCTGCACCTCCTACACCAAGCAGCAGGGCACCACGACGGTCTGGGTGCTCGAGCCGTTCCTGGCTGACATCTACGGCAAGGGCACGGATGAGTACTACGATGCCCTCCAGCGTCACCAGAACTTCTTCAACACGACCCCGATGTTCGCTTCCTTCATCTTCGCTATCGTCATCTCCATGGAGTACGAGCGCAAGGCAGCCCTCGACCGCGGCGAAGAGTATGACGATGCCTCCATCGAGGCCATCAAGGTCGCCCTCATGGGCCCGATCGCCGGCATCGGCGACTCCATCCAGCTCTCCGTCCTCCGCGTCATTGCAACGGGTGTCGCTATCGGCTTCTCCCAGCAGGGTTCCTGGCTCGGCCCCATCCTCTTCGCTCTCATCTACAATGTCCCGAACCAGATCATCCACTGGTACTGCGGCTCTCTCGGCATGAAGCTCGGCACGGGCTTCGTCACCGAGGCCATGGAGTCCGGCAAGATGGAGGCCTTCACGAAGGGCTTCACCGTCCTCGGCATGATCATGGTCGGTGCCATGACCGCCAAGTTCGTCACCGTCACCACGACGCTCAAGGTCGCTACCGGCGGCGCTACCTTCAACCTCCAGTCCACGCTCGACTCCATCATGCCGGGCCTTGTCCCGCTCGCGATCACGCTTGGCTGCTTCGCCTACGTCCGCAAGAGCACGAACAAGAACTCTGCCATGATCGCTCTCGGCGTCATCATCCTCGCCTGCATCGTCCTCACGCTCCTCGGCGTCACTGGCGGCGCAGCATAGCCTGAACAAGTACCTGGAATTCGCAGGGCTCCTGGATTGCAGGAGCCCTGCATCTGAACTATTACCGTCTTCGGAGGCAGTCATGGAAATCGATATGAACGCGCTCGGATTCACGCTCATTGCAATCATCCTCATTGCGGGCGTCTCGTTCGGCGTCTCCCTCTGGCTGCGCATCCGCATCCATACACGCCTGCTCGACGATATCAAGCAGGGCAACATGGATGACTTCCAGAAGCGCATCGATTCGAGGCTCACGTGCCAGACGCTCTCGCCGTACGCTCGCGAGCTCCTGCGCTTCCAGGCCTATGCCCATGAAGGAGACAGAAAGCAGATGACCGAGCAGTTCAACCTGCTCATGCATATGAAGCTCACCGACCCCATCAAGGCATCGCTTCTGATGGATGGCTTCAATGCCTTCCTCTCCGTGAAGGACCGCAAGCACTGCCGCCGCATCCTCGATGCAATGGAGCCGGAGCTTGTGGACGAGCAGAGAAAGCAGTTCTGCCAGAAGCGTTTCGACAAGGCGTTCGGCCAGAAGGCCCTGGCATAAGGAAAAAAGGATGCTTCAGAGCATCCTTCCTTCTGCGAGCTCTCGGAGCTCCCGGAAGGAAGGATACCCGCGATTCACAGGAGAGAAGATGCCCGAGAACAAGGAAATCGCCCTTTCGGAAGAAGACCTGAAGTGGGCCGAAGAGACCTATGGGAAGCTTGCCGTGAAGCTCGAAGCCGAGGCAGAGCGCATGGGATCCAAGATTCCCTATATCGCAGAGGATGGCGTATACAAGGAAGACAAGGCGAAGACCGACATCATCTGGTGGACGAACGGCTTCTGGCCGGGCATCTGTTGGCAGATGTGGCATGCTACCGGCAAGGACGTGTTCCGCCATGATGCTGAGGCCTGCGAGGCAGAGCTCGATTCTGCCCTCGACCAGTACACGGGCCTTCACCACGACGTCGGCTTCATGTGGCTGCACTCGGCCGTTGCAGACTACCGCCTCACCGGCAATGAGCGCTCGCTTGCCCGTGGCCTCCATGCGGCGCATCTTCTCGCGGGACGCTACAATCCCCGCGGCAAGTTCATCCGCTCCTGGAACCGCGACCGTGCGGGCTGGGTCATCGTCGACTCGATGATGAACATCCAGCTCCTGTTCTGGGCGTCGGAGGTCCTCCAGGACCCGCGCTTCACGTTCATCGCAGAGGACCATGCCGATACGCTCCTGCGCTATACGGTGCGCCCCGATGGTTCCTGCAACCACATCATCGTCCTCGATCCTGTGACCGGCGAGCTCGTCGATACGCCGGCAGGACAGGGCTATGCGCCGGGCTCCTCCTGGAGCCGTGGCCAGTCCTGGGCCATCTATGGGTATGCGCTGGCTGCCCGCCATACCCACGAGGAGCGCTATCTCGACGCTGCCAAGCGTGTCGCCCATTACTTCATGGCACAGGTCGCGCTCACGGGAGATGTGGCGCTGCTCGACTTCCGCCAGCCGAAGGAGCCCGTGTACTGGGATGCCATTGCCGGCTGCTGCGCTGCCTGCGGCATGCTCGAGATTGCAGACCAGGTCCCCGAGGCTGAGAAGGACTTCTACCGCAGTTGGGCCATCAGGATCTTGAGGGCGACCGACGAGAAGTTCTGTGACTGGGACGTGACGCGCGACGGAATCGTGCAGATGTGCTCCGGTGCCTACCACTCCGAGCATGACCGCCATGTCCCCATGGTCTACGGCGACTACTTCTTCCTCGAAGGCGTGCTGAGGCTCCTCAGGAAGGACACGCTGCTGTGGTAGCGCCAGCGGGACTCATCTGCTGCGACCTCGACGGCACGCTCCTGGACCCTGCGAAGCAGATCGTGCCCGAGGTCAGGAGTGCCATCGCAGAGGCGGAGGCTTCCGGCTGCATTGTCGCTGTCGCCTCTGGCCGCCATCCTTTCAATGTCTTCGAGCTGATGGACGGGCTCGGCCTGCCACGGACCTGCACCTGCCTTTCGGGCGCCGCCACATTCGAGGAGGGCACGCTCATCCAGAGCAATCCTCTGCCTGCTTCAGCCGTACGTTCCGTGATTGCGCTCGCAGAGCATCTCGACTGCTATCTGGCAGCTTCTGGTGCCGATTTCAATCTGACATTCGGACACATCGTGCGTCCCGCAAAAGACCGCAAGGGTGCGGTCTCACGCTATGCGATAGCAGAGAGCTGGGACGATCTGGCACGCAGGGCCGAAGCACGGATGGGCTCCATCCTGAAGCTTGCGCTCCATGCGGAAGACGATGGCAGCTACAGCAGGATCAGGGAAGGGCTGCGCTGCATTTCCGGCATCTGCTCCGCCCAGTCCGATATCCGCTGGGTCGATGTGACGGCACCGGGCTGCACGAAGGCAGCCGGCATCAGGGCGCTCCGCGAGGAGCTCGGCATCCCGGCAGAGCGGGTCGCC
This sequence comes from Atopobiaceae bacterium, assembly GCA_051876355.1. Taxonomy (GTDB): domain Bacteria; phylum Actinomycetota; class Coriobacteriia; order Coriobacteriales; family Atopobiaceae; genus Olsenella_L. Next base: position 38,976 of record JBJEHU010000002.1, on the reverse strand, counting down.
GTGCTCGGCGACGACGAGAACGATCTCGAGGCGCTTGCGTCTGCCGGTCTTGCCGTCTGCCCTGCCAATGCCATTCCCGAGGCAAAGAGGATTGCAGATCTCGTCGTGGCCGACAATGCCCATGCGGGTGCTGCGGAAGGCATACGTGCCGCGATCGAGGCATTCACCCAAAGATAGGAGCGCTCATGAGAGCGGAAAATCCCGTACTGCGTGGCTGGCATCCCGACCCCTGCATCTGCAAGGGACCGAATGGGGTGTACTGCCTCGTCGTCTCGACATTCCAGTGGCTGCCGGGCGTGAGCCTCTACACTTCGCGCGACCTCATACATTGGGAGAGCAGGGGAGGCCTGCTCTCAGATCTCGACCTTTCCGGCATTCCTGATTCTGCCGGCATCTGGGCACCGGATCTCACCTACGCCGATGGCCGCTTCTGGCTTGTCTATACGATCGCCCGCCAGATTGATGGCATCTTCAAGGACGTCGAGAACTATGTGACGACCGCTCCTTCGATCGAAGGCCCCTGGTCAGAGCCCATGCTTCTCAATGTCTCGGGGTTCGACCCGGGCCTCTATCACGAAGATGGACATCACTATGTGCTGAATCCCCAGTGGGACCCGCGTCCCCTGCCGGGGCATCGCCGCTTCAATGGCCTCATCCTCCAGGAGTTCGACGGGTCAGGTCTTGTCGGCGAAGCACGCAAGGTCCTCGACAACGGCGATGCTGTGAACGGCCTGCGCGAAGGTCCTCATATCATGACCCATGATGGCTGGTACTACCTGGCCTGCGCCGAAGGCGGCACGGGACGCCGGCACCGCATCCGCATGGCTCGCTCGAAGAGCCTCTGGGGACCGTATGAGGTCTGCCCGGAGCCGCTTGTCTGTGCCTGGGAGTCTGATTCCGTGCTCAGGAAGGCAGGCCACGGCAACCTCTTCGAAGGTCCGGATGGGGAATGGTACGTATGCCACCTCTGCTCGCGCTATCTGCCGGGAACGGAGAAGGGGCGGGACACAGGCGGCGCCTACACCGCGGATGAGGCAGGACTTTCGCCTCTGGGACGCGAAGCTGCCATCCAGCGCATCGTCTGGGAAGACGGCTGGCCGCGCCTCGCTGAGGGCGGCATCGCGCCGAAGATGGCCTTCGAGGTGGACGTGCCGGAAGCCTCAGAGGCTACGGTCCAGATACCTGCCTGTCCTGCATGCTATGAGACAGACTTCACGCCGGCACACGATCTTGCGCGTGAGGAGTGGCTCATACCCAGAAAGCGGGGCTCCTGGCTTTCACAGACTGCAGAAGGGCTCCTGCTCAAGGGACATGGCTCTCCTTCGAGCCTCTTTGCGCAGGCACTCCTTGCCCGCCGCCAGACAGCGTTCTCCTATGCGGCAGAATGCACGCTCGAGGCAAGGCCGCACCATTATCTCCAGCACGCAGGGCTCATCTGCCTCTATGACACGAGGGCCTATCACTATCTCGCGCTTGGCTACGACGAAAAGCGGGAAAGCCGCGTGCTGCAGGTGCTCTCCTGCGATGAAGGCACCTACACGATGCCGCTCGGCGAGGAGCATGAGATCGTCGTGCCTGATGAGGTACAGAGCGTGCATCTGGCAGCAGAAGCAAGAGGCTCCGAGCTCCGCTTCCTCTATGCCTTCGACGGGGGAGAGCTCGTGCCCGTCTCGTGCGGCGCGGAGCCCCTCGTGCTCGATGCCTCGATTCTTTCGGACGAGCATCAGCGTGGCTGGGCCTATACGGGCGCTATGGTCGGACTCATTGCAGTTGACGAATTCGACCGGAGCTTTGCTGCCCGCTTCCGCCAATTCCGCTACGAGGAGAGGGAAGGCGCAGAGCAGTGAGAATGAAGCTTTCACTCATCGACCGCAGAGGCGGTGTGCGCTGGTCTGATGAGGCCGAGGACGAGATCTGGCTCTCATGGCGTGGGAGCTATGAGGCAGAAGATGCGCTTGTCGTCGAGGCAGATGCAGACGAGGCTTGGCTCTGGCTCCAGCTCGATAGCTGTCTCGAGCCGTCGCTCGCGCTGCTCCGGGGTGGGCGCTTCGTGTTCGAGATTCCCTTGGATGAGCGCCAGGTCGCCTACGGGAAGGACTGGGCGTTCGAGGGAAAGCGCCATTGGGCCCATGCCCGTATCGCTGACAGGCGTGAAGTCGCAGGCTGGCGAAACCTGGCGCTCAATGCGCATGACACGGAATCAGATGAGGGGAGAGGCCCTGCCCTCTTTCCGCATGCCGAGACGAATGTCGTCTGCGGCAATCCGCAGTTCTGGGCACGCAATGCAATAGACGGCGTCTTCGATTCCTCCCGCCATGGCTCCTGGCCGCATACCTCCTGGGGCATTGCGGGAAGAGCGGATGCAGAGCTCACGATCGAGTTTGGCGTTCCCGTCATCGCAGACGAGCTCAGGCTCTACCTCAGGGCCGATTTTCCGCACGACAGCTGGTGGAAGGAAGCCACGGTCCTGCTTTCCGACGGGACGCATATGACCATCACGCTCGAGAAGACCGGCAGATGCCAGCGCTTCGATCTGGGTGGGGCAAGGATCGAATGGCTCAGGCTCTGCGAGCTCAAGAAGGGGTGCGCGGAAGGCTTTCCGGCACTTTCCCAGATGGAGGTCTGGGGCGCGGTTGCAGAGGCAGCGAAAGGCGGAACGCTCGATGCGCAATAGCCACAGGTGGCAGGATGCTGCAAGCAAGGATATCCAGGCACATGGAGGATGGATTCTGCCGTATCAGGGCAGCTATCTCTGGTACGGCGAGGACCGGGACACGGAAGATGGACAGGTCCGGGGCATCCATCTCTACGAGTCGAAGGACCTCGCACTCTGGGAGGACCGAGGCATCGTCTTCGATGCAGGCGTTCTGGCCGCGAGAGGCTATCCCATCTGCGAGCGTCCCCGCATGCTCCGTTCCGAGGCGACAGGCAGGTTCGTCCTCTGGATGCATGTCGACGATGAGGCGTATGGAAAGGCGCAGCTAGCGGTTGCCGAGGCAGAGGCGCCGGAAGGGCCGTTCCGTCTCGTGCGCATCTTCTCTCCTGCGGGCGAGGAGGCACGCGATTTCACGCTCTGGCAGACGGAGGATGCTGCCTATCTTGTCTATGCCTCAGTAGGAAACAGCACCTTGCACCTCATGAAGCTCACATCCGACCTTGAGTCGGTCGAAGAGGGCTTCGTGCGCATTCTGCCCAATCAGGAGCGCGAGAGCCCCTGCGCTTTCAGCTGGCAGGGAGCGCAGTTCCTGCTCACAAGCGGCTGCGGTGGCTGGCGTCCGACAGCGGCGCTTCTGGCACGGGCAGAGTCTCCCGAAGGGCCCTGGAAGCTCGTCGACAATCCCTGCCGGGGCAGGAGCCCCTATGCAGATGCCCATGAGACGTTCGGCGGGCAGGCAAGCTGCGTCTTTCTGGCAGAAGGCCAGCCTGTGGCGCTTCTGGACCATTGGTTTCCGCGCAATCTCTCTGCATCTGGCTACAGCCTGCTCCCGCTTGTTCCCTCGCATGAGCGGCATCCGTTCCTTGCGCTGCCCTGGAGAGACGATTCCTTCTGCCTCAGGCGGGAAGAGGTCCAGCATCCGCGCTTCCGCGCAATCGTCCTGACTGACTGTGCGAACGAAGCAGACGATGCCTTCGCGCTTGCCTATACGCTTCTGAGCCCGAGCATCGAGGTGCGTGCTGTCGTGGCACAGCACTTCGGGCTTTCGGGCTCTGCGAAGGCCTCGTTCGACGAGGCAGCACGCACGATGGACCTTGCCGGCCCGGCAGCAGCTGATGTGCTGCTCCTCATGGGCGCCTCTTCTGCTCTCGGCGAAGGCAGTGATGAAGATGCGCCAGGGGTCGCTGCCCTCGTGCGCGAGGCGGAAGCAGAGGACGAGCGGCCGCTCTATCTTCTGGCGATGGGCCCGCTCACAGATGTGGCGCTTGCCCTGAAACAGAGCTCCGCTGTCGCAGAGCATGCGATGCTCGTCTGGATAGGCGGCGGCCGCTACCCTGAAGGCACGCACGAGGCAAACTGCGCACGGGATATCCGTGCTGCCCAGGAGGTCTTCTCATCAGGCATGAGGATATGGCAGATACCGTCCGGTGCCTACAAGAAGATGCGTGTGCCGCTCTCCGAGATCAGGTGCCGTATCGCGCCGGCAGGTCCTCTGGGGGCGCACCTTGCAGGACAGCTTGTCCGCTTCAAGGAAGGCATGCAGGAACGTGCGTCCTGGATACAGGACGAGTCCTGGGTCATGGGGGACATGGCAGCACCAGCAGCGCTTCTGGCAGAGACGAAGGACCTCTGGGAAGAGCGCCCTGCTCCTGCAATTGCCGAAGACGGGAGCTACCGAGACGCTGGTCCTGATGCCCGCACGATTCGCGTCTATCACGACCTCGACGTCTCTTTCGCAATGAACGATTTTATCTGCAAGCTCGAAGAGCTTGCCCGACAGGAAGGATGAGCCATGCTCGAACTTCAGATTCCGCAGGAGCTGGGGCAGGAAGACAGGCTGGTCACGGCCGAGTTCCAGAAGGTGCTCGACCATGCGCGCGATGAAGGCGGCGCGCGTGTCGTCGTCCCTGAAGGCACGTATCATATCGGCTCGGTGAGGCTCTATGGGCACACAGAGCTCCATCTCGAAGAGGGAGCGCACCTTGTCGGCAGCACCGATATCGCCGACTACACCGACTGGGATATTCCGACGACGCTTGCCTATGCTCAGGACCCCTTCGTCGCCCGCATTCAGGGCATTCCGCCCCACTACACCCGTGCCCTCATAACGGCAGCAGATGCCGAGGAGGTCGCTATCACGGGCGAGGAAGGCTCCTCGATCGACGGTGTCGACTGCACCGATCCCAATGGCGAAGAGGGCTTCCGTGGTGCCATGGGCATCCGCATCTGCCGCTGCCGCAATGTCCGGCTCTCTGGCTATACGTTCAGGCGCAGCGCGAACTGGAGCCATCAGGTCGACTCCTGCACGAACGTCTCCTTCGAGGGTGTCACGGTCCTCGGCGGGCATGACGGATTCAACATCCACCACTGCACGAATGTCGAGATAGCCCGCTGCACTCTCAAGTGCGGCGATGACTGCATCGCAGGCTTCGATGCAAGGAATGTGCTTGTCGACTCCTGCTATCTCAACACGGCCTGCAATGCATTCCGTTTGGGAGCGGCCAATCTCTTCGCCACGCACTGCCGGATCGTGGGACCGGGCGAGTATCCGCACATCCTCGAAGGCACGTATCACATGCATGCCGCTATCAAGTACTACGCAATCAAGGGCGATACGATCCGCGAGGATGCCTGCAACTGGCGCTTTGCCGACTGCAGCTTCGAGAATCCGGGACGTCTCATCAACTACGACTACGGCTCCGAGAAGGGCTACCAGACCGAGCGTCCGCTCGTCGACCTGCATCTCGTGCGCTGCACGGCAGAGGGCATCTCGCAGAGCTCGTTCTTCAAGGGACGCGAGGATGTGCCAGGCACGCTCGAGCTCAGGGAATGCCAGCTCCAGTATGTGCCGGATGCAGCCAATGCCGGCAAGCCCTGCATCCAGCTCGGCGTGGGGGCGAAGCTCATCGAGGACCAGGTGAGCTATGAAGGGGAAGAGCCGCTCACCGGTCCGCGCATCGTCGAGGCCAGCGAGGTGACGGCAGAGGTCCTCAAGAAGGCGACGAAGTAGCATGGCGGAAGAAGACGTCCGTTCCGGGCTTGTGCAGGAGCTCTTCTCCTATCTCGATCCTCTGAAGTCCCATTTCAGCGCAGACTGCTCGCGCATCCATCTTGCCGGCGGCGCTGCGCTCTACGAGCGGGAGACCATAGCGATCGAGGCGTGGGCCCGTCCGCTCTGGGGTCTCGTGCCGTTCTGGCATGGAGGAGGAAGGAGCAGGGACGGCTTCTTCGAGAAGGCGTATGTGCGTGGCCTTGCTGCAGGGACAGATCCTGTCTCGCCCTCGTTCTGGGGAGGCGGCAGGGACCACGACCAGCGCTTCGTCGAGATGGCGGCCATCGCCTACGGGCTCCTGCTGGCTCCTGAGGTGCTCTGGGAGCCGCTCAGCGCAAGGGAGCGGAAGCAGGTTGCTTCCTGGCTCGACCGGGCGAACCATGCCTCGTTCCCGCAAGGAAACTGGCTCTGGTTCCGCTCTCTGGTGAACCTTGCGCTCCGCGAGCGGGGCATGGAGTGGAACCAGGAGCTTCTCGAGAAAGATCTGGATACGCTTGATGGCTTCTATCGGGGACATGGCTGGTATGCAGATGGCCCTGAAGGCGTCTTCGACTACTACAACGCAATGGTCTTCCACTTCATGGGGCTCCTCTATGCATGGCTCTTCGGCGAGAAGGATCCTGCCAGATCCGAGCGCTATCTCGCGCGTGCACGCGAGTTTGCTGATGAGTTCATCCTGCTCTTCAGCAGCAGGGGAGAGGCAGTGCCGTTCGGACGTTCGGTCACATACCGCTTTGCCCAGTCGTGCTTCTGGTCGATAGCGTTTGCGTCCCATGCAGATCTGGGGGAGAGGATTACACCGGGATGCCTCTTGGGGCTCGTGGAGCGCAGCATCGCTTCCTGGAAGAAGGATGATATCTGCGACAATGCCGGCATCCAGAGCATCGGCTATGGCTATCCCTGCCTCCATATGGCAGAAGGCTACAATGCGCCTGGCTCTCCCTACTGGAGCCTCATGGCATTTGCCTGCCTGGCGCTGCCTGATGACGATCCTGCCTGGAAGGCAGCGCCGGAGCCTCTGCCCGAGCTGCCGCATCTTGCTGAAATGCAGATTGGACTTGTCGCAAGGGATGCCGAGGGCGAGGTTACGCTTTACCGCACAGGCGCGCTTCCGGCACATCCCTTCGCGCAGTCTCCTGCCAAGTATGCGAAGTTTGCTTACAGCACGCGCTTTGGCTTCTCGGTGGCACGCTCGACAGATACGATCGAAGAGGCAGCGCCTGACAGCATGCTTGCCTTCTCCCTTGCAGGACACATCTTCGTGTCGAGAGGTGCCGAGAGATCGGCTGTGCACCAGATTGGTGCTGAAGAGCTGGCAGAGCTCAGCCTGGGAGATGCTGTGCCTCAAGACCTTCACTGCGAGATGCAGGAGCTAGCAGCCAAGAGCATGCTTTGGGAGACGAAGAGCGTCTGGTCTCCCTGGCCAGGCGTCGAGGTCATGACAGAGATTATCCCGCTCGCAGAAGGGCATCTCCGCATCCATCATGTGAGCTCCGAGCTTGCCTGCGAAGCGTACGACTGCGGCTATGCTGTGCCAGGAAACTACCACACGCTGACGCAGGAAGAGATTGATAGCATGTGCGAGGTGCTGCCGCTGGCATGTCCGGGAGAGCAGACCATGATCCATGCGGAAGCGAACACGAACATCAGCCATCCCGGGTCAGTCATTCCGGCTGTCAAGTATCAGATTGATGCTAGTGAGAATGTACTGGCAACACTGGTTCATGCGCCTGTACAGCAGAGTGCAAGGCTCTGAAGTGACTGCTGAGGCCGGAAACGTGTGGGATAGGGGACCGGATAAACCTTCAAAACGTGTTGAATTTAAGGTTATCTAAATACATAGAACGTGAAAATTGATGACTCTTTTAATAGCATAAAACGTGTAATTTACCGTACTAGCTAAAGTCATAAAATGTGGAATCTGATGGCTCTATAACTCTGCAAAACGTGAATTCTGCCATAATGGATGCTGACATAGATTTGCATGTCATGATTGGACCCTGTCGGCAGGAAGTCGGTGAGATCACATGCTCAAGCGCAAGCTCTATCAGCAGCTGCTGGATTGGAAGAAGCGAAGCAACGGATCGTCGGCAATGCTTGTCGAAGGCGCAAGGCGAGTGGGCAAATCGACGATAGTAGAAGAATTCGGCCAGTCAGAATATAGGTCCTACGTTCTGGTTGACTTCACCCTTGCATCCGATGAGTTCAAGCAGACATTTCTGGATATGCGTACCGATCTTGACGGGTTCTTCCTCTATCTGTCAGCGGCGTATGGTGTCAGGCTCTATCCACGCGAGTCGCTCATCATCTTCGACGAAGTCCAGCTTTTCCCGAAAGCACGGGAGTTCATAAAGCATCTCGTTGCTGACGGCAGATATGACTATATAGAAACCGGGTCGCTTGTCTCGCTGAAGCAGAATGTCGCCGATATCCTGATTCCATCCGAAGAGGAATCTCTTGAAATGCATCCCATGGATTTCGAGGAGTTCCTTTGGGCCATGGGTCAGGAGCCTCTTGCGGAATTCATTCGCTCTTCGTTTGCTCGCAGGAAAGCACTGCCTGATGAGTTGCATCGCAAGGCTATGCGCTTCTGGCGCGAATACATGCTCGTCGGTGGCATGCCACAGGCAGTGGATGCATATGTCGATGGAAGAGATCTGGCAGAAGCGGACCGTCAGAAACGTCTGGTGCTGAAGCTCTATCGGGAAGACATCGAGAAGTATGGAGGCCTCGCTGCCAAACGGATCCAGGCAGTCTTCGATGCTATTCCGGGGCAGCTCTCAAAGCATGAGAAGAGGCTTGTGTATGCACAGATCGACGAGGATTCCCGGGCACGTGACTACGCAACAGCACTGGCTTGGATGAAAGAGGCAGCAACTGTCAACCTCTGCACCCTGAGCGAGGACCCATCGCTCGGTCTGGCTCTCAGCGAAGACGAGACGAAGGTCAAATGCTACATGGCAGATACTGGCCTGCTTTCAAGCATGGCATTCTCGGGGACGGGTGATGCCATGCCTCAGGTGTACCGTCAGGTCCTCCTGGGGGATGCAGGGGTCAGCGAAGGCATGCTGACCGAAAATGCAGTTGGGCAGCAGCTTGTCGCAAATGGCTACAATCTTCATTTCTACAGCAGCCCCTCAAAGGACAAGGACAAGATGGAGATAGACTTCCTGATTGTGCGACCCTTCGAGAATGCTGCCATGAAGCCGCGGATCTCGCCGATTGAAGTGAAATCTGGCAAGAGATACGCAACTGCATCTCTCGACAAGTTTAAGGCACGCTTCGGCAGCCGAATCGGCACCTGCTACATCATCCATCCGCTTCCGTATGCAGAACGGGATGGATATCGTCTGCTTCCGCTGTACATGTCCATCTGTCTCTGAGCAAGCAGCGGGCATTGAAGGTTACGCGAATGCGATGAGGGCGGCTATGCAGTGCATGCCGCCCTTTCGGAGCCAGGCTGCCAGAGAGCCCGGCTTTGCTGCAGGCATCAAAGGCTGCTGCACTGCTCAAGATTCGAAATGCAGCGCCCCGAGAAGGAATATTGGTACGTAGAGCACGTTGCCTTTCTCGAAGATATTCGATTCAGCAAAGACGTAGGCATTGTCGATTGAATACTCGGACACTTCGAGCGCATGGTCGAGCGCCGAATGCGTCATGTATGATCCGCCTGGCTTAATTTCGAGTGCATCGATTGTGCCGTCTTGATGCTCTGCCAAGAAGTCGAGCTTTCCGATCTTCTTGGAGGTGAAATAGCGCAGCTGGAATCCGTGCGCTGCCAGCTCCTGGGCCGCAAATGCCTCATAGACAGCGCCCATATTTACGGTTGCCTTCCCATCAAGCAGGCCCTGATAGCTGTTTTTCGGCAATGCGGCAGAAAGCATCCCCGCATCGAGGTAGAAGAGCTTGAACTTGTTTCGCTCTTCGTAAGCCAGAAGCGGTGCAGAAGGAGAGACGACATTGTAGACAGCCAGAGCGACGCCGGCTTGTACGAGCCAGAGGAACTGGGTCTCGACCTGTGTGAAGCGCTTGACGTCTTTGATCGAGCCCAGATTGAAGCGGCGCGTCTTGGAGAGTGCTTGGCTGGGAATCAGGTCATAGATTTCCCTGATGGTCAGATGCAGCTCAGGAGGAGCGTATTTCGTGATATCGAGACGGTAGAGGCTGTGGAGGTCCTGCTGCACCGTTCGGACAGAGTCGATATTGTTTGTGGCGAGGAAGGTATTCACGGCATCTGGCATCCCGCCGACCATGAGATAGCGGTGGAAGATGTCGAGCAGCCTTGTATAGAGGAACTCGGGAAGAACGGCCTTCTCCCGGAAGCATTGGACTGCCTGCTGGTATATTGCCTCATCCAAACCGTTGGCCCAGCAGAACTCTTCGAAGTCGAGAGGGTACATCTGCACTTTCGTGACATAGCCGACAGGCAAAGAATCAATCGAATCAAGACGCACGCCGAGAAGGGAGCCGGTGAGCACGAACCGATACGTGCCTTTCTGTACCAGATACTTGATGAAGGTGACAATATTGGGGCATTCCTGTACCTCATCGATGATGACAGCCGTCTTGTCCGGTACGAGAGGAGAGGAAGCAGCGACGGACATGCGCAGCTCGAGATCGTCTGCGCTCTTCGCTGCTGCGAATGAGTCGCGGACAGAAGCGTTTTCGATCAGATTGAACTTCACGACATGTTCGAAGTGCTCGCTGCAGAATGCATCGACCAGGTAGCTCTTGCCGACCTGGCGTGCGCCCATGACGAGCAGCGCCTTCTTGGAAGGGGCTTCGAGCCAGTTTTCGAAGAGCCTATAGGCTTTTCTTTTGAGCATCCTGCATTCCTTCTTCATGAGACACTAATACGTAAATTTATAGTAGAGCATTTGACAAAAATTCTAAATTTATATGCTTGATATTTTGCATTAATCCCAAATTTGATCCGACTACCGATTCTTGGTCCTTGATTCCGCTGAGCATGCAGCAGGACTGCATGGAAACCTCTGGATTGAATGCTCCTTGCAATCTGCTGCCCGGGCTCCCTGCAGAATGAAGCAGCCTCCTTTCAAAGCAGAGAGGAGGCTGCAGGATGATTGATTTTGCATGCGGTTATAGCGTGCTCTGTCCCCACTGGACCGTGCAGGGAAGGACCTGGTGCGGGTCTATCTTGCCGGCACCGCTGATGAGGTCGAGAAGAATCTTCGCTGCCTCGACCCCTTCCTCGAAGGCGGGCTGGGCGATGACAGAGACGCTCGGCGAGGCGACTCCTGCCCAGTCGGTGTTGTCGAAGCCGAGAAGGCCTACCTCCTTCGGCATGCGCGGATAGAAGTCGCGCATAGCGATGTAGATGTCGGGCAGAGCCCAGCAGTTCGGCGCGAAGACGAGCGTCGGCACATCGCAGCCGTCGAGCTGCTCATGGAACCAAGCGGTGAGCTCCTCTACCGGCACGCCCTTGTCGGGAATGACGAAATGCTCGGAAGGGATGCCCAGAGCATCGATTGTGTCGGTCGTGCCCTGGAGACGCTCGGTGCGCGAGCTCAGGAGCTGCGGCTCTGCTGCCACGACGAGGACACGCTTGTAGCCCTTTGCCAGCACTTCGGAGAGCGCCTGCTTCGTGGCTTCGTAGTTGTCCGTCTTCACCCAGCTTGCCGTGTAGTCGTAGTACTTGGAGTCGAAGAAGACGAGCTTCTTGCCGGAGCTGCCGATAGCATCGGCTACTTCGCGGAAGCGGGCGGTCGGCTGCACGATGAAGCCATCGACGCCGACGGCGATGAGGCGGTCGATCAGCGCATGCTCGTTGTCGCGGTCGAAGTTCGAGCTCGAGATCAGAAGGCGGTAGCCTGCGTCGCTTGCAACGGAATCGATGCCCTTCACGATCTGGTTCGAGAAGTGGTTCGCGATGTCGCCGACGATGACGGCAATGAGGTAGGTCTGCTTCGCATTCATGCTGCGGGCCAGAGGGCTCGGCTCGTAGCCGGTCTCCTTGATGGCCTGCTTGATGCGGTCGTGCGTCTCCTTCGACATGCGGTCGGTGTGTCCATTGAGATAGAAGGAGACGGTCGTCTTCGAGGTGCCGGCAAGGCGGGCAATCTCGGTGATCGTGACGCGCTTCTTGGTCGTAGCTGGCATGGTCGTTCCTTGCAGGATGAAGTGAAACGGTTTAGTAAACCAATAATAGCATGGGACACAGAAAGACTCGCTTTCCGTGTCCCATAGATGATGCGTATATGCAGGCGCTAGGCCAGGATCTCCTTCACGGCTGCGATGACATCAGCATCGGTTGCCTCGGCGAAGAAGTACTCCTGGAAGTGCTCGCCGGCGAAGGCGCCCTTCACGAGGTCGCGGTCGAGGTCGCGGAGAAGCTCCGTGAACGGACGGAAGTTCGTGGCGCGTACCTGATCGAGGATCTTCTTGTTGCGCTGCTCGGGGACGACGCGCTCTGCAGGATAGCCGTTGCCGGAGCCGAAGCCGAAGAGCTTCTCGAACGTGTACTCGAGGTTGAGCTCCTGGCCCCAGCCGTTCTTGAGCGCGAACGGCATGGCCACTGCGTTGCCGTCATTGATCTGTGCGAACGTGTAGGCATCGAGAGGATCCTCCACGTGTCCGCAGATGACGCCGGGGAAGGAGTTGAGGGCGAGCATGGCGCCTTCGCCCGTGCCGCAGCCGGAGACGACGTAGTCTGCTGCCTTGCCGTTCAGAAGCGTTGCAGCAAGGATGCCGTTCTGGACATAGGTGAGCTGGGCCTTGTCGTCTGCGGCGTACATGCCGTAGTTGAAGACCTTGTGGCCCATCGGCTCCACGACCTTGCGCAGTGCCTTCTCGATCATTGCATTCTTTGCTGCCTGGCTGTTCTCATTGATGAGGGCGATTCTCATGATGTTTTGCCTTTCATGCTGAAGGAGGGAAATGTTCAGGGGAAAGGCGGGGCGCCAAGGAGGAGAGGCGCCCCGCCTCTTGGAACTATTGGGGCTGCTTGCCGATGTAAGCGAGGATGCCACCATCCACATAGAGGATGTGGCCGTTCACGAAGTTCGAGGCATCGGAGGCAAGGAACACTGCCGGGCCCTTGAGGTCCTCAGGCGTGCCCCAGCGTCCTGCCGGCGTCTTTGCGCAGATGAACTGGTCGAACGGGTGGCGGGAGCCGTCAGGCTGGATCTCGCGGAGCGGTGCCGTCTGCGGCGTTGCGATGTAGCCCGGTCCGATGCCGTTGCACTGGATGTTTGCACCGCCGAACTCGGAGCAGATGTTCTTCGTGAGCATCTTGAGGCCGCCCTTGGCTGCCGTGTAGCCGGCGATGGTCTCGCGGCCAAGTTCGCTCATCATCGAGCAGATGTTGATGATCTTGCCATGGCCCTTCTCGATCATGCCGGGGATGCATGCCTTTGCCATGATGAAGGGGCCGACGAGGTCGATATCGACGACCTGGCGGTAGTCCTCGACGGACATGTCGAGCATCGGGATGCGCTTGATGATGCCGGCATTGTTAACGAGGATGTCAGGGGTCGTGCCGAACGTCTCCTGGATCTTGTCCATGAGGCCCTTGACCTGATCCTCGACCGTGACGTCTGCCACGAAGCCGTGGGCATCGATACCGAGGGCACGATACTGCTTCTCTGCCTCGTCGATGCGCTCCTGGCGGCGGTCATTGAAGGCGATTTTTGCGCCTGCCTGTGCGAGTGCCGTTGCGATTGCAAAGCCGATGCCGTAGGTAGCACCGGTCACGAGGGCGAGCTTGCCGTCGAGGGAGAAGCTCTTCTGGGGGTCGAATTTCTCTTCCATCCATATCCTCCTAGAGGTCTAAGTCAGCGTTCTTGCTGTGCAAATCTGATAGTAAACCAGTTTTGTAAATTTGCAATGCACAATATTTGGCATCGAGAAATGTGCGCCGAATGGATGGAAAATGAGCAGGAACGGTAGGGTATCTGCCCAATCTGTCTGTTCTATGTGGAGGAGTAAAACAGGTTTACAACACAGATGCTCCACGAGCCTTAGGGAATGCAGGGCAGAGCGCGTGTGCCTACTATGGAAGCGGAGTTGGGACGGCGCTGCCTCATGCGAGGCCGGCAGCAGCAGATGCCAAAGGAGAGCTGTCTTGAACATAGCGGTGAGTGTATATGAGCATGCTGACGCAGAAGCGGCTGCAGAGATCTGGAACTAGGTCGTGGATGACGGAGTGGCATTCCCGCAGACAGAAGATCTCTCCAAGGATGAGGCGGATGGGTTCTTCAGCCAGCAGACCTATACGGGGATTGTGCAGGACACGGATACGGGCGAGATCGTCGGCCTCTACATCCTCCATCCGAACAACGTGGGACGTGTCGGCCATATCTGCAACGCATCCTATGCGGTCAGGAAGGATGTGCAGGGAGAGCATGTCGGCGAGAGGCTTGTGCGCGACTGCCTCGAGAAGGCGCATGAGAAGGGATTCAGGATCCTCCAGTTCAACGCCGTCGTCGCCTCGATCGTCCATGCTATCCATCTCTATGAGCGTCTCGGCTTCGTGAGAATAGGCATGGTGCCAGGGGGCTACCACATGCCAGATGGCAGCTATGAGGACATCATCCTCTACTATCACACGGTATAGCCCAATATCATTTGGCCGAAATGGGGGGTATCTTTGAGCCTACGTGTCTATACGACCTTTGAAGATGGCACAGAGGTGGTCTACTCTGGCGCCTTTGTGGAGAACGGCAAGAAGAAAGCGATTGTCCACTTCGAACGTCCGACTGAGAACGGATTTGACTCGATTCGCTGCGAGCTGCCAACGCATTGCTGGATACCATGGGAAGGACGCTTTTCAGACATAGAGCTTGCCCGCTTCGACAGGTTTGTCCATGAGCATGAAAGCTTTTTCATGTGCCCCGTAGATTGATCTCAGCAAGGCTTTGCTCGAATGATGTTTGCCACTGATCGGTAGACGCAGAGAGCAGGGAGAAGGCTGCACCAGCTGGCCTTCTCCCTGCTGAATTCGCTGTTCTGATGAATGCGGAGCCTCAGTGCTCGAGCTGCTCCTTCAGGAACGTGTCCTTCTCCAGTTCATGGAATGCCTCAAGGAGCTCTTGCCGGGAGTTCATGACAATAGGGCCGCCCCAGAAAATCGGTTCATGAAGCGCATGGGATGCAAGGAAGAGGATGCGGGCAGGACTGTCAGGGTCGGCCTTGAGCTCCACCTCGTCGCCGTCTTCGAGCTTGATGGCGGTCTTGGGACCGATAGGAAGGTTGCCGATTGTTGCCGGCCCTTCGAGCGTGAATGCCATGACGCTGGCATCTTCTGCCACCGGCACAGAAAGTGTGGAGCCTGGCTCGAGCACGATCTCGTAGTAGTCGAGCGGCAGGTGCTCGCCCTTGTATCCCTCATGCTTCGTGCCGGCTGGGTCGGCATAGCTGCCAGCAAGGAGCCGGAGCGTCACGCCCTCTGCGGGATGCACGGTCTCGATATCGCCTCTATGGATAGCGTGGTAGTAAGGGTGGGACATCTTGTCTGCAGCAGGCAGGTTCAGCCAGAGCTGGATGCCCAGGAGGCGCTTTGCAGGAGGGATCTGCTCTTCATGCTCGACGCCCGAGCCTGCGCACATCCACTGCACCTCGCCGTCGTGGATCGTGTCGGAAAAGCCCATCGTGTCGCGGTGCTGGATGGCGCCTTCGGCAAGATAGGTCACGGTCTCGATGCCGCGGTGGGGATGGAGAGGAAAGCCTGCCGTATAGGCATCGGGGTCGGTGCTGTCGAACGAGTCGAGCATGAGGAAGGGGTCGAAGGCTTCTGCGGTCTCTGCTCCGAGCACGCGCACGAGGCTTACGCCTGCGCCGTCCTGGGTGCGGTAGCCTTTCACGACATTGGTTCCGTGGCGATACATAGGGGTATCCAATCTCTCAAGGAGCATCTGCTCCGGTGTCTTCTATTGCAGCTGATACCCCGCCAAGGAATATGTCATAACTATAGTTACATATGCATGGGATGCACATGAAAGGTGAAGTTCGGATAGGTCAGATTGACCAACCAGAGACTCTGCCAAGAAGCTGTACCATCTCTTCGGGCATCGGCTGGTCGAGCGCTTCCAGGAACGCATCGAATTGCTCGGAAGGCAGAACGGTCTTGGCGGTGACAGCCTGCTGCAGGAATGCTTCCAGTCTGGCAGTGCCCTGGCACCCTTCATTCGCGTAACCAGGATGCTCCCAATCTGTCTCTGTCTGCATCTCTGCCTCCTCTGCGCAGCCTGCCATGACATACACCATCCATTATATGGGGGCATGCATGCCAAAGGAGAGCTTCCCGATGCTGCCATGATTCATCTCTGACACTCTCTGACACATCCCTGAGACCGTGCAACCCTCCGGAGAGATTAGAAGCTGGCATGCAGGGGAGAGGCGCCGACAAGAAGAGAGGTGCTATGCCGTTCACTCTTCCTTCATGAGCTGCTCTGCACGCTCTATCCTGTCCAGGAACGCTTCGAGGCCGAAGTATCCTGCAGCTTCTGCCCAGAGCTGGCCTTCCGCATAGAAGCGAAGCGTCGGGGCAGAGAGGACATCTGCCTGTGCTGCCAGGGCTGGATGGTCGTCGAGCGAGATGTAGACAGCCTCAATCGGGAGATGTCCTGGCTTCTTTTCGCGCTCGTCGAGCCAGTGGTCGATCTTCTGGCGAATTGCTCCGCATGGTGCGCAGGAGGCAGTCCCGAACTGAAGAAGCGCCAGGGGAGCGCTGGCGATGATATCCTCCAGCTGCTCTCCTGGCGCAAGCTCTCTCAGATGCATGTCTTGCTTAGAGCTGGGCGTCGATGCGGCCCTTGAGCATTGCCTTCGGCATGCCGCCGACCATCTGGTCGACAACCTTGCCGTCCTTCAGGATGAAGAAGGCCGGGATGCTCATGACATTGAAGGCCTGCGCGAGCTCGGGCTGCTCGTCGGAGTTGACCTTGCCGACCTTGACCTTGCCCTCATACTCGTTTGCCAAATCCTCGACAACCGGCATCATTGCACGGCAGGGGCCGCACCAGTCTGCGTAGAAGTCGACGAGGACGGGCTCCTTGCTCTCAAGGACCTCTTTCTGGAAGTTGTCGGCTGTGAACTGATACTCCATGATGTCTACCTGCTTTCCTGTCTCATGCACGCTCTGCGTGCTTCGCTCTGTTGATACCCATTGTATGAGGTATAAAATACGGAGCAAGTACGCAGTTTAAACAGATGTGGTAAGGAAAATCTGACCATGGCTACAGGAAAAGCTTCGATGTCGCCCTGCTTCGCGAGTGCCGATGCCAGCATCACAGGCTCAGGCTGCGCCCTGAGGCGTGTCCTTGATGCAGTGGGCGGCAAGTGGAAGATCCTCCTGCTCGTCGCGCTCTCCCAGTCAGAGGAGCTCCGTTACGGCGAGCTCAGGAAGCTTGTCTTCGGTATCACGAACACGATGCTCGCTTCATCTTTGAAGGAGCTCGAGGCAGACGGCCTCGTGGAGAGGAAGCAGTACGACGAGATGCCGGTGCGCGTGGAGTACCGTCTCACACCCCGCGCCCGCACCCTCATCCCCATCCTCATGGAGCTCAAGGACTGGGGAGAGGCGCATCTCATGCAGGCAGACGAAGCCTGATTAGGCCCAGCTGCAGCCGCCGTCGATCTCGGACCTGTCGCCGATGCCGAGCTCATAGCGCTCTGCTGCCTTCATCATGTTCAGCTCGGCAAGCTCGACCTCGCCTTCGATGTAGGGCTCATAGAACTTGTCGATGCCGCAGGCATCGAGCGAGCAGTCGCCGCAGTCATCTCCCCAGGAGAGGGCCTCTGCGACAATCTGGATGCGCTCCTCGCGCGTGGTATCGGCAATCTTCGTGCTTCTCATAGCGATCCTTCCGACTGTTTCTTCCCAGTATGGCACGAAGAGGGAGGGCTGGCATGCTCTGCCAGCCCTCCCTGCATTTGGCCATCTATCTCAGTTCTCAGACGTTGCCGCAGCGCACCCGTTCGAGATATTGCCCTGCCACATCGGCGAGATGGTAGACCGTCTCGACCGGCGTGGGCTCGGCCTTGTCCATATGCCACTTCGGGAAGAAGCGGGTAATGTGGAGCGTGATGGGGTCGCCTTCGCGCGGGATCTCGGAGAGCCACTTCGCGATGCTCGCCACATCCTCATCTGTATCGTTCATGCCGGGGACGATCAGGGTCGTGATTTCGAGGTGGCAGGTCGGCGTGGCAGCGAGGATCTCGATCGTCTTCCTCACAGCATCGAAGTCTCCTGCGCATGCGTCGTAGAACTTCTGGTCTGCCCCCTTGAGGTCGATGTTTGCGGCATCGGTCAGAGGCGCGAGCTCGCGTATGACAGGCTCGTTTGCGCAGCCATTCGAGACAAGGATGTTCTTGAGGCCGACCTGGTGTGCCAGCACGCTGCAGTCACGCACGAACTCGTAGCCGATGAGCGGCTCGTTGTACGTGTAGGCAATGCCTGCAACGAACGGGTCTTCTGCCTTGAGGCCCTGCGCCGAAGCGACAAGCTCGATCGGCGAAATCTCGCGCCAAGGAACCCCGCCATCGCCCTTCTGGGATATCTGCCAGTTCTGGCAGAACGGGCAGCGCAGGTTGCAGCCGTAGCTGCCGATGGAGAGGACGGTCGTGCCGGGCATGTAGTCCGAAAGCGGCTTCTTCTCTATCGGGTCGAGCGCTGCCGACGTGATCCTGCCGTAGCTCTCGGAGACAATCTTGCCATCGCGGCAGGTGCGGGCACGGCAGAATCCCACCTGCCCCTCGCTGAGCCTGCAGGCGTGCGGACAGACCGGACAGGTCACGGTGCTCTCTGGCTTCTCTTCCATCAGCTGTGCCTCACCACTTCGAATCGAGCGAGCTGGACGTCTTCCTCGTGCGGATCGATGCCACCCTTGCGGGCTGCAATCTTCACCTGCTCTCCTGCCGTGTCTATGCCATCAAGATCCGGCAGCAGGAGTCCTCGCCTGCCGTCAGGCGTCGAGACGATAACGCCGTAACGCACCGGGTCGAGCTCCGAGAGCCCGTCTATCGGCTCGGGCTCGCCGAGCACATCGACGGAATAGACAAGCTCGGGAAGCTCCTCCGGCTTAACGGCGGAGAAGCGCGGATCGCGCGTGCCGGCAGAGATGGCATTCGCGCAGATCTCCTCTGCGAGGTTTGCCCTGGTCGGCGCAATCGTGCCGATGCAGCCTCTGAGCTCGCCGTCCTCCTTCAGGGAGACGAAGCAGCCGGCACGGGGCTCCGTGAGCTCGCGCGGCAGGCTGCTATCGGGTGCAATGCGCTTGCCGGTCTTCACATAGGTCTCGAGCGACTTTCGTGCGAGGCGGACGAACGGGTCTTCGTGCTCCTTGCGCTCGTGCATCTTCTCCTCATGTGCCTCTTCATAGGCGGCAAGGAAGCAGCGGCTCTCATCTTTCTTGTCCGAGGTCGGCGTGAAGGCGGCAACGCCGTAGCCGACGCCGAACGGTCCCTCATGGGACAGGAGCTCGCAGGAGACATCGATGCCGTCAAGAGCGCCTGCCATGATCTGGAAGCTCCTGAGGCCGCACTCTGCCGCGCGGTCGGCAAAGCCTCTGTCCATCGTGAGGAGACGGAGGAAGTCTCCGGTCCTGAAGATGTCGCAGATCTCGCGGTCGAACTCGGGGCCTTCCTTCGCATACCCATAGGGGCCATCGGCCTTGAGCTTGTGCGAGAGGTCGCCCGAGGCGACATAGACGCACTTCCTGCCGAGCTTCTCTGCGGCTGCCTGGATGGCCTGCCCGAGCTCGTAGTGGGCGGCAGGGGAGAGGCCGGAAAGGCCGACGCGCACATACTTCGCGCCCTTGTAGTGGTGCTCGATGAAATGTACTGGAATCATCGTTGCATGGTCGAGCGAGCGGTCCTGCTCATAGGAGGTGCCGGCAGCAAGATGGCGCTCACGTGCAAGCTGGTCGAGCTCGTCCGTGAATTCCTCGTCGTAGGCAATCTCATAGCGTGCTTCGGGAGCTCCGAACTGCGCGAAGGAGCCACGTGCCCCCTTGCCGGGAGAGATATGGTTGTAGTCCCTATACATCACGGTATGGGGAGAGGAGATCACAATCGTGTCGGGGGCAATGGCCGCGATGCGCCTGCCCACTTCCTCATAGGCATCTATCGTCTTCTGGATGCCCTTCTCTTCGCCCCTGCCGACAGCGGGGATGATCAGCGGCGGATGCGGAACCGCGAATGCAGCAGCAATGCCCATGATGTGCCTCCCATATGCGCATGCACGCGCGACAGAGCCTGCAATGCAGTCCTGTATATACCCATGCTGAAACTTTTGGACATGTGTCGGTTTTCCTGGACGGCAGGGTTCTGCCCATGAAAGGAAGATGTGCACAGGAAAACAGAAATGGGCTCATCTGGGTCTTTGGCTATGCTGAAGGCGGGAGCAGATGAAGGGGAGAGTGCCGATGGGACAGCACCGTGCCAAGCAGGGTGTACGCAGGGAACAGGGGCTTGCCCAGGCGGGAAGGCGTCCGGATGAGAGCCCGGAGGAATTCCGTGCCTGTGCGAGGAAGCGCCGCTATGCGACGGCTGTCGAGGCAAAGAAGGCAGCAGCCCATGGGGCGCACAAGAAGGATGCGCCGCAGCTCTATGTCTATGCCTGCCCCTATTGCGGAGGCTGGCATCTGACACACAGAAAGCCGCGCTCCTAGCGGGAGTTTCCGCATGCTGGGGCAATCCTTGCCGTATGCTGTAAGAAAGATGAGAGATGCGCCGGAAGGGGAGACCATGGAGTTCGTGTCCGACGACCAGATACTGCTTGGCAGGGAGGCAGAAAGCCGCCATGAGCTGCTGAGGATGCTCTGCGCACAGGCAGAGGCCTTGGGCATCGTGAAGGACGACGAGGAAGCCTATCAGGCATTCCTTGCCCGTGAAGATCTTGGTGCGACAGGCCTTACCGAGGGCTTTGCCGTGCCCCATGCGAAGAGCGCCACGATACTTCGTCCTGCCGTCATGGTATGGAAGAACGCAAATCCGGTACCCTGGCCTTCCTTCGACGAGAAGCCGGTCGATATCGCCGTCGCGCTCTTCGTGCCGGAGGAGAACAAGGACGAGCACATCCGCCTCCTCTCGAAGACGGCCGTCCTTCTGATGGATCCTGCCTTCAGAAAGATGCTCCGGACGACAGACGATGCCCACACGATCGCTTCTGCCATCTCTGACGCGCTTGCGCAGGAGCAGTAGGGCTCTTGGCTCCATGAGAAGGAATAGCTAGGCAGATTATGCCGGCTGCTGTCTCTGCTGGGATGGCAGCCGGCATTGGTTGTCCATTGCAGTGCTTTCGGACGGAGCAATTCCAAGGTTATCGGATAACCTTGGATATCCGTGCCTCTGAGCCAAGGTTATTGCGCAGCGCCGCTGCAGGACTCAACCCAGGAGATGAAGTTCGTTGCAGCAGAGCCGCTGCGTTCGGCTGTCGTGTGTCCCTTTCCCCAGACGGTCGCGAAGTCCACATCCTGGACGCCTGGATTCTCTTCAAGCACGAGCGCGAGGTCAAGCTCGGTCGTGAGCGAGGTGTCGCCCTGCTCGATGCCGGTACGGATGCGCCAGTGCGGGCAGATGGTCGAGGTGCCGTAGCCGTCGAGGCTCTTCGCTGCGAAGTAGAGCGGGTTGTACATGTTCTGGCGGTCTGCACTCACGGTACCGAGGTCGTCGGTGCTCTCGAGGTCGCCTGCATAGGCAGAGACGTAGGACTCGTCGAAATCCGAGAGCTTCGCATAGACATCCTCGTTCTCGTCGAGGAGCTCTGCCATGATCCTGTCGAAGTGCAGATTGTCGCTTGTGCCGGTGCCGAAGAGATAGTTCTCGGCAGCGCCGCGGTCGAGCTCGTCGAATGCGCCGACATCCTTCGTCGCTGTCTTGCAGTGCGTGACGAAATCTCCCATGCCGGAGATCGTGGCCGTGTTCGTGGAGGAGTCATAGCTCACCCACGCCGTGTCCTCATTGAGCGAGGCGATGTAGTCTTCCGCGGTCTCATACGTCGTGGCATCGGAAGATGTGTTGCTGGCGCTGCCCTGAGCAGAAGGAGCTGCGCCTGACGGAGCTTCGCCGGTGCTGCTGTTGTCGGATAGGGCAGAGCCTGTCGGAGCAGAGCTGGAGGGAGCCGACCCCGTCAGTGCGCTGCTTGAAGACATATCTCCTGTGGGCGCATCTCCTGAAGGTGCAGGGCCGGAAGGAGTGCCGCCAGAGGTGCCGCCTCCGGCAAAGCCGCCGTCTGCCATCGTCGTGCTCGACGGCGTATAGGGAAACTCCGTATCTGCCAGGAAGTCGTTGAGGGAGTCCTCGATCGCAGAGACGACCATCTCATAATAGGAGCCTGCGGTATAGGTGCCTTCGCCGCCCTCCGTGAGCTCGAGCATCTCGCCGTCCTTCGTGAAGGCCATGGTATTGACGTAGTCGGCGAACTTTTCTGCCATGTCGGAGGAGAGCTGCCTTGTCCAGGTGCCATCGGCACGGGTGCCGGAATCTCCGAACTGGCCCATCATCCACTCATACGCCTCATCTGCGATATCGAGCGACGTGATGGGGCACCAGCACATGGCGCCGTCGATTGCATCGCTCAGGGCCTTGCCATCCCTGTCTGTGAAGAGGGCGCCGATGTGCTCGAGATAGGGTGCATAGAGCGCCGAGTCGCCAGTCGTGCCGACAAGCGAGCTCTGGGCACCGCCGCCCGAGTGGCCGAACGTAAAGATGTGCTCGGCTCCTCCAGGGATGCTTGCCGCGCTATAGCGCAGTGCCCTGATGGCAGCCTTGAAGTCCGTGACGCCCCAGGGAGCGCCGCCTGCAAAGGATGTGCCGTCGTCGTTCGTTCCATTGTTCCTGCCGCGTGCGCCAGGATAGACATAGATAAGTCCTGCCTCGAGGTAGTCGGTGAGTCCCTGTGCGCTATACGAGGTCGGTGCTGCTTGGGCTGCATATCCTGCCGTGTTGATGGGGATCACGACAGGAGCGGTTGCAGCTGTGAAGTTGCCGCAGATGGCTGTGCTGTCTATCGTGCAGCTGTAGGTGCCGTCGTCGTTCTTCGTGCCCTTGAAATAGGATCCCGGCACGTATACCCCCATGGATTCATAGGCATCCGCTTCGGGATTGGCGCAGTAGGGAAGGCCGATCTGGTAGTAGGTGTTGGAGTCCGCATCGTAGCTCCAGGAATCGGAAGAGATGGCAAGCTTCTCTGCATCGTCCGGGTTCTCGCCGAGGGCAGATGATGCTGTCGTGTCCGTGTCTTCCGCATCCTGCGCGGATTGGCCCGAGCAGGCAGAGAGGGCAAGAAGCCCTGCTCCGGTCCCTGCCACGAATGCCCTTCTGCTCATGGTCCTTGCTGCGTAATCAAATCGCTTCGTCTCGCTGCTCATCATGGGCTCCTCGAGATTGTGCGCGTCGCGCCAAGATTCATCCGGCAATGGCACGTTCTTGCGAGTAGGTTCTGCCCGCGCTTGGCTCTGAGTGTTTCCGGAAGGGGCCTGGACTTTCAGCTATGGAGCCGGCTGCGCCGAAGGGCCACAAGCATTGAGGTAACTGAAAAGCAAGATGTACGAAACCTGAAGTCCGCTAGCGCTCGGGAGGCTCGAGGATCTTCTGGTAGATGCTCGCGGCTTCGAGGATGGCGGCGACATAGGAGTCCACCGATACGGGATGGCGGACAGAGCGGCAGTAGCGCGAGTACTCGAAGGCCAGCTCCGTATAGGCCCACGCCTCGGTTGCAGGATCCTGCTCGAGCATGCCTGCCTGCGAGAGGATGCCCAGGGCATCTTCCATGATCTGGCGAACATGGTCCTCGACGCTTGTGCCGTCGAGCATATAGTCCTTGAGCGGCACGAGGATCTCGAGCGGCGCCTCGTCGAGGTCCTCTGCTTCCGGTGCAGGGCTTCCGTTCGCAAGGCTCCGCACGGCGGAGAGCGCCTCGTCCTCGAAGGCAGCAAGGCCGCGCCTCGCGAGGCTCTCGGCCACCTCATACTTGTCGTGGTAGTGCCGATAGAACGTGCCCCTGTTCACAAGGGCCTCTTCGCAGAGGTCTTCGACCGTGATCTTGTCGAGCGGACGCTTTGCGAGAAGCGCGAGCAGGGCCTGCTCGATTGCCCGCTTTGTGCGCAGAATCCTCTTGTCTGTGGATTTTTCCCGATGCATAGGCCCTCTTTCCAGACAGTCTGCTGCTGCCCTGTATGCATAGCTTCATATATAGATACATAGTGTATTGAAAACACTATTCTATATATCATTTTACGCATTAAAAAGGTGGGTAAACAGCTGATACTGACAAGAGAGAAAATTTCCGTTCCAGATAAGGAGCAAGGAAATGCAGACAAAGATCGTGCATGCCGCAGAGCGCAAGGCGTTCTCTGCCGTGATTGACCAGATCATCAAGGCGGGGTCTGGCGAGGACAGGGAAAAGAACATCCAGCATCTCGTGGACATGGCAACGAAGCTCCTGAAGGACTCCGTGCCGGGTGCCGCGAAGGGCATCAAGACGGCCCTCTATCCGGGGTCGAAGTGGGAGCAGTGGATCTTCCGTGTCATCGACGAGACCGACCCCAATGTCCTGAAGACTGCTGTCCTCAACGGTGCCTATGAGGCAGCATTCCGCGGCTACCGCGACACGATCGCGAATGCCGAGAAGCTGCAGTGCAATGTGCCCTGGATCGTGATCTTCGACCCGACCTCTGCCTGCAACAAGCACTGCATCGGCTGCTGGGCGGCAGACTACGAGAAGACGCTCAACCTCACGTTCGATGAGATGGACCGTCTCGTGACAGAGGCCAAGGCGCTCGGCACGCACCTCTTCATGCTCACAGGCGGAGAGCCGCTTGTCCGCAAGAAGGACGTGCTGAAGCTTGCGGAGAAGCACTCGGACTGTCTCTTCAACATCTTCACGAATGCGTCGCTCATCGACCAGCCATTCTGCGACGAGGTCAAGCGTCTCGGCAACATCATCTTCTCCGTCTCGCTCGAGGGCACGCCTGCCTCGAACGATGGAAGGCGTGGCAAGGGCTCCTACCAGGAGGTCATGGACGCCTTTGACCTCATGCACAAAAATGGCCTGCTCTACGGCACTTCGACGGCCTATACCCGTCTCAATACCGAAGAGGTCACCTCGGACGAGTACTTCGACACGATCATTGCGAAGGGCTGCCGCTGGGCCTGGTATTTCCACTACATGCCGGTCGGTGAGGGTGCCAATGCCGACCTCATGCCGACGATTGAGCAGCGCAAGTACATGATCGACCGCATCAGGAAGGTGCGTGGCTACGAAGGTGGCAAGCAGATCTTCGCTATGGACTTCCAGAATGACGGCGAATATGTCGGCGGCTGCATCGCAGGAGGCCGCATCTTCTGCCATGTGAATGCCCGCGGCGATGTGGAGCCCTGCGTCTTCATCCACTACTCGAATGCGAACATCAAGAACATGAGCTGGCAGGAGTGCCTGCACCAGCCGATCTTCCAGGCGTATCGCGAGAACTATCCATGGAACAAGAACATGCTCCGTCCTTGCCCGATGCTCGAGAATCCGGCTGTGCTGCCGAGGATCGTGCATGAGGCAGATGCCCATTCGACCGAGTATGTGGCACCGGAGGATGTGGACCATCTCTGCGCAAGGACGACGCCGTATGCAAAGGCATGGGCGCCTGTCGGCAACGAGATCTGGCTCGAGCAGCATCCGACCGGACAGAAGGAATACGGAAACGATGTCTCCGGCAAGAGCCCGAAGGAGCGTGCCGAGCGCATCGAGCGTGACGACGAGCAGAATGCCGCCGTGCTCGACTAGCATCTTCGCGCAAGAGAAAGCTCTTTCCCCTCGCACGCCCTTCCAGCCTTGGCTGGGAGGGCGTCTTTCTGGGCCATTCTGCTGCTTCGGAGATTTTTGGCTACAGGCCTTATGTTCGGGTAGGTCATATATGTGCGTGGAAGGAGAGAGAAGAGATGGACGGCATCGAGGAATGGAAAGGGCGTCCGAGCGCAGAGCTTCCGCTCGAGATCGTGGGTGCCCTTGCAAATCCGCATATCACGCTTGTGGGCGAGGGACAGGCAGACGAGCTTGCAGAGGACGCCGCTCTGGCCCAGGAGACAGGATACAGGCTCGACGAAGACGGTGTATGGCAGGTTGCCATCTCCTGCAGCCTTCCCGGCGTCACGCCTGACATGCTCCGCTGGTTCATCTGGTGGTGTCCGAAGGCAGATGAGCGCTACAGCGCGCTCTATCCCGAATCGCACGAGACCATCCAGTTCCGTGAAGCCGATGCTGCCTATTTCGAGCGTCCGGAACGTCCGCATTTCGAGAACAACATGGTCTATGTGACAGAGCGTGTCGGTGGCGAGGGGACGGCCTCGACCATCCGCTTCGTGAAGCCTGAGGAGTGTGCGCTCGATCCGAAGAAGCTCCATGCAAAGGGCGTGCCGTATGCGCTCTGCGCAGAGATCGGCACGAACCACGGTGCGCTCATGCGCACGCGCTTCATCGGCCTCTTCCATACGACAGGGGAAGGGCTCCATCTCACGGGCCGCTTCTGGCTCGGGTCCATGCTTCCCTGGAAGTGGATGAGGAAGAGGATGTTCACGGAAGACAGCGCCCGTGCAGTCTGCGAGCATGCCTCCATCGAGGCCCAGAATCTGGCCGAGCGCCTGCCTTCGCTCTATGAGGCATATGGACCGGGAGATGCACGCTACAAGGCCGCACCTGAGCCCAAGAAGCAGAAGAAGCACCGGAAGCGCTGAGATATGAAGGAAGGCCAGGAGATTCATCCTCCTGGCCTTCCTCATGTTCGGGCAATCTCGTGCCTGCCTACTTCTGCTCTGGCTTGTCTTCCCTCACGGACTGGATGAAGGCGACGGGGTCGATAGCGGGCAGGATGAAGCCGTTCAGGGCTGTCTGGGCCGTGAGCGTCACGAAGTTCGAGCGCATGTGCGAATAGAGGGCCATGACGCCCTGGGTGCGGAGCACCTGTGCCGGGTCGCTGTCCTTTCCGAGGGCAGATTTCGGCACGGCGACAACGGTGTGGCCTTCGAGCGTCGAACGGGCATAGACCTTGTCGCGATTGCCGGTCTCGGTGAGGGCAAGCTTCACGGTCAGAGGCACATCGATGCGCCAGAGCTCTTCGCCGTCCTCCGTGGCCTCTTCGAGCGGCTGGGGAATGGTCGTGAGCGTGAAGCTCGCATCATAGGTATCGGGAATCTCCTCTTCCGCCGTGAATTCGACGCGGGTCAGGCAGAGGACCTCGATGCGGAGCGGTGAGAGAAAGTTCGTGCTCATGGAGCCTGTCCTTCCGAATATGCTATGGGCCTTCCGGCCGCTGCTCTCCTGCTAGTCAGGATTCGATGTTAGCGCAACTTCCGGCCTGCCGCGGC
Source organism: Atopobiaceae bacterium (assembly GCA_051876355.1). Taxonomy (GTDB): domain Bacteria; phylum Actinomycetota; class Coriobacteriia; order Coriobacteriales; family Atopobiaceae; genus Olsenella_L. The sequence continues at coordinate 11,953 of JBJEHU010000002.1, read as the reverse complement.
CGCGCATCTGCAAGCGCAGGAAACAGGACAGCGCCAAGGCAAGGTGACCTAATGGTTTTCAGGACAGCTGAGCCTGCTCGGCTATGATGGATTGACGCAGAGCGAGGAAGGGGATGCGATGGCAGAGAAGAAGAGCGCGGGCCAGCATGCAGCAAAGCATGCGGCAAAGACCAAGAAGACGTCTTCGAAAGGCTCCAGCACTGCCAAGAGCACATCTTCCTCCAAGGGCGCATCTTCCAAGAAGACGGCATCTGCCAAGCATGTGGCGACGAAGCATGCGAAGAAGAAGCTCACGAAGAAGCAGGAGCTCTTCCGCCACCGTGCGAAGATCGTCGCAGTTCTTGCTGCCATCGCTGCAGCCATAGCTCTCGGCATCCATTTCTATATGTGGGAGCCTACGGTCTCGGGCACGTTCTATGGAGCGAAGCTGCCAAGCGCCGATGCAGTCGCGACTGACCCCTACAACTGGAACTTCCTGGTGCGCGGTGTCGATGGCAGGCTGCACTACGTCGTCTCTGGCACGGAGGAGAGCAGATCCGGCATCGACGTATCGGCCCACCAGGGAGATATCGACTGGCACAAGGTGCGCGCAGACGGCATATCGTTCGCGATCATCCGTGTCGGCTACCGCGGCACGGAATCCGGCACGATACAGCTCGACTCCTGCTTCAAGCAGAACCTGCTCGGTGCCCAGATGGCAGGCCTCAACATCGGCGTCTACTTCTACTCGCAGGCAACGACCGTGGCGGAGGCAGAGGAGGAGGCAGACTTCGTGCTCTCGGAGCTTGGAAGCACGAACCTCGTGTATCCGGTCGTCTTCGACTTCGAGCCGACAGGCTCTGATGGCGCCCGCATCTCTGGGATGAGCGCAGATGACATGTATGCCGTCGCGAAGGCCTTCTGCGACCGGATTGCCGCCTCGGGCCGTACCGCCATGGTCTACGGTAACATCTACGACCTTCAAGACATGGAATATGCCGGTCTCTGGGAGTATGGCTACTGGCTTGCCTCCTATACGGACCTGCCGTCTGCCGACATCCCATTCGCGATCTGGCAGTACTCTGCCGAAGGCACGGTCTCGGGGATAGATGGGTATGTGGACCTTGACCTCGATGTCTCGAAGGTGCTCCAGTCCACATTCGCCTAGAAGCTACCAGGGGATGGAGTCATCGAAATCGCAGTTGTAGGGGCCGGCATCCTCTGCCGCTCCGTCGTCTTCTCCCTGGGCGAAGGAATCCATCTCCCCGTCTTCCGGGTCGCCGTAAAACTCCGCTTCTGTCATCTCGTGCCATGACTCGTCGGTCCAGTCCACAGCTTCATCCTCGGCGCGCGGGCGGTTCATGAAGGCGGTGAAGGCGGCCTGTGCCTCCTCGGAGCGCTCCTGCTCGATCCAGCGGCTGCGCTCGGAGACGAGCGTCACGGCCTCGTCAGCTGCCTCCTCGAAGGAATGCGGACGGCAGCGGCGCAGATATTCTGCCATGCGCAGCATCGTCTTGGGGCCGCGCACGTACTGTGCAAGCGCAAGGCCGAACTCCTTCGGATAGCCGATCTCCTGGGCAGCAGACACGAGGTCCTGAAGCGCCATCCCATATTCGTCCATCATGGCTTCCTTTCTCACGCATGCTTCCCTGCAAGCATAGTCGTCACGGCAGCCGTTGCGGCGGCAATGACGGAAAGCGCTGCTGCCACAAGCCCCAGAGATCCAAGCCCTGCGCCTGAGACGACAGCACCGCCGACAGCCGTGCCGAAGGCGATGCCGATATTGAACGACATCGGCTCGAGCGAGCTTGCAAGCGTCAGGGCCTTGGGATGGCGGGCACGTGCGGCATGCATGAAGAGGGAGACGCAGGGAACCGATGCCAGATACATGAGAAGCGCAAGGGCGAAGATGAGGGCAAGGGCAGGGGCGGTGTCTCCGCCTGCGAACCAGATACCGAGAAGCACGAGTGCCTGGGCAAGGAAGGTGACGATGAGGGCATGGACGCCGAAGTGGGAGTCGATCCAGCCGCCGGCGAGGTTCGAGATGAACGTCACGGCGCCGTAGGCCATGAGCGTCGTCGAGGCGGCGACCGTATCCATATGGAGGATGGTCTCGAGGTAGGGCGTCACGTAGCCATAGAACGTATAGACCGCGCCGACCCCGAAGACGAAGATCAGCATCGCTGCGATGACCTGAGGCTCCGTGAAGAGGCGTGCCTGCTCCTTGAATGTGGCAGACTCGTCGGTCGCGCCCTGGCGCGGAAGGATGAGAAGGCAGAGCACGCAGGTAAGGACTGCAAGCGCAAGCACGCCGTACATGAAGACATGCCAGTTCAGCGTGTCCGCGATGAACTTGCCGGCAGAGGTCGCGACGACCATAGCGACAGAATAGGACGCATAGACAAGCGAGAGCGCCCAGGAGCTCTTCTCGGGAGAGGTGAGCTCGGGGATGAACGTGAGGCCGACGGCCAGAAGCTCGCCTGAGACCGCACCGATAAGGATGCGGGAGACGAGGAGCACACCGAAGCTCGAGGCGGCAGCAGAGATGATGTTGCCGGCACAGAAGATGAGGCTATAGACGAGAAGGAGGCTGTATCGCCGGAAGCGCCCGCACGAGAGCGCGAGTACTGGCGTCACGACCGCATAGGGGAGGGCAAAGAGGCTGATGAGCTGGCCTGCCGCAGCAAGGCTCACATTGAGGTCTTCTGCCAGGTCGGATTCGATGCCGATGACGGCAAACTCGGAGCAGCCAAGGGAGAATCCCAAGAGGACCAGGAGTGCCAGGCAGATATGGGCACGCGTCCGGCTCATGCCGGAAGCAGTTGTTGCGGTCAAGGTGCAAGCCTCGCTTTCAGATCAGGTATCGAGCAGGACCAGCCTAACATTAGGGATACCAGCTCCTCCCATTTCCATACCTGTGCCATGTTTGCTGTGCTGCCTTGGTGCTGTTCTGCATCTGATATGCCAGTCTCTGCCTGACTCTGCCATGCTGTGGTGGTCGAGAAAGCAGCATGAAAGGTGATGGCAGATTGGCTGAGAAAGCAACGGACGCAGAGGCTGCGCTCACACGTCGCCAGGTGCTCGCATTGGCAGGCCTTGTCGTTGCGGCATTCGTCTTCAATACCTCGGAGTTCATGCCGGTGGGGCTCCTCTCCGATATCGCGGCAAGCTTTGCGCTCACCGATGCCCAGGCAGGCATCATGATCTCCGTCTATGCCTGGGGCGTGGCCGCACTCTCGCTGCCCTTGATGGTCGGAGCCTCGCGCTTCGGCTTCCGCGAGCTCCTGCTCGCGGTCATCGCCCTCTTCGCGGCAGGGCAGATCCTCTCGGCCGTGGCCATGTCCTATGGCTTTCTGATCATCGCACGCCTTGTCGTTGCATGCGCGCATGCGATCTTCTGGTCGATCGTTATGATCTGTGCGGCACGGGTCGCAGGCCCTGCGCATGAGGCAGGGGCCATGAGCATCGTCGCGACGGGCACCTCGATCGCACAGATTGCCGGCATGCCGCTGGGCCGAGCCATCGGTCTCGCCGTGGGCTGGAGGATGGCATTCGCGCTGGTAGGCGTGGTGGCCCTCATCGATCTTGCCTTCCTCTTCCGTATCTTCCCGGAGCTTGCACACGTCGAGCGCTTCACGCTCAAGCGCCTGCCGGGACTCTTCCGCACGGCCCCCTTGGCGGTCCTCTTCTGCGTCACCGTGCTTTTGGCATCGGGGCACTATGTGGCCTATGGCTATATCGAGCCCTATCTCGAGGATGTGGCTTCGTTCTCCGCTTCCGGCATCACGGCTGCGCTCGTGCTCTTCGGCGTTTCCGGCCTTGTGGCCTCGGCCCTCTTCGGAAAGCTCTATGCGACGCACCGGAGGAGCTATCTTGCCCTTTCCTGCATGCTCGTCGCAGCAGCGCTCTTGGCGCTTCTGCCGGCATCGGCAAGCCCTGTGACAGAATCTCTGGTCATGGCAGCCTGGAGCCTCGGCCTCACTTCCTTCGGCATCGCCTTCCAGGCCTTGATCATCGAGATCGCAGATCCACAGGATGCTTCTGTGGCCATGGCAACGTATTCAGGGCTCTACAACTTAGGGATAGGCACGGGCACCGCTCTCGGCGGCGCGGCCCTGGACGGGCTCGGCGCGGCATCGCTTGGCATCCTCGGCGGCGGGCTTGCGCTTGCAGGCGCGCTTGGTGTCTCCTGCCTCTTCCTGCCGCTCTACATGCGGTTCAGAAACGGCGTACGCGAGACTGCGTAGAGCGCGGGACGAAAACAGACAGGTGTCCGTAAATCCGCAACCGTCCGCAGAAAACAGGCCTTCGTGCGTTTTAAAGCCGAATGAGCGGGGTATAGGTGTCAACGTTTTGACACGGGTTCAAAAATAGGGCCCGTCCGTATTCAGAAGAGGAGTGCCTGATGGACTACCATATCAAGTCGAAGGATCCCCGCCTTTCTTTCTTCTGCGGCGACTATGACGCACTGATCCATACGCGCAAGCCGAAGGGCATAGACGATAAGAGCGCCTATCTGATCGGCACGGGCATCGGCGCCCTGGCTGCCGGCTGCTTCCTGGTCCGCGATGCCCATATGGATGGCTCGAAGATCCACTTCCTCGAGCAGCTCGATATCCCTGGCGGCTGCCTCGACGGCAAGGTCATCGAGAATGTCGGCTATGTGGCCCGTGGCGGCCGCGAGATGGGACACCACTTCGAGGTGCTCTGGGACCTCTTCCACTCGCTGCCTTCCGTGGAGGACCCGAATGTCTCGGTCCTCGACCACCTCTATTACATCAACAAGGACGACCCGAACTTCTCGAACTGCCGCATCACGACGAACCGTGGCCAGCGCTACGACAACGGCAAGTTCAATCTCGGCCAGAAGAACGCGATGGAGCTCGCGAACTTCCTGATGATGAGCGACGAGTCGCTCCAGGGCAAGTCCATCGAGGAGATCTTCTCTGACGACCTGCTGCATTCTGACTTCTGGTGCTACTGGCGCACGATGTTCGCCTTCGAGAACTGGCACTCTGCCCTCGAGATGAAGCTCTATATGAACCGCTTCATCCACCACGTCGGCGGCCTTGCCGACCTTTCGGCACTCCAGTTCTGCCGCCGCGACCAGTTCACGGACTTCGTCACCCCGATGATCAACTACCTCAAGGCTGCAGGTGTCGAGTTCCGCTACGGCGTCACGGTCACCAACGTCGAGTTCGACATCACGCCGGAGAAGAAGGTCGCAAAGAAGATCGTCGCACACGACAAGGACGGCAACGATATCTCGATCGACCTCACGCCGAACGACCTCTGCTTCATCACGAATGGATCGATGACGGAAAGCTCGACGTATGGCTCGACCGATACGCCGGCACCGTGGGATCCGAAGCTCGGCGGCTGCTGGGAGATGTGGAAGAACATCGCTGCGCAGTCTGACGAGTTCGGCCATCCTGAGGTCTTCTGCGGACACCCGGAGGAGTCGAACTGGGAGTCCTGCACGATCACGGCATCCGATCCGAGGGTCGTGGACCTCGTCGAGAAGATCACGAAGAGAAGCCCGTATGGCGGCCACATCTGCACGGGCGGCATCGTGTCTGCCAAGGATTCGAACTGGCTCATGAGCTGGACGATCAACCGCCAGGAGCAGTACTACGGCCAGCCTGACAAGGACTTCGAGGTCTGGGTCTATGGCCTCTTCACCGATGTGCCGGGAAACTACGTGAAGAAGCCTTTGAAGGACTGCACGGGCCGCGAGATCACGGAGGAGTGGCTCTACCACATCGGCGCTCCGCTCGACCAGATCGAGGAGCTTGCCGATACCTGCCACGCCGTGCCGGTCATGATGCCGTTCATCACGTCGATGTTCCTGCGCCGCTCCTTCGGCGACCGCCCGTATGTCGTCCCGAAGAACGCCGTGAACTTCGCCTTCCTGGGCCAGTTCGCAGAGACGATGGACGAGCCGGGCAGGGATACGGTCTTCACGATCGAGTACTCGGGCCGTACGGCCATGGAGGCTGTCTATATCCTCGCCGGCGTCGAGCGCGCCGTGCCTGAGGTGTTCCCGAGCCGCTACGATATCCGCTATCTCCTCAATGCAGCATCGGAGATGCTCGACGGCGAGAAGCCGGAGATCAAGATTCCGGCGCTCGTGAGGCACCAGATCGAGAAGAAGATCAAGGGCACGGATATCGAGCTGCTCCTGAAGGAGTACAACATCATCTGATCTTGACCTGCAGAGGCAGGATATGCCGGGCCTGTGCCGTGTGCATGGGCCCGGCTCTATCAGCAGAGGGGACTCATCCCCGGAAAGAGCGGGCATGGCAAGGCTATCCGAGATAGAGTGCGAACGCAGGGCAGCTGCAAGAGGGGCCAAGGAGGAGAGAGGCGAATCTGGGCTTCTTGGCCGCTACGAGAGCTATGTCCAGAAGGCGCGCGAAGAGGCAGAGGCTGAACTTGGTGCGATCGACGCCGAGGAGCGCTACGAGCGCTTCTGCCTGGCAGAGGCCCGCGACAGGAGCAGAGAGGCCTCGCTTCTCCATGAGAGGAGATCGACCACAGAGACCCGTGCACATGCGTGCAGGATCGCTGAGCTCGAGAAGCGCCGCCGCCAGCTCCTGGAGAAGGATGCCGACGCCTTCTTCGTCGCGAAGCGGCAGGAGCTCTCACGCGACATCGAAGAGCAGAAATCAGGCCGCCTCATCGATACGGGCTATGTGGCACGCGCCAGGAAGGCAATAGCCTCCTCGCTCGACGCCGGCATCCCGGTCTATCTTGTGGGACATCTGGGATCTGGCAAGACGCAGCTCGCGGTCGAGGCAGCAGAGGACTACAGCGCAGAGCGTGCCAGAAGGCATCAGGCGGCAGAGGCGATGGCAGCCTGGCGGCAGGAACATGCCTCTGCCACCCGCGGGGAAGCTGTTCAGCACTTCGACGAGGTGTGGCAGGAAGCTTCAGGCAAGAACATGCCGGAGGACTTCCGTCCCTATCTTGTCTCGGGCTCCCACAACCTCACGGCTGAGGACCTCTTCTCGGAGAAGAGCCTGGTCCTTTCCCACGCAGGGATGGGGAAGGGGGAGACAGAAGCGCTCTCGCAGCTCCTTGACAGCTTCAGGGACTATATCAGGGAGCATGCAGACGAGCTTTCCACGCTTGACCACTCCGTGAAGGAGAAGGTCGTCGAAGGTGCCTGGAAGACGTATTCGGACCTCGCGGTCGCCGATGCCTCAGGCTTCGGCACCGTCGTCAAGAAGGTCGACAAGGAAGTGCTCCTTGCCCTCAGGCAGGGCCGTCCTGTCATCATCGACGAGATGAACGCCATTGCGATGCCGAACCTCATAGCCTTGAACGATATCCTCCAGCATCACGCCGGGCAGGAGGCCTATGTCGCAGGTGTCGGCAAGGTCGAGATCAAGCCCGGCTTCTGCCTCATCGGCACGGGCAACCTCTCGACCCAGCAGGTGAGCTACGAAGGCACGAATGCCCTGAATCCCGCCTTCCAGTCCCGCTTCACGACGATCGTCTACAACTACGTGCCGCAGGCGACAGAAGGAACGCTCAAGGAGCGCACCGACACGACACCCTCGGAGCTCTTCCGCCTCATCGTCGAGCATCTCCTGAACGAGGATGGCTCGCTCGATATCCCCGATGCGGGGCATACGCTCGAGCTCCTCTGGCAGCTTGCCGAGCTTGCACGCATGAGCCAGAACATCTTCGAAGGGGTCTCGGAGCTTGGCTCGGATGCGGATACGCCGACGCTTTCCGAAGGCGTCCTTTCCATCCGCAACCTCATGCATGTGCTGGACTTCTGGAACCAGGGCGAGGAGGTCGACCTCTCGCTTGCGCTCTGGGATGCGTTCCTCTCGACCGTGACGAATGCCGATGACAGGAACCTGCTTCTGGGCCTTGCCGTCCGCTATGGGTTTTTCCAGGAGGCAGATGGCTGGAAGGTGCCGGTACGTGCGCGTGGTGCAGCGGCCTTGGGCTATGAGGACATAAGGTGTGCGCCGTATGTGTATGAGGCACGTCCGCTCGAGCATCTGAGCGTCGAAGACGTCGTCTATCTCCTCTTCGGAAATGGTCCGGCAAGGACTGAGCTGCCGGAAGACCTTGCAGAGGACATCCAGATAGACGGCTCTGCCGACCAGGACATCTCTGTCGCAGAGGACGTGGCAGACCATGCCCGCACGCTCGGAGCAGGCGTACGGGTCCTCGACGCGCTCTTCCCGGAGAGCCAGGAGTAGCCGTGGAAGGCATAGAGCTCAAAGAGCGTGCCCATGCCTTCAAGGCACGGGTCCAGGCGCTGCAGCCGAAGATTGCCCAAGCCCTGGCTGAAGGTAGCACTCCTTCAGCCCTGGCACGTGAGCTCGAGGAGCTGGAGGAAGAGGAACGCTCGCTTCTGGTCGAGGCCCTGCCCTATGCCCGCGAACGCCTGATCAAGACCCGTCCCATGGGCGGCAGGCGCCAAGTCCTCTGCAGCGACGTCTCGAAGATCTCCGAATCAGGCCTGCCGGACTCTGTCATTGCCCTTGTGGAGGAGCATCTCGGCGAGGATGCCGAGCTCGAGATGCCGGAGCTTCCGGTAGAGGTCGAAGAGTCAGACGGAGGGCAGAAGATCCAAGGGATTGCCCTGAAGGGGAACCTCTGGTGCACCACGACAGATGGTGTGACTGCATTCGCCTTCACGGATGAAGGTGCAGCCTACCTTCTGGAGAGAAATCTCACGTGGCAGATGGCACCGGTGCCTCTTGTGGAGGATGCCTTCCCGACGAGGCTTTGTCAGGAGTCCCACTCATCTGTCCTCTTCGTCGATGTGGATGGCGCGCTCGAGCGCCTCTCATACTCACGCCTCGAGACGGAGAGCCAGCTTCTCAGGGAGCCGCTCTATGCGTAAGGAAACCTACGGAAAGATTGCAGACCACCTCTACGATGAGGAAGAGGGAAGAAGCGACAGCGTTCCCAAAGAGGTCTCTCCTGCCTTCAGGAAGCAGTGCGAAGAGATCTTGGCTGCCCATGAGCAGCTGATCGTCCTCTTCTCGGGCGACATGCGCCTGCGCACGGTGCTCGACGACAAGGCGGAGCGCTTCGAGCTCAGGCCGAAGGAGCCTTCCCTTATCGTTCCTCTCGCCTTCTTCCAGGAGATGCCGTTTTCCGAGGACCGCTTCCTCTTCCATGTCTATGAGGCGCTGGCACTCTACCCGGACTGGCGCGCACATCCTGGCATCTACCTTGCCCGGCCCGAGACGTTTCTGCCCGAAGCGCAGGAGCTCACGCAGGCGCTGCTTGCCCGCGTTAAGGAGCTGGGGCTGGAAGATGACAAGGCATACCAGCCGGAGATCGTCCTTCCAAACATGCAGGAGAAGGTGCTCGACTTCCTCGATATCGCAGACGAATGGACGCAGATGCTCGAAGTGCGCCTCCGGGCTCCGCGCTATCTCGACGAGAAAGTCGCAGACGAGGTCAGGACCATGCTTCTCTGGGAGGGCCAGTTCCCATCCGTGCTCCATCCGAAGGAGCTGGCACCGCTTCTGGGGCCATCAATACTTCAGGCCGAGTGGTACGGGACGGAGTCTCTCGAGGAGCCCGAGATTGCAGAGGTGCTCGAAGAGCGGACGATGGGGAAAGAGCGCTTCGCCTTCGTGCGCGAGGGGCTCGTACGGCTGCTTCAAGACGGCGCTGGCATAGAGCGTCGCGACCCCTTCGTGCGCACCTTCCTCCTTCCTGCCCGGATGAAGCTCATGAAGTGCGATATCGCAGGCAAGGAATATGGCGCGACGACCGAGGAAGAGGCGGGAGGCGGCTCCACCTCCCGCACGAAGCGCTCCCGCAGGCATGGTCCCGAGATGGCACGTGCCCAGAAGAAGGAGGCGCTCAAGAGCCTCAAGGCAGCGCAGGACGAGCGGCGCCAGGCAGCGACGGATCTGATCGAAGGGACACCTGATCTTGCTCCTTTCGGTGTCACGAAGGAAGACGAAGAGCTCTTCGGCCACTATGAGGCGCTTGTGCGTCCGGCACGCCTGCGCATGAGGCAGTACTGGCATGAGCTCATAGGAGAGGCAGCGCAGGAGGTTTCCGTCAAGGTCGAGCACACCCTGACCGGCAAGCTCGATACGCATGCCGTGATAGATGGCTGGCCATCGCTTGTCGAAGCGGAACGTACCGACAACTACAGGAACCTTGCCTTCTTCGACTCGACCGAGCTCCAGAGGAAATACAGGCAGCTGCCGAAGTGCCTCAAGGTCTCTTTCGTCGTAGACAATTCGGGATCGATGAGGTCAGGGAAATTGGAGCCGGCGCGCGAGGCTCTGGCTGTCGTCCTGCTCTCGCTCGAGGACTTCTCGAAGTATCTGTCGGAGGCAGCGGCACGTGCCCACGAGAAGATCGATGTGGAGACAGAAGTCTGGCTCTTCGGCACACATCACAGGAAGGTGCTTGCCTTCGAGGACCAGGGAAGGAAGTACAAAGCCGGCCAGATGCTTTCGATTGCGCGGCTCCAAGGCGCGGATGGCTCGACGAATGACGGAGCCTGCCTCGAAGAGATCGTCTCTGCCACAGGGCAGAAAGAGGTTCAGGAGCTCAGGTCGGGACGCGAAATCCATCTCGTGTTCGAGGTGACGGATGGCGCGTCGTCCTTCCCGGGAGCTGCCAAGAAGGCCGTGGACGAGCTCACGAAGAAAGGTATCGAGATTCATGCCATAGAGATCGGACGTGCCGACGACAAGGAGGCGCAGACCGTCTTCTCCTACATCTTCGAAGAGCGTGGCGTCTATCTGGGAGAGCATGTCGAGAAGCTCCCCGAAGAGCTCATGAAGCAGCTCAAGCAGGGTGTCACGACCGCATTCCTGAGAAGCAGGAGAGGGTAGCGGCTGAAGGATCGTATACTCTTGCGCTGCATCCTGAAAACGCAGCAGCAGGAGGTCCTTGACCATGGAAGATATGCCTGTGCTCGATATGGCAGAGCTCGTTGAGATCCAAGCTAGGGGCAAGGAGCTCTACGAGAAAGCATCGCTGCAGTTCCATGAGGGAGAGCGCATCTACCGTCTTGCCCAAGGAACCTATGCGGGAGAAGGGGCATGGCAAGAAACCTGGAAGGGCTGTCCTGCTAGCTGGCCAAAGGCATGGCAGCTGATTTCGAACGGGTATGTCGATGCAGCAGATGTGCTCCGTGGTAGCACGGACACTGCGCAGGCTTGTGCGCAGCCTTGTTCCATCTCCGAAGCACTGACGCTAGCGTGGAGCAATGAACTGGAAGATGCGTTTGCGCCTCACCCAATAGGGCAAGCCGTCCTCGATGCAATAGATGCAGCTGCCGATGAGCTTGATAGCCGTGTCCAGGAAGAGTTTCCCTCCGGTACAGGGGTCTTCAGGATCGATGAGGATGGAGACTATGTTTCTGAGCGCGACTGGAAGGAAATCTGGGCACTCCATCCTGGCTGGTGGGAAGAGGCCTGGATGCTTGCAGACAATGGCATGTACAGTGCCCGTGAAGTAGCAGGGATGACAGTAGGGGAAATTGCAAAAGCCTATAGCGATCCGGAGTTCTGTCCTGAGATTGCGTTCTATACCGAGGCGGAGTGAAAAGGACGTACGGGAAGATCAGATTCCGATAGATGCAGATCGATGCCCCGAGGATGGTAGCCGTCCAGGAAGAAAACGACTATCCCCTGAGTTCTTCATCGTGACAAGGTGGCTTTCGACAAGATAACCGACTAATGCCATGTCGCTAGCCAGCCAGCAAGTCATCCTTTGGACTGTGTCTGGCACCGAATTTATCTTTGATGATTGACAATCCAATACAGAAGTTCTTCCTGAGAGAGCGTCCCTGTTGCTAATGCCAAGAACGTATCAGAAAGTTCATCTTGTGTGTAGGCAACTGCAATCTTGTTCAGGGCAAGAAAGACCAACATCGCATGTGCGCCTATACGCTTGTTACCATCTATGAGAGGCATCTGCACAATGTGTGAACTGAACCATGGTGGCTATGCCCTCCCCGGCA
>JBJEHU010000001.1:0-4049 GCA_051876355.1 Atopobiaceae bacterium | reverse complement strand
TCTGAAGAATCCCCTCCCCTGCTGCCAGCACGGCCGGACTTCGCCTGTGCACCATCGATGCACGCATCCCGCTCTTTGATTCTTCTGGCATGGGGCAAGGCCTCTAGAGGACCGTCACGCCCGCACAGCCGCTCACGATCTCTGCGATTGCATAGAGGTTCGTGACCTCGCCGACCGCAAGCTTGTCCTTGATCCCATAGAAGTCGAGGCAGGTGCCGCAGGTCAAGATCTTCGTGCCACGGGATTCAAGCTCCTTGATATCGTCCAGGGACTCCGAGCCTTCGCAGGTAAGGTGCGCGCCGCCGTTGTAGAAGAGCATCGTATCGGGCACCTTCTCCTGGTGGGCCAGGGCATAGATGAAGCCCTTCATCAGAATGTGGCCAAGCTCGTCGTTGCCGCGTCCCATGCTGTCCGTATCGACGGCGATGACGGTAGGGGCGGCAGGGGCAGCTGCAGGCACATCGCAGAAGGCCTGGGCCTCCTTCTCAGCGGCATCGGAGCCGATCTCGGAGTCTGCCCTCGGCACGAGCTTGATGACAGTGTCTGCACCCTGCTGGTTGGCATAGAAGTCAAGCTTCTTCGAGGCAGCAAGACGCATGAGGTTGCTCAGTGCGACATTGTCGTTTACGAGGATATCGAGCGACTCGCCGTCTTTGAGCTTCGGCAAAGCCTCGAGGGTCAGAACAACAGGCTTCGGGCACTTGAGATTGCGTGCATCGATTTCCATGGTGTGCTCTCCTTGCCGGCTTCTGCCCGTACACGGGGCGGTGCAGCCATCCGACGAAGCGTTCTATCCTCTTATGGATAACGCTCCGCACCAATAATAGCGCAGAGGCAGATTGCACTCTCTTTCCTGCCTCTGCATGCGCTATCCTGAGTATAGCGTAAATATTACTTTTTGTTTGGATACCAAATGATTATTACGGATTTGCTGCGAACGGATGCAAAGCTTGTGTCAGCGGTCGGGAGCGGCGGCAAGTCGACGCTCCTTCTGGAGCTTGCCCAGGAGCTTTCCGGACGCACGATTCTTACGACCACGACGCACATGCTCGTGCCGGAGCACATCCCCTATCTCGAGAACCCTGATGACAAGACGATAGCAGAGGCCTTGGAGTATGAGCGCTGCATCTGCATAGGGCAGAGCGTGCAGGGCACAGGAGGCAAGATCTGTGCACCGGCACTCCCGATGGAGAGGCTCCGAGAGCTTGCCGATCATGTCCTCGTCGAGGCAGACGGCTCGAAGCGTCTGCCCCTCAAGGCCCATGCCTCCTGGGAGCCCGTCATTCCCGCCCGCACTGACGAGACGATAGAAGTCGTCGGCGCTTCTGGCTTCGGACGCCCCATCGCCGAGGCAGTGCATCGTTCCGAGATCTTCTGTGGCCTCACGGGAGCCTGTCCAAAAGACTCTGCGACGCCTGCACTCGTAGCCCAGGCCATCGCTGCGGAATGCCGTTCAGGCATCTGCCGTCCCGACCTCATCGTCGTAAACCAGACAGAAGGGCAGGAACAGAAAGAGGCAGCAAGAGCTTTTGCGGCAGCGCTCGCTACATGTGGCATCGCGCTTCCTGTCTTTGCCGGCAGCATCCGCGCCCACGAGCTCGAACGTCTTGCCTGACAAGCAGGCAGGGAGGCAGTGTCCGAGCTCTGCCTCCCTGCTTCTTCGATCCACTGTCTGAAAAGCGCTACGCCTCGACGCGGGCGACAGCCTTGATCTCGACCCTACCGCCACCGGGGAGTGCTGCGACCTGGAAGGCAGCACGTGCCGGATAGGGTGCCTCGAAGAACTGTGCATAGATCTCGTTCATCGCAGCGAACTCGGAGATGCCAGCGAGGAGCTCTGCTGTTTACACAGTCAGGCAGTCAGCAATCCTCGAGCGCTAAGCACGACCTCGCCATTCCACGATACCCTTCTGGTCTCGTCCGTAGGAAGCTTGCACGCTGGTCTGGCTGCTTGATTCAGCAGATATTTCCTTTGGTGCAGAATCCGTGAGATGATAGCAAGCTCAAAGCCAGCCGCCTTCGGCCTCTGTTCTTGCGGTTTCTAGGAAACAAGTATCTGAAATCTTTGATGGGCACAGCAGACTTTCTCTCTCAGATTTCTCTGAATCTCTCTTTGTCAATCAAAGATTTCTGCTGCCCTACATTCCAGAAAAGAAATCCGCAGCACTCGCCCAAATGATACAGTATACAGTCAGTGGCCAGCGAGCGAATTCGATGCACTCGAACCTGGCGGGGTTCCGCTCTCGCAAAGTTGCACGCGCTGGCATATAGACGAAACTCTTTTTCGACTAGACGGCTGCAGAGACTCGGCCGGATGCCGCCTTGAGGCTTGGAAACGAGCATGTTCCCAATCCCTCAAGCGAATTAGACCAGCTGGCTGCACCTCAATCACTAATCAGATCAGGGCCTCCAGCCGCATCAACCCCGAAGGGCGTCACTCATCTCCATCGAGCTTTAGTCCTTTCTGTTCGGCGAAGAACTCCTTCTGGCGCTCTATCTCGTCGCGCAGCTGTTCTTTTGTGGGCAGATAGGTGAGGTACTTGGCAGCGAAGAGCTGGTCTGATCCATTGAGGACCGAGAAGTGAGCCACATCCTTATCCGTCTCGGTACAGAGTACGATGCCGAGCGTAGGACTATCTTCAGGAGCCTTTCTGAGCTCATCGTACATGCGCACGTACATATCCATCTGGCCGATATCCTGGTGGGTGAGCCTGCCCATCTTGAGGTCAACGAGAACGAAACACTTGAGGATGAAGTTATAAAACACAAGGTCGATATAGAAGTCGTCCAGCTCGGTACGGATGTGCTGCTGACGAGCCACAAAGGCATAGCCCTTACCAAGCTCCAGCAAGAACTTCTGAAGATTAGTGATAATGGCACTCTCAAGCTCCGACTCCTGAAAATCAGCATTCGGAGCCAGTCCTAGAAATTCCGCCACGACTGGATTCTTGATGAACTCGAGCTTGTCATGCTGCAGGGGTGCCGTGGACCGCTCCATCTCTGCCTCGACAGCGGGCATTCTGTCGTCCTGCGACTGGAGGAGCCGATAGTAGTACTGAGTGGAGATGTTTCTTTCCAGGGTTCGCACGCTCCAGCCCTGCACGGCAGCCTCTCGCTCGTACCAGGCTCGGGCTTTGGGATCGGACACTCGGGAAAGAGTCCTATAGTGCGACCAAGTCAATTCGTCACACAGCGTGTGACCTTTTGGGAACGCAAGGTAGAACTGCCTCATGTACTTGAGGTTGGTCGCAGTGAAGCCCCGCCCGAAGTCCTCGGTAAGACGCCGCGACAGCTCGCTGATGAGAGCCTTTCCGTACGCTGCACGGCTCTCGCCACCCTGCTCATCCACGATGCGGCGGCCGACCTCCCAGTAGGCTTGTACCATGGCGGAGTTCACGGCATGATAGGCTCTGTCTCTCGCCTGCTCCAGCACCTGGGCGATGCCCTCGTAGAAGCCTGATGGCAGTTGTAAGCCGCCAGCCGCCAGCTTGTCCAGGTCTCCATCTTTCTTCTCAGCCATGCTGTCCCTTCCCCTCTCGAAGCTGCAAGACACAGCATTGAATACCAAGATTGTATCAGTGCGCTATTTCATCCCGCCTTTGAGACAACAGCCTTGATCGATGAGCTTCGCAAAGAATTGGCTGGTCACTCATGCAGCCTACCGAAGAGTCAGAAATATCAGCCGGATGACAGATGATGTCATACGCTTCCTGATATCCCCTAACCGTCTGCATGGCTCCAATAAAATTGCCAGAGAGTAGTCCGACGCCCAGAAAGATGATTCCGAAGAATGCCCGAACCAACACGTTGCTTTCACTCGAGGCATCATAGAGCTTCAGGACAATACCAAAGCACGGGCTATTCTCCTGAACCTGCATCTCAGATATCCAACTTTGATGAATCTGTTTGGACGCATACGCTTGACCAGACTGCGCTCACATAGAGAGGGCGCAGGGCCTACCTCTTGAGACCCTGCGCCACTCCTGACTGCTCTACAGCTGATATGAAGCTCTTCCTGTCAAGAGGGCAAGCCCGCCCAATCCCGGATA